>JBOHYC010000115.1:0-9566 GCA_050737755.1 Lysobacter sp.
CGGGTACGGGTGAGGGAGGCGGTTACGGCGGCGGTATGCATTCCGGCCATGGACCCGGCCCGGGCGGTCCGGCCACCGGCGCCGAGGGCCATTATTCCGGCGCGGCACCTGCGCAAGGCTATGGCTACCAGGGCGCTGGCGAGAGCGCGACCCCCGCCGAACTCGATGAATTGCGCAGCATGCTCCACGCCTGGCGCGAGGGAGCGCTGCAATCCGCCGCGGACAAGGATCCGCTGGCCGAGGCTCCGCAGGTCGTCGCTCCACCACCGGCCGCGCGCCGGCAGTTGCGGGTCGACGAGGTCGTCAGCGTGGCTTCGCTGCTGCAGGGCGAGGCCGCGGATGTGTTTGCACGCGCGCTGGCCGGATCCGGCCGCCTCGCGGGCACCATCCGTGACCAGCTCAATGACGGCTCGCGCCGGCTGGGCATGGATCCGGAAAAGATCAGCTTCAGTGCGCAGGAAGAGGATGCAATCGATCTGGTCGCGCTGCTGTTCGATTCACTGTTCACCAGCCACCAGCTGCAGGACCGTGCCCGCCGGCTCTACGCGCGGCTGGTGCTGCCGTACGTCAAGGTGGCGATGACCGACCAGGCGTTGTTCGTGGAGCCGTCCCACCCGGCGCGGCGCCTGCTCGATGCCATCACCGAAGCCTGCGCGGGCAACCGCGCCGAAACCCCGCAGGAGCGCGAGTTGCTTGATCGCGCTGCGGCGGCGTCGCAGCGGGTGGTGTCGGAATACAACGAGGACTTGGCGATCTTCGAGACCGCCCACGCCGAACTCGACGCGCTGTTGCAGCAGCAACGCCGCCGGATCGAACTGCAGGCCGAGCGCGCAGCCAAGGCGACCTACGGCCGCGAGCGCCTCAACCATGCCCGCGAGCAGGCCGACGCGGT
This sequence comes from Lysobacter sp., assembly GCA_050737755.1. Classification (GTDB taxonomy): domain Bacteria; phylum Pseudomonadota; class Gammaproteobacteria; order Xanthomonadales; family Xanthomonadaceae; genus Novilysobacter. The sequence goes on from JBOHYC010000115.1 coordinate 893, forward strand.
GCTCACCCGGCGCCTGGCCGCGCCGCCGCTGAGCCACGCGGTATCCGAGTTCCTAGGCACTTCGTGGCGCCATCACCTGGTCCAGACCCTGCTGCGCGAGGGCGACGAGGCCGAGGCGTTCACCCAGGCGGTGCGCCTGGGCGATGCGCTGGTCGAAGCCGACCGGATCGCCGCCGATGGCCGTGGCCGTGACCTCGCCGAACGCCTGCTCGCGCTGGAACCGGCGATCGTCGCCTGCCTGGGCAGTTCGGGACTCGACCACAGCGCCGCCGAACACGGGCTGGCGGTGCTGGTGAAAGGCCTGGTCTATCCGAATGCACCGCGCGACCTGCACGCTCCGCCGGCATCGCAGGCCGAGGACGATGCGGCCGAGCGCGGGTTGTGGCTGGACGCCGTGACCGATGCCGCGAAGGTCGATCCGGCCATGCTCGAGCGCATGGGCAAGCTGCAGCCGGGCGACTGGTTGCAGTTGACCGACCTGCAGGGCGAGACGGTCGACGCCAAGGTCGCCTGGGTCAGCCCGTTGAGCCGGCGCCGGCTGATGGTCAACCGGCGCGGCCTGCGGGTGCTCGTCGCGTCGGTCGAAGAACTCGCGCAGTTGTCCGCCGTAAGCCGCCTGCAGATCGGTTGCGAACCGACCGCGTTCGAGCAGGCCATGCGCCACATGCGCGAGCAACTCGACGGCGCCACCCGGCACTGACGCGCCCAAGGCGTCGCCGGCGATCGCATCGCCGGGAGGCATTCGCTACGATGCGGCGAACCGTACGGAGCGTGGGCAATGGCCGAGGCAAGGATCACGATTGGTGTCGCCCGCGAGACCGCACCCGGTGAGCGCCGGGTCGCACTGACTCCGGAAACGGCGAAGAAACTGGTGGCCGCGGGAGCGCGGGTCAGGATCGAGCGCGGCGCCGGTTTCGCGTCCGGGTTTGTCGACGATGCCTACGCCCAGGCCGGTGCGGAACCGGTGGCCGATGCCGCCGCGGCGCTCGGCGAGGCCGATCTGGTGCTCTGTGTCCAGCCACCTGTTGCCGCGCAACTGCAACAACTTCGCGAAGGGACGGTGCTCATCGGCCTGCTGGCGCCACAGGCCGATCCCGAACGGGCCGCGGCGATCACCGACCGCAGGCTGGTGGCATTCCCGCTCGAGCGGCTGCCACGCACCACCCGCGCGCAATCGATGGACGTGCTCAGTTCGCAGGCCGGCATGGCGGGCTACAAGGCGGTACTGATCGCCGCCCAGCTGGCGCCGCGTTTCTTTCCGATGTTGACCACCGCTGCCGGCACGATCCGGCCTTCCAAGGTGCTGGTGGTCGGTGCCGGTGTTGCCGGGCTGCAGGCGATCGCAACCGCGCGGCGGCTGGGTGCGCAGGTCGAGGGTTTCGACGTGCGGCCGGAGACCCGCGAGCAGATCGAGTCGCTTGGCGGCAAGTTCCTCGACCTCGGTGTCAGCGCCGCGGGCGAGGGCGGTTACGCGCGCCAGCTTACCGACGACGAGCGCGCCGAACAGCAGCGCCGCCTGGGCGAGCATCTCAAGGGAATCGATGTGGTCGTGACCACCGCGGCGGTGCCAGGTCGGCCGGCACCGAAGATCGTCAGTGCGGAAATGGTGTCGGGCATGAAGCCGGGCAGCGTGATCGTCGACCTCGCGGCCGAGAGTGGCGGCAACTGCGAAGCGACCCGCCCGGGCGAGACGCTTGATATCGGCGGCGTCACCCTCGCCGGACCGCTCAACCTCGCCAGCAGCGGCGCGGTCCATGCCAGCGAGATGTACGCCCGCAACGTGTTCAATTTCGCCAGCCTGCTTCTGCGCGACGGCGCGCTGGCGTTCGACTGGGACGATGAATTGCTGGCGAAGACGGTGTGGCCGGAACGTGCCGGCGAGGCGCCGACCGCCGCGCCTGTCGCCACCGCGTAAGCGGCTATTCCTCGCCGTCGCGGGCTGGCGCGGGGTTCGCCGTCACCCAGGCTTTGCGCTGTTCCGGCGTCATTGCCCGCCATTCGGCTTTGAGTGCCTTGCGTTCGGCGTCGTCGAGGGTGCGCATGTGGGCGTAGAGCGCTCGCGCCTCGGTGCGCTGTTCGGGTGACATGTGCTGCCAGCGCCGGACCCCGCGGTGGGCGTGCTTGCGCTGTTCCGGCGTCATCTCCTGCCAGCGCTGCGCGCGTTCGAGCAGGCGCTGGCGTTGTTCAGGTTCGGCGTTCCAGCGCTCGCGGACCGGAGCGATCAATTGCTCGCGCTGGGCGTCGCTCAATTGGTCCCAGGCCGGCATGGTTTGCTGCGGCGCGGCCAGCGCGAGGCACGGGCCGATCGCGAGTGCGACCAGCAGGATCCAGCACAGACGGCGCGGTGCGAGGTGGGTTAGGGTACGTCGGTTCGGGTGGTTCATGGTCAGTAGTCCGAAGGCGGTGGCAGGGTGTCGTCGTTGGCTGCCAGCCACAGGTAAAGGTCGGGGTTCTCGTCGAGTGCCGCGAGCATGCCGTCGATTTCGCTGTCGATCTCGGCGCGCTGACTGGCGCGTTCGAGCGCGTCGAGCGCAGGCGCCGCGACCGCCGTGTCGGCGCTGGCCATTCGGGGCGTCGGGGCGGCGTCCGGCGCCATCGGCTGCAGCTGCGAAACAAGCACGAGCGCGAGTGCGGCCGCGGCGGTGCCGCCGGCGAGCAGCCAGCCGAAGCGGTGCGGCGCTGGCGAGGACGACAGGGCCGCGCGGCGAGCTTCGCGCAAGCGCGCACGGACCTGGGGCGAAACGTGGTCCAGCGCCTGTGCGTGGCGGTCGCGGGCGTCACGATCGAATTGGTTGTCGCGATGGTTCATCGCCAGTCCTCCAGTTGCTTCTGCAGCGCATCGCGTGCGCGTGACAGGTGGGTCTTGACCGAGCCCTCGCTGCAGCCCATCGCCTTCGCGGTGGTGGCGACGTCGAGCTCTTCCAGGATGCGCAGGCTGAATGCCTCGCGCTGGCGACGCGGCAGTCGCCCAAGGGCTTCGGACAGGTGCGCATACGCTTCGCGGCCATCGTGCGTGCGCGACGGGTCGGGGCCGTCGTCGGTCCAGTCCGGCACGCTGCCATCGTCGCGCTCCAGGCTCGGCGCCATCCAGCGCAGCCGGAACGTGCGCCGGCGCTGGATGTCGACAATGCGGCTGCGCAGGATGCTCCAGAACAGCGGCGTCCATTCGGTCGAGGGCCGGTCCTGGTACTTGAGCATCTTCATCATCGCGTCCTGCACCGCGTCCAGCGAATCCTCGCGCTGGCGTAGGCCGATCTCGGCGAAACGGAACGCACGCGTGCCGATGCTGGCCAGGAAGTGGTCAAGCGAGGCGTAGTCCTGCGTTGCCGGCGCGGGTTCGCGGTCGGCAGGCGACTGGATCGACACGGTGGACGGGTTGTCATCGGCGTGCTGGCTCACGGGGTCGAGCATATAGGGCGCTCCCTGCTGCAAGGGGAAACGCGCGAACCCGCCCGTGGTTGACATGCCGGTGGAACACCCGGGGCGCCATCCCTCCGTACATTCCGGGCCCGGTTATGATGCGCGGGACATTGCATGGAGGGGCGGACGATGGGCGATGGCTCGGTGGCGCAGGCATTCACGATGCTCTACATCTTCATGCTGGCGGCGATCGCCGGCCACGTGATCATCTCGCGGGTGCCGGTGATCCTGCATACGCCGCTGATGTCGGGGTCCAACTTCATCCACGGCATCGTCCTGATCGGGGCGATGGTGGTGCTCGGCCACGCCGATACCACGTTGGAGAAAGTCATCGGTTTCGTCGCGGTGCTGCTGGGCGCGGGCAACGCGGCTGGTGGCTACGTGGTGACCGAGCGGATGCTGGACATGTTCAAGTCGAGCAAGCCGCCAGCCGGCAAGTCCAAGGGAGATACTCCGTGACCGGCATGCAATGGCTCGCCGCGGCGAGCTACTTCGTCGCCGCGACGCTGTTCCTGCTCGGCCTGCAGCGCATGGCTTCGCCGAAGACCGCGCGCAGCGGCATCCGCTGGGCCGGCGCCGGCATGGTCATCGCGACCGCGGCGACCTTCCTGCTCGACCTCGACAATCTCGGCCTGATCCTTACCGCGCTGGTGATCGGCACCGGCGCGGCGTGGTGGTCGGGCAAGAAGGTCGCGATTACCGACATGCCGCAGATGGTGGCGCTCTACAACGGCATGGGCGGTGGCTCGGCGGCGGCGATCGGCGCGGTTGAACTGCTCAAGTACGCCGCGCTGGTGCCGGGTGAGCCGGTGCTGGCGCAGGGCAGCGAGTTGGTGCCCTCGACCCTGACCCTGGTGCTGGCCGTGCTCGGCGCGGCGATCGGCGCGGTGTCGCTATCGGGCTCGGTGATCGCCTGGGCCAAGCTTGACGGCCGGCTCGACCGGCGGGTGATGTTCCCCGGCCAGCAACTGTTCAACGCACTGGTGTTCATCGCGATGCTGGTCGCCGGCGGCTGGGCGGTGATGACGCTGGATGTGCCGGTGATCCTCGCGTTCTTCGCCCTCGCGTTGCTGCTGGGCGTGCTGATGACGCTGCCGATCGGCGGCGCCGACATGCCCGTCGTGATCTCGCTGTACAACGCGCTGACCGGACTGGCGGTGGCGTTCGAGGGCTACGTGCTCGGCAACCAGGCGTTGATCATCGCCGGCATGATGGTCGGCGCCGCCGGAATGCTGCTGACCCGGCTGATGGCCAAGGCGATGAACCGGCCGATCAGCGGCGTGCTGTTCTCCAATTTCGGTGGCGGCGGCGAGGCGCAGGAGATTTCCGGCTCGCAGAAGCCGATCGAGGCCGGCGACGTCGCCGCGATGATGGCCTACGCCGAACGAGTGGTGATCGTCCCCGGCTACGGCATGGCGGTCGCGCAGGCACAGCACAAGATCTGGGAGCTGAGCCAGAAGCTGATCGAGCGCGGGGTCAAGGTGAAGTTCGCGATCCATCCAGTGGCGGGCCGCATGCCGGGCCACATGAACGTGCTGCTGGCGGAGGCGGGCGTGCCTTACGACCTGATCGCCGACATGGATGACATCAATCCCGAGTTCCCCAACACCGACGTCGCACTGGTGATCGGCGCCAACGACGTGGTCAACCCGGTGGCCAAGACCGACCCGGCCAGCCCGATCTACGGCATGCCAATCCTCGACGTGGTCAATGCGAAGAACACCATCGTGATCAAGCGCGGCAAGGGCACCGGATTCGCCGGCATCGAGAACGCCCTGTTCTACGCCGACAACACCCGGATGCTGTACGGCGATGGCGCCGAGATGGCGAGCGCGCTGGTATCGGAATTGAAGGCGCTCGACGGCGGGCACTGAGGCCGTCGCCGGCGGCGGCGCTCAGCGCGCGGTGACCGCCGCCACCAGTAGCGCCAGCAGCAGCCAGGCCACGTCCCCGGCGCCGTTGGCCAGTTGCGCCAGCGTCCACGCATGGTGGAACCCCAGCTTCAGCGCCGATGCCCATGGCATGAGCCCGAGCATCGCGCCCAGTTGCGCGGCGATGATCCCCCAGTTGGCCAGCACCACGATCGCAATCGTGGCGAACAGCGCGGCCGCGACCCGCGCCGGTCCGCGCGGCCAGCCGCCCAGGCGTAGCATCCAGGCGATGTCGAGCGCGCCGAGCACCGCCATCCAGCTGTTCTGCGAGCCGTTGTAGATCCCCAGCGTGACCCACGCCGCGGCGAAGCCGAGGACGCCCAGTACCAGCAACGGCCATGACACCCACGAAATCGATGTCCGCGCGGTCCGGCTCGCAGGACGGCCGGGAACGGATGCGGTCATGTACGTGGACTCATGCAGTGGGGTCGCCTTGGGAATGCGGGGGTGACGTCCGACCATCACCGGCCGCGCCAGCCCGGAGCATAGCCGGAGTGGGGTTTTCGTCATATTGGACTAGAATGGTCCTACTTCCGTTTACACAGACCCGGCGCCGCCCACATGTACTCCCGCAGCAGCGAACCCGTCCGTTTCGAGCGCGATTGCGCCGCCGTCCTCGTGCCGCAGGGCGAGGTGGTCAACCTGCCCGCCGGCAGCGTCGGCTACATCACCCAGGCGCTCGGTGGCAGCTACACCGTGTTCGTCGAGGGCAACCTGTTCCGGATTGCCGGCAAGGATGCCGACGCCATCGGCAAGGAACCCGCCGAACCGCTGGAACTGGCCGAGGGCGCCGATGACGAGGCGGTCGAGCAACTGGTCTGGAAGCAACTGCGCACCTGCTTCGATCCGGAGATCCCGATCAACGTGGTGGACCTCGGGCTGGTCTATACCGCCACGATCTCGCCGCATCCGGAGCACACCGGGCAGCGCCTGGTGCATATCGACATGACCCTGACCGCACCGGGCTGCGGCATGGGCGAGATCCTGGTGTCGGACGTGCGCGACAAGATCGAGATGATCCCGACCGTGGTCGAGGCCGACGTCGACCTGGTGTTCGACCCGCCGTGGGGACGCCACATGATGTCGGAAGCGGCACGGCTGGAAACCGGGATGTTCTGAGCGCGTGCCGCCTCGGCGCGGCAGCGAAAATCATGGATTCATGACGCGCATCACGCCTTGATGCGCGGTTTTGCTGCGCCTGCAGCTTGAGTCGAGCGGGCAGGGGCGCGTAGCGTCGACGGGCTGGCAATGATTGCCAGTACGAGGCATCGACCGGGTTGGTGGGGGAATCCGGACAGGGGGCGTTGTCGAACCCATCGCAATGCACGGATAGACGCCGGGTCACCGGTGTTCCACAAGGAGTGTCCCAATGAACCGCAACACCCGATTGCTGGCCGCGCTGGTCGCGGCAACCCTGTTCGCGGGCGGAGCCCACGCGCAGGCCGGCGACCACCACCACGCCAGCCCCGAACTGACCGAACGGCTCGCCCACGATCCTTTTGCGCCGGTCTACATCGTCACCTCGCTCGACAGTTACCAGCGCGGTCTGCAAACCATCGCAAGCGCGCCCAGCACCGAGAGCGACGGTATCGGCAACACGCTGGTGATCTCGCAGATACAGGCGCACCAGCTGACCGCCGTGAGCCGGCAGATCCATGCACAGGAGCACCGCTGCGGTGGCTTCTTCGCGTTCGCCAGCCGCGCCGAGGCCGAGGCGTTTCTCGCCAATGACCAAAGCGCACAGGCCATCGCAACGGCTTTCGCCGACTACAGCGTCGACAACCAGGCCACGGTCGGCCCGTGGTTGCCGCAGGTGCAGGAGAGCCGCATCCGCGCGACCATCGACCACCTGTCCAACGGTTACCCGAACCGCTATTACGCCAGTACCTCGGGCCGGCAGTCGGCCGAGTGGATCCGCGACAGCTGGGCGGCACTCGCCAGTGGCCGCAGCGATGCCAGTGCCGAGCTGTTCACCGGTTGCAGCAACTGCTCGACCCAACCGTCGGTGATCCTGACCATCGAGGGCACCGACCTGGCCGACGAGATCGTCGTGCTCGGTGGCCACCTCGACTCGATCTCCAGTTCTGGTAGTGGCAACAACATGGACGCGCCCGGCGCCGATGACGACGCATCCGGTATCGCCACCCTGACCGAGGTGATCATGGTTGCGCTGGCCGGCGACTGGAAGCCGCGGCGCACGGTCAAGTTCATGGGCTACGCCGCCGAGGAAGTCGGGCTGCGCGGCTCCAACGCGATCGCCCAGTCCTTCGCCAACCAGGGCCAGGACGTGGTCGGTGTGCTGCAGCTCGACATGACCAATTACGCATCGGGTGCGTCGGTCGACATGCAGTTGCTGACCGACTACTCCAACGCCGGCCTGCAACAGTTCCTGCGCGACATCTTCGACGAGTACCTGGCGCCGCTCGGGCTGACGCGCGGTACCTACACCTGCGGCTACGGCTGCTCCGACCACGCCTCGTGGACCAGCGCGGGCTATCCGGCGGCGATGATGTTCGAGGCCAGCTTCAACAACGACATCCACACCCCGTACGACACCCTGTCAAACATGGGCGGTACCGCCCAGCCGAGCGTGTCGTTGGCCAAGCTCGGGCTGGCCTTCCTTGGCGAGCTGGCCAAGACCGAAGGCGGCGGCGACACGGATCCGCCGGACGAGGGCAACGTGCTGGAGAACGGCGTGCCGGTGAGCGGCTTGTCGGCTGGTACAGGCAGCGATGTCGTCTACACGCTGGAAGTCCCGCAGGGTGCCAGCGATCTCGACTTCGTGATTTCCGGTGGCAATGGCGACGCCGACCTGTACGTCAACTTTGGCAGCACACCGACCGACAGCTCGTACGACTGCCGGCCGTATCGCAGTGGCAACGCCGAGACCTGCAGCTTCGCCGCGCCCCAAGCCGGCACTTGGCATGTGCGGGTCAAGGCCTACCAGGCCTTCAGCGGCGTCGGCCTGGTGGGCAGTTACGTGGTCGGCGGCGGTGACGATGGTGGTGGCGACGGACGCCAGACCTATGAAAACGCCACCGACTTTGACGTCAACGACAACGCCACTGTCGAAAGCCCGATCAGCGTGTCCGGCCGCACTGGCAACGCGCCGGCCGATGCGGTGGTGTCGGTCGATATCCGCCACAGCTATCGCGGCGACCTGCGGGTCGACCTGGTCGCGCCCGACGGCAGCCTCTACAACCTGCACAACCGCGGCGGCGGCAGTGCCAACGACCTGATCGGCGATTACACCGTGGACCTGTCGAGCGAGTCGCTCAATGGCAGCTGGAAGCTGCGGGTCAACGACAACTACACCTACGACG
>JBOHYC010000116.1:0-10242 GCA_050737755.1 Lysobacter sp.
CCTCGTTGGCCGCGGTCACCGACCCCGACGAAGCACTCGATCTGGACGACCTCGACCCGGAACTGGTCGATATCTTCGTCGAGGAAGGCGGCGACCTGCTCGACCACTCCGACGCGATGCTGGCGGAACTGCGCGAGGCACCGACCTCGCGCGAGTCGCTGGTCGGGCTCCAGCGCGACCTGCATACGCTCAAGGGCGGTGCACGCATGGCCGGCATCATGGCGGTGGGCGAGCTCGGTCACGCCATGGAGTCGCTGCTCGAAGCCGTGGTCGACCAGCGTTGCGACCTCGGCGCCGATGGCGTGCCATTGCTCGAACGCGGTTTCGATCGCCTGCACGCGATGATCACCCGGGTTGGTGATCGCCGCGCCATCGCCATGCCGGAGCGTTTGATCGCCGAGTTCGACGCGCGTTCGCGTGGTGAAAGCCTGCTGCACGCGGCGCCGGACTCCCCGGCACCGGTCAGCAAAGTCGAATCCTCCGCGCCGGTCGAAGCCTTGGCTCCGGCCGCGAAACCGTCGACACCCGCATTCGCCTATCGCGAAGCGGCCATCGACACCGGCAGCGCCGATCTCGCTCCGCTGTCGGCGCCGATGGAAGAGGCCCAGGCCGGCGACGAGGATGACATCGGCGTCCGCGCACCGCAGGAGCAGGTACGCATCCGCGCCGACCTGCTCGACCGTCTGGTCAACTACGCCGGTGAAGTTGCGATCTACCGTGCCCGCCTCGAGCAGCAACTCGGTGCGTTCCGTGGCGCGATCGCGGAAATGGGTGCGACCAACATCCGTATGCGCGACCAGCTGCGTCGCCTCGAAATGGAAACCGAGGCGCAGATCGTCGCCCGCTACCAGCGCGAGGCCGAGGACGCCGAGCAGGTGTTCGATCCGCTCGAACTCGACCGCTTCTCGACCCTGCAGCAGCTCTCGCGCGCGTTGTCGGAATCGGCGGCCGATCAGAACAGCCTGCAGGGCACGCTCGATGACCTGACGCGCCAGTACGAGACCCTGCTGCTGCAGCAGTCGCGAGTCAGTTCCGACCTGCAGGAAGGCCTCATGCGCACGCGCATGGTACCGTTCGATGCCTTGTTGCCGCGTTTGCGCCGGGTTATCCGGCAGGCCTCCGGCGAACTGGGCAAGCAGGTCCAGCTCAAGCTCGACGGTTCGCAGGGCGAGCTCGACCGCAACGTGCTGGAGCGCATGACCGCGCCGCTGGAACACATGCTGCGCAACGCGGTCGCGCATGGCCTGGAGACGCCGGCCGAGCGCAGGAAGGCGGGCAAGCCGGAGGAAGGCAGCGTCCGCATCGCGATCCGTCGCGAAGGTTCGGAAGTCGTACTGGAAGTCGCCGATGACGGTCGCGGTCTCAACCGCGAGGCGATCCGTCGTCGCGGCGAGGAGCGTGGACTGGTCCGCGCCGACGCGGTGCTGGGCGACTCCGACCTCGACGCGCTGATCCTCGAGCCCGGCTTCTCCACCGCCGACGCGGTCAGCCGCCTGGCGGGCCGCGGCGTCGGCATGGACGTGGTGGCCAGCGAGGTGCGCCAGCTTGGTGGCCTGCTCGACATCCACTCGAACCCGGGCCATGGCACGCGCTTCACCCTGCGCCTGCCGCAGACCCTCGCGGTCACCCAGGCAGTGTTCGTCAAGATTGGCGAGACCACCTTCGCGGTGCCGATCGCCTCGGTCCGCGGCGTGGGTCGCATCGCCCGCGAGGACCTGGTCGACGCCAACAGCCAGCCGCTCGACGCCCGCTATGCTTATGGCGGCGACGACTATATCGTGCACGACCTCGGCGAGTTGGTTGGCCACGGCACTGCCAAGGCCGAAGGCCAACTGCAGATGCCGGTGCTGCTGATCCGTTCCGGTGACCTGCATGCCGCGGTCACCGTCGACCAGGTCATCGGCAATCGCGAAATCGTGGTCAAGCCGGTCGGTCCGCAGGTTGCTTCGGTGCCGGGCATCTTCGGCGCAACGATCATGGGCGACGGCCGCGTGGTCGTGATCCTCGACATCGCGCCTCTGGTCCGCCGCCATGCCACGCTGCCGCGCGATTTGCGCGCCGCGCCGGCACCGGTGGTGGAGCATCGCCAAGTGCCGCTGGTGATGGTGGTCGACGACTCCGTCACCATGCGCAAGGTCACCGGCCGCGTGCTGGAGCGCAACAACTTCGAGGTCGCCACCGCGAAGGACGGTGTCGATGCGCTCGAACGCATGATCGACGTGGTGCCGGACCTGATGCTTCTCGATATCGAGATGCCGCGGATGGATGGCTACGAACTGGCCACCCACATGAAGGCCGACCCGCGTCTGCGCAACGTGCCGATCGTGATGATCACCTCGCGTACCGGCGACAAGCACCGCCAGCGCGCGATGGACATCGGTGTCGATCGCTACCTCGGCAAGCCCTACCAGGAACCCGAACTGATGCGGAACGTGTTCGAGTTGCTCGGAATCGAGCGCCGACATGGTGGCTGAGGCGCTGCGGGTCGCCCTGCTGGCACGGCCCGGTGTGGCATGCGAACGCCTGCGCGACGTGCTTGAGCAATCGGGCGCCCAACAGGTGCTCGAAGCCGACCCGACCGTACTGGAACTGCCGGCGCTGGTCGCCGCCGCGCCGCAGGTGGTACTGGTGGCGCTGGATACGGCGACCGAGAACGTGCTCGATCGTTTCGACGACGTGCTGTTCGACCCCGCCGTGGACGTGATCTACGAGGAGGCCGAGCTGGCCGCCTCGCGCGAAGGCTGGGACGTGGCACGTTGGCAACGTCACCTGGTCGCCAAGCTGCAGCGCCACGGCGATGTCCTTCCGCCCGGGCGTGAACCGGATGAGATCGACGCCGCGACCACAGCCGCGCCGGTGATTGCGTCGGAGGATGTTGCCGGGTTCGAGCCGGAACCTGCCGCTCCGGGGAACGCTGCCGGATTGCAACTGGAGACGGCCGTGTCCGCGCCGCATGCGGACGAGCCGGCGGCCGGGCACAACCCGTTCGACCCGGTGATGGCCGAGTTCGACAGCGGGTTGGAAGTCGACTTCGAAACCGAATTCGGAACCGAAACCAGCCTGGAAACCGCATTCGACCCGGCCGTGGCCGAGGCTCCCGAACTGTCCATGTCGACCGACGTCGAACCCGCCGAAGTCGATCTGAGCGCATCGCCCGATCCCGTCACGGAGCCCGCCGCTCCGGAGGTCGGACAGGCGACGTCCGAATCCGTTCCAGCCTCGCGCTTCGGCAACCTCACGCTCGACGACGGTGACAGTGAAATCGTTACCGAGAGCCACGAGGCCAACCACAAGTTCAAGCGCGACCTGAGCGATCTGGAGAGCCGGATTTCCGGGTTGGAACTGGTCGACGACACCCCGGTGCGCGGTCCCGAGCAGGCGTCCGGCGCGGTGCTGGTACTGGCCGGCATTGGCGGCCCGGACGCGGTGCGGCAACTGCTTGGCGCGCTGCCGGTAGAGTTCGCGCGACCGGTGCTGATCCAGCAACGTCTCGACGGTGCACGCTACGACAAGCTCGTGGCGCAGATGCAGCGGGCCACCCAGGCGCCGGTGCAACTGGCCGTGCCGGGGCAAACGGCGCACGCCGGATTTGTCTACATCCTTCCCGCCGATGTCGGCGTTGATGCAGGCAATACCGGCATCCGCTTCAATGAGGGTGGCGAACTGTTGTCCGCGCTGCCGTCCGCGGACAGCGCGGTGCTGCTGCTCAGCGGCAGTGATCCGTCGCTGGTCGATGCGGTAATGAAACACAGCTGGGCGGGTGCACTGGTCGCCGGCCAGGCGGCGGATGGTTGCTACGATGCCGCCGCCGCGAACGCACTGGCCGCCCGCGGCGGTGACACCGCACCGGCAGTCGAATTGGCCCAACGACTTTCGGAGCGCTGGTCATGACGCGATCCGATCCGGGGAAACAGGATATGTCGAAGCATTCCCACGCGGCGCCGCAAGCGCCATCGCAGGTCGGCCCCGAAGCGGATATCCGCGGCGTGGTGATCCAGCTTTCGGGCGCACGCCTGCTGCTGCCCAACGCGGCCATTGCCGAGGTGCTGTCGTTCGCGCCACCGGAGCCAGTGGAAGGTACGCCGGACTGGCTGCTCGGACGGATGCGCTGGCGCGGTTGGCAGTTGCCGCTGATCAGTTTCTCGCAGTTGGCCGGGCTGGCTGACGAGCAGGGTGGCCTGGGCAGCAAGGTGATCGTGTTCAAGGCCTTGGGCGGCGACTCCAAGGTTCCGTATTTCGCGATCCTGACCCAGGGCTTCCCGCGGCTGGTCACGGTCTCGCGCGCAGGTTTGCAGGTCGACGCCGACGGTGGCGAGTTGCCGCTGGCGGTGCAGGCGCGCGTCACCCTCAACCAGGACGACGCACTGGTCCCCGACCTTGTCGCGATCGAGACGCTGATTACCGAGGCGCTGGCGCAAGCAGCCTGACGCCGCCTCCGCGCGTCAGGCGAGATCGCCGAATCGCGACTGCAATGCCGCGATCGCGGCCAGGCCGGCGGTTTCGGTCCGCAGTACCCGCGGCCCCAGCCGCAGTCCCTGGAATCCCGCGGACTGCAGCTGCTCATGGTCGCGCGGTGACCAGCCGCCTTCGGGGCCCACCGCGAGCAATACCGGTCCGTTGATCGATTCAAGCGTTCCGAGCGACTGTGCACCCTCAGGGTCCAGCAGCAAACGCAATCCGCCGACGGGCAATGACGCAAGCGCGTCCTGCAACGCCGCCGGTGCGAGCACTTCCGGCACCACGGCGCGACCACTCTGTTCGCACGCCGCGGTCACCACGTTGCGCCAGTGCGCCAGCCGCTTGGCCGCTCGCGCCTCGTCAAGCTTGACTTCGCTGCGTTGCGACGTGACCGGGTGCAAGCCGGTGACGCCCAGTTCGGTGGCCTTCTGCAGGATCAGGTCCATCTTCTCGCCGCGGGCGATGCCCTGCAGCAGCACGATCCGCAGCGGTGACTCACGCTCGACCGGTGTTGCCGCGGTGACGGCGACACGCAGTTCGCGCTTGCCGACGGCGAGCACGCGGGCGGCGTAGTCCGAGCCGTCGCCGTTGAACAGCACGCATTCATCGCCGACCCCGAGCCGCAGCACCCGCGCCAGGTGCGCCGCTGGCGCTTCGGGCAGCGCCAGTTCCACGCCTGGCGCCAGCGGCAGGTCGACGTGGACGCGGGTCAGGCGCATCCGGTTTCCCCGATCGCCTGGTCGATCACCGCGCGGGTGGTGTCGGCCAGCAACGCCAGGCCGTCGTCATCGATCGTATAGGGGGGCATCCAGTACAGGATGTCGCCGAGAGGGCGCAGCAGCACGCCGCGATCGAGCGCGGCGCGGTAGGCGTGCAGTCCGAACCGCGCGGCCGGGTCGAACGGAGCGGATTTGTCGCCGTCTCGACCGAGTTCGAAGGCAACGATCATCCCGGCTTGCCGTACATCCGCCACGTGCGCATGGCTTCCGATCTGTGCAGCCAGCCCCGCCATCTTCGCGGCGGTCGCGTGATTGCGTTCGAGGATGTCGTCGGATTCGAAGATGCCGAGCGTCGCCAGTGCGGCGGCGCACGCCAGCGGATTGCCGGTGTAGCTGTGCGAATGCAGGAATGCACGCTCGCGCGAGTCGTCGAGGAAGCCCTCGTACAGCTCCTGCGTTGCCAGTACCGCACACAGCGGCAGGCTGCCGCCGGTCAGGCCTTTCGACAGGCACATCAGGTCGGGCGCGATGCCGGCCTGCTCGCAAGCGAACATGGTGCCGGTGCGGCCGAAGCCGACCGCGATCTCGTCCGCGATCAGGAAGACGCCGTGCACGTCGCACAACTCGCGTGCGCGCTTGAGATAGACCGGGTCGTGCATGCGCATGCCACCGGCGCACTGCACGCGCGGCTCCAGGATCAACGCGCAAATCTCGCCGGCGTGATGGTCGAGCAACCGGGCGAGGGCGTCGGCGGCTTCCTCGGCGTGGGCGGCGGGGCTTTGTCCCGGACGGGCGAGGAACGCGTCCGGCGATGGCGTAAACAGTGCCTCGGTCAACAGCGGCGCATAGACCCGGCGGTATAGCGGGACATCGCCGACCGCGAGCGCGCCGAGCGTCTCGCCGTGGTAGCCGCCTTCCAGCGCGACGAACTTGGTCCGCCGGTCCTCGCCGCGGTTGCGGAACCAGTGGAACGCCATCTTCAGCGCGACCTCGACCCCGGCCGAGCCGTTGTCGGCGTAGAACACCTTGGACAGCGGTGCGCGGCCGGGCTCGCGCGGAGCCATCGCCAGCAGTTTCTCCGCCAGTTCGACCGCCGGTGCGTGCGAGCAGCCCGCGAGGATCACGTGCTGCAACTCGCGCGCCTGTGTTGCGATTGCTTCGGCGATGCGCGGCTCGGCGTGGCCGAACAGGTTGACCCACCAGCTCGATACCGCGTCCAGGTAACGGCGGCCGTCGCGGCCGATCAGCCACGGACCCTCGCCGCGCGCGATCGGTAGCAGCGGCAGGGTATCGGTACGAGGGCCCGGTGCGCGGTCGCGCTGATGCTCGCGCATCTGCGTGCACGGGTGCCACAGCACCGCAAGATCGCGTTCGCGCCAGGCATCGGCGACGGCATCGCCGCCCTCACTGCCTTGGGCCTCTGCTAGCATCGCTGGATCGTGATTCGTCTTCTGCATCCGTCCATTATCGCTTTTCATCGCGCGCCTGCTCTGGACCGTGTTCTGGCCGGGGGCGGCATGCGATGAGCCGGCGCCTGCCGACGATCCACAACATCGTGACCGACGACAGCGGTCCGTACCGGGTCGAGCACCTCGATCTCGAGTTCAGCAACGGTGAGCGCCGCCGGTTCCAGCGGTTGCACGGGCGTGGTCACGGCGCGGTGGTGGTGGTGCCGATGCTCGATGACGAAACCGTGCTGCTGGTGCGCGAATACGCGGCCGGGCTGCATCGCTACGAATTGGGGCTGGTCAAGGGTCGAATCGATGCCGGCGAGACGCCGCTGCAGGCCGCCGATCGCGAGCTCAAGGAGGAGGCCGGCTACGGCGCACGCTCGCTGACCGTGCTGCGCGAGTTGACCCTGGCACCGACCTACATGAGCCACGCCACCCAGTTGGTGCTGGCGCGCGATCTGTATCCCGAGCGTCTGCCGGGTGATGAACCCGAGCCACTCGAAGTGGTGCCGTGGAGGCTCGATGCGCTGCACGAGCTGATCCTGCGCGAGGATTTTTCCGAAGGCCGCAGCATCGCGGCGTTGTTCATTGCGAGGGAGTGGTTGCGGAACCAATGAAGATCGACCTGCAATTGCGTGAAGGTGTCATCACCATCGCCCGTGCCGCAGCGGTTGAAATCCTGAAGATCTACGACAGCGAGTTCGCGGTCCAGCACAAGGACGACCGCTCGCCGCTCACCGCGGCAGACCTGGCCGCGCACCATTGCATCGTCGATGGCCTCGCACGCCTGACCCCGGACATTCCGGTGCTTTCGGAGGAGTCCTCCGGCATCACCACCACGCAGCGGCGATCGTGGTCGCGGATGTGGCTGGTCGACCCGCTCGATGGCACCCGCGAGTTCGTCAAACGCAATGGCGAGTTCACCGTCAACATCGCCCTGATCGAAGACGGTGTGTCGACGTTCGGCGTGGTCCAGGCGCCGGTGACCGGCGTGGCCTGGCATGGCGGGCGTGGCATCGGTGCGTTTCGCCAGGATGGCGCGGGCGTTGAGCAGCCGCTGCGCGTGCGTGCGCCGGCGACCGCGCCGCTGCGCGTTGCCGCCAGTCGCTCGCATCGCGACCAGCGCACCGCGACGTTCATCGAGCGCATGGGCGAGGTCGAGCCGGTGGGGCTGGGTTCGTCGCTGAAATTCTGCCGGATTGCCGAAGGCGCGATCGACATCTATCCGCGCTTCGGCCCGACCAGCGAATGGGACACCGCGGCGGCACAAGCCGTGCTCGAAGGCGCCGGCGGCGAGGTGCTGGACCTGCGCGGCCGACCGTTCCGGTACAACCAGCGCGACACCCTGCTCAACGGCGAATTCATCGCGCTGGGCGACACCGAATTGCCGTGGCAGGCGTGGGCAGCCGCATGAGCGACGACGGCGCAGATGGTATCCGTCGCCTGCTCGACATCATGGTCCGCCTGCGTGATCCGCAGAACGGCTGCCCGTGGGACATCCAGCAGACCTTCGCGACGATCGCGCCCTATACCGTCGAGGAGGCTTACGAGGTCGCCGATGCGATCGACCGCGGCGACCTCGATGATTTGCGGGACGAGCTTGGCGACCTGCTGCTCCAGGTCGTGTTCCATGCGCGGATGGCGCAGGAGCAGGGTGCGTTCGGCTTCGACGAGGTGGTCGACGCGATCTGCGACAAGATGGTGCGGCGCCACCCGCATGTGTTCGGCGACGAGTCCACGCCGGATATCGCGGGCCAGACCATCGCGTGGGAAGAACTGAAGCGGCGCGAACGTGCCGCTGCCGGACAAACCGATTCCTCCGCACTGGCCGGGATCGCGCGCGGCCTGCCGGAGTGGCAACGCGCGGTGAAGCTGCAGAAACGCGCCGCTCGGGTCGGCTTCGACTGGCCCGGACCCGCTCCGGTGATCGCCAAGTTGCACGAGGAGATCGAAGAAGTCCGGGTCGAATTCCAGGCACGTGAATCCAACCCGGACGACGCGGCGGTGCAGGAACGGCTGGAAGATGAAATCGGCGACCTGCTGTTCGTGGCCGCCAACCTCTCGCGCCACGCCGGGGTCGATGTCGGCAGCGCGTTGCGCCGGGCCAACCACAAGTTCGAGCGCCGCTTCCGCGCGATGGAGGCAATCGCAGCGAGCGAAGGGGAGACCCTCGCCGGCCAGTCGCTGGGTGCCCATGAAAGCTACTGGAAGCGAGTAAAGGCGCAGGAGTAGGCGCGATCCCGGTTTCCCGTCCGCCTTCACGGTACGTCTACCTCGGGCCCGGCAACCTTCACAAAACTGAAGGGTGGAGAATCAGTATGTCGGGTACCCGCGATGGTGGTCTGGTCCTGATCGTCGAGGACAATCGCAATATTTCGGAAATGGTGGGGGAATACCTCGAAAGCCGTGGCTTCGAGGTGGATTTCGCTGCCGATGGCCTCGACGGCTATCGGTTGGCCGCGGAAAACAGTTATGACGTGATCGTGCTCGACCTGATGCTGCCGCGACTGGATGGCATCGAGGTCTGCAAGCGCCTGCGCGAGGAAGCCCGCAAGTCGACGCCGGTATTGATGCTGACCGCGCGCGACACCCTCGACGAGAAGTTGACCGGCCTGTCCGCCGGCGCCGACGACTACCTGACCAAGCCGTTCGCGATCCAGGAACTGGAAGCCCGCCTGCGCGCGCTGATCCGGCGCGAGCGTCGCCAGGTCGGCGGCGAGGTGCTCAAGGTCGCCGATCTCGTGCTCGACCCGGCCAGCCTGCGGGTCACCCGCGGCGGCAGCGAACTGCAGCTCTCGCCCATTGGCCTGCGCCTGCTGACGATCCTGATGCGCGAGTCGCCGCGCGTGGTCAGCCGCCAGGAAATCGAGCGCGAGATCTGGGGCAACGGCCTGCCGGACTCGGACACACTGCGCAGCCATCTCTACAACCTGCGCAAGACCATCGACAAACCGTTCGACAAGCAACTGCTGCATACCGTGCAGTCGGCTGGCTACCGCGTTGCGGATATCTCGCAGCCGCCGGAGTGACGGCGTTGCACGTGCCATGACGCAGGGTCTTCCGCGCCGGATCAAGCTTGCCTTCATCATGCAGGCGATCCTGGGCAGCATCGTCATCACGGCCGGCGTCGTACTCGCCGGCCTGCTGGTGCGCGAGGGCGTGCTGTCGCAGCGGATGCAGCGCGAGGCCGACATGTTCTGGGTCGGTCGCGCCGCCAGTCCCACGTATCCGCTGCCCCGAACCTCGACCATGGCGGGTTATCTCGACCCTGCCGCGCCGGGTGATCGCACGGTGCCGCGTGAGCTGCGCCAACTTGAACCCGGCATGCACCAGCGTCCACTGCCCGGGGTGGCGGGAAAGAAACAGGATGTGCTGGTCGACCGTCGCCCGCAAGGCACGTTCTACCTGACCTTCGAGGCGGGCCATGTCGATCGCGCGATCCTGCTGACCGGACTGGTATCGCTGATCCTGTCGCTGCTGGCGACCTACCTGATTTCCTGGCTCACCTACCGCACTTCCAAGCGACTGGTCGGGCCGGTCAGCTGGCTGGCCCAAGTGGTGTCCAACTGGGATCCACGCGATCCCGATGCCAGTGCGATCACCCCGCGCAATCT
>JBOHYC010000117.1:0-16447 GCA_050737755.1 Lysobacter sp.
TGTGGCAGTGCAACGACGGCAGCGGCTACTGGATCGCCACCGACCAGTTTGCCGACCGCAGCCTGTTCCACGTGTTCGACCGCATCAGCCTGGAGCACCTGGGCGTGTTCGCCGGCAGCACCGTCGCCAACACCGACGGCGTGTGGCTGCATCAGGCACCGACCACGCGTTTCCCGGCCGGCGTGTTCTATGCGGTCAACGACGATCAGGGCGTCGGCGCGTTCGATTGGCGCGATATCGCCCGCGCGCTGGAACTCAAGGCAACCTGCAACTGACGCGGTAATCGATGTGAAGGCTCACGGTCGGTCACGCCCGGCCGCGATCCGCAGCACATCGTCCAGCAGCCCGGCGGCGGTGACTTCGGCGCCGGCGCCCGGGCCCTGGATCACGAGCGGCTGCTCGCGGTAACGGTCCGACCAGATCGCGACCTTGTTGTCGGTGCCGGTGCCGCCGGCCAGCGGATGGTCCTCGGGCAACGCCTCCAGGCCAACGCGCGCATCACCTTTACCGTCCCTGATGTTCTCCAGCCGCGCGATGAAACGCAGCCTGCAACCGTCCTTGCGCGCGGCGGCGAACCGCTCGCGCAGCGGCGTGTCCAGTTGCGGCAGTGCGGAATCGACATCGTCGCGGGCGAGGCTGGCAAGCGCCGGCGGCACCAGCGAATCGACTTCGACCTCGTCGCTGTCGAGTTCAACCCCGGCACTGCGGGCAAGGATCAGGATCTTGCGACGCACGTCCTCGCCCGACAGGTCCTCGCGCGGGTCGGGCTCGGTGTAGCCGGCGTCTCGCGCCTCGCGCACGAAGCCAGAGAACGGGCGCAGGCCATCGTAGTGATTGAACAGCCAGGCCAGCGAACCCGACAACACGCCGGCGATGGCGTGGATGCGGTCGCCGCCGGCTTGCAGGTCACGGATCGAACGCAACAACGGCAGCCCGGCACCGACCGTGGCGCTGTCGCCATAAGCCGTGTTGCCGTAGATGCAGCCAGCCCGGATGCGTCGCCATTGCGCCAGGGCGGTACCCTGCCCGAGCTTGCACGCGGTCACCACGTGGATGCCTTGCGCGAGCCACTCGGCATGTCGATCGGCGACCGCGGCGCTGGCAGTCGCGTCGATCACGACCTGTGCGCCAGCCCCGCGCAACGCGGCCGGCAACGCATCGAGCCGGCTCGGTCGATGGTGGTGTTGCAGCAGACCGGCCGCGTCGCGAGCCGCCAGGCCGAGCACGGCGCTGGTGGCGTGTCGCGAGTTCGCCACGTGCACCAGCGACAATCGCGCGCCCAGCGGCGTATCGGCCCAGTGCGCCAACCGCTGCAGCACCGCGGTGCCCACGGTGCCGGTGCCGAGCAGCGCCACGCGCGCCGGCACGGTTGGGGCCAGCGTCGCCCGACGCGCACGGCGTACGTCCATGCGGGGGGTCGCCACCGCGTTCATTTCGCCACGCGCTTGCTGTCGACCTGTGTCGCCCGCGCGCGCTCCAGTGCCGCCGAGATATCGGCGACCAGGTCGTCGACGTGCTCGATCCCGACCGACAGCCGCAGCAGGCCATCGCCGATACCGGCCGCGTCGCGCGCTTCGGCCGACATCGCCGCGTGGGTCATCGTCGCCGGGTGCGCGACCAGGCTTTCGACGCCGCCCAAAGACTCGGCCAGGGTGAAGCATTGCAGGCCGTCGAGGAACGCGCGCACGGCAGGCTCGCCGCCATCCAGATCGACACTCAGCATCGCGCCGAAACCGGTCTGCTGGCGCGCGGCGATCGAATGGCCGGGGTGGCTGGCCAGCCCGGGATAGTGCACCGTCCGCACCGCCGGATGGCCGTCGAACAATCCGGCCAATGCGACGGTGTTCTCCTGGTGCACCCGCAGGCGCGCACCCAGGGTGCGCAAGCCGCGCAGGGTCAGGAAGCTGTCGAATGGGGCGCCGGTGATGCCGAGGCAGTTGGCCCACCAAGCCAACTGTTCGTGCACGTCGACATCCTTCGCCACCACTGCGCCGCCAACCACATCGCTGTGGCCATTGATGTACTTGGTGGTCGAATGCACCACCACGTCGGCGCCAAACGAAATCGGCTGTTGCAGCGCCGGCGACAGGAAGGTGTTGTCGACCACCGCGAGCGCGCCGACCGCGTGCGCCGCGTCGATCACGAAGCGCAGATCGGTGATGCGCAGCAACGGGTTGGACGGGGTCTCGATCCAGACCAGTGCCGGCTCCTGCGCCAATGCCTCGCTCAGCGCGCGCGGGTCGGTCAGGTTGACGGTCAACAACTCGAACGCACCCTTGTCCGCCAACGCATTGAACAACCGCCAGCTACCGCCGTAGCCGTCGTGCGGCACAACCAGCTTGTCGCCGGGCTTGAGCAACGCATGCAGCACCAACGTGATCGCGGCCATGCCGGTCGCGGTGGCCACGCCACCGGCGCCGCCTTCCAGCTCGGCCAGCGCCTCCGCCAGCAGGTCGCGGGTCGGGTTGCCGCTGCGGGTGTAGTCGTAGGTGCGTTTGTCGTTGAAGCCGGCGAAGCTGAAATTCGACGACAACACGATCGGCGGGGTGACCGCGCCATACGCGGTGTCGCGGTCGATCCCTGCACGCACCGCGCTGGTACAGCGGTTGCGCGCGACCTGACCGTGGATGGCCTGCAGGTCGGCGCTCATGCCGCCACCTCCGCGTCGACCAGCGCATCGGCAAGGATCGCGGCGATGGTGCCCGGCTCCTTGAGGAACGCGTCGTGTCCGAAGATCGAGTCGATCACGTGCAACCGCGTCTCGCCACCCAGCCGTTCGACCAGTTCACGCGAATCGCCGACCGGCACCACCCGATCGCCGTTCACCGCAACCACCGTCACCGGCACATGCACCGATTCGGGCTGCAACGCCTGCAGGTCGATCGACTCCGACAGCCGCACGAACGCGGTCGGCGAAGTGCGGCTGGCGTACTTGCCGCCGCAGTAGTCGAGGTAGTCCTCGGCGCCGACGCGCACGCGGCCGTCAAGCACCTCGGCGGCATCGAAGCGGCCGTCGAACTCCTCGGGCGTGCGGTAGCTCAGGATCGCCAGCTGCCGCGCCAGCTCCAAGCCATGGCTGTCGTCGCACTGCAGCGCGCCCAGCGCGACCGCGCGGCGCTGCAGCGCGCGCCAGGCACTGGCATACGGGTGCGCGCGATGGGCGCCACTGATCGCCACGAGATGCCGCAACCGCGATCCGTGCAGTGCGGCGAATTGCAGTCCGACCATCGCCCCGTACGAGCAGCCGACGAAGGCGTGGAGGCGATCGACACCGAGGCCATCGAGCAATGCGGCGATCGCATCGGCCTGGTCAGCTGGATCGAGCGCGACATCGAGCCCGCCGTCGCTGCCAATCCAGTCGAAAGCGAGGATGCAATGCCGCCGAGGATCCAGCGCGCAGCCAGTCCCGACCTGAGCATTCCACCACCCGGCTTCCGGGTACGCATCGCTCGCACCCACGTGTCGATCCGCGGAGATGCCGCCGGCGACGAACACCACCGGCAACGACGGATCACCAATGCGCTCATAGCGCAGGCTCACCTCGCGGCGACCGGCATAGCGGAGTTCAAGAGTGGCTCGCACCTCCCTGCGCACGGCGCGGCTGGCATCGACGAGTGCGGCACGCTCGCCCTCGAACAGGACGTGGCCCGCGGCATGGGCGGCGGGGCGGCGATCGGTGTGGGTCTGAAAGCTCATGGCGGCATCCGGAAAAGTGACGGGGCCATCGAGCTGAAGGATGCGCACGCGCCGGCGAAGGCACATGTCGCAACCATCTTTCGGATCCGATCTACACCGGGCCGCAGGAATTGGCACCTTCGCACCGCTTGCGCAGTGCTGGGTTGCCCCGGCTTCAAAGGGCCTGTCCCTCAGCCGGTCTCGATGGATGGCCGCAGTCTGCCGCGGCATCTTCGATATGTCAATCGCTTTATGCGGATGAAGCGATAGCTAATTCGCCGGTGTGCGACAAGCGTCTCCCCGGTTTTGCCATTTACACTGCCGCCATGACCCTTCGCCCCCTCTATGCGGCCCTGCCGGCCCTGCTACTGGCCGCCTGCGCCAGCCAGCCGCCCCGCGCCGAAGCTCCCGCCCTCCCGCTCGACGCGCCCACCGCCACCACCATCACCGAGCGCTACGTCTCCGCCGCCAATCCCGTCGACGAGCTGGACTCGCTCGCGACCTGGACCTCACCGACCGGCGACACCTGGCTGATCGCCAGCGCCAAGTCGACCGACCAGCTGGTGGTATTCGACGCCGACACCGGCAAGCGCCTGCGCACGGTGGGCGAACCGGGCGAGGCAGCGGGCCAGTTCGATCGGCCCAATGGACTGGCGGTGTACGGCGACCACCTGTTCGTGGCCGAGCGCGACAACCACCGCGTGCAGGTGTTCGCTTTGCCGGGTTTCGAGCCGCTCGGCAGCTTCGGTCAGGACCAGTTGCGCGCGCCGTACGGGCTGTGGATCAACGAGACCGAACCGCGCGAGCTGGAGATCTACGTCACCGACAGCTTCATGTACGGCGAGCGGTTCGATGTGGTTCCGCCTCTGGCCGAGCTCAACCAGCGCGTGCGCCGGTACCGGGTCGTGTTCGATCAAGAGGGACGGCCGCGCAGCCATTACGCCGGCTCGTTCGGTGACACCGGCAAGGACAGCGCGTTGCGCGTGGTCGAATCGATCGCCGGCGACCCCGGTGCCGACCGCCTGCTGATTGCCGACGAGCGCATCCCGCGCGAGGACGGGCGTAACGCCTCGACCCTGCGCGAATACAACTTCAAGGGTCATTACACCGGCCGCAGCCTGCCGCAGGATGCATTCGCGGCCGAGGCCGAGGGCGTCGCGCTGTGGTCGTGCAGCGCGACTGGCGGCTACTGGATCGCGGTGGACCAGCTCGCGCCGCTGACGATGTTCCACCTGTTCGAACGCGACACCCTGGCGCCGGCCGGGAGTTTCAAGGGCGCCGTCACCGCCTTCACCGACGGCGTCACGCTGCACGCGGCCAGCACCCGTGAATTCCCGCGCGGCGCGCTGTTCGCGGTGCATGACGACGCGGCCGTGGTCGCCTTCGACCTGACCGACATCGCGCACCAATTGGGCCTGTCACCGGAGTGCGGCGCCTGACCATGGCCGCGGTGAATCGGGGGTGGCCATGCCGGAGCTGGAGCCTGTCATTGGCAATCGGTCTGCTCACCACCGTTTCGCCAGTCGATGCCGGTCAGGTCTACCGCTGGACCGATGCCGAAGGCATCACCCATTACGGCGACCACCAGCCGCAGCAACCCGGTGTCGAAGTAAGCACGGTGCCGGTGTTCGTGGAGCCCACCGCGATCGCGCGCCTGCGGATCGAGCCACATGGCGATGCCTACTACGCCTGGGCCGACAACCGCCTGGCCGGCCCGATCGAGGTGATGCTTCACTTCACCCGTAACGGCAACACCGTCGGCGATCCGGCATTACCGGCACGCGCCACGGTCGCTGCGGGTGGCGAGACGCTGGTCGCGGTGTTGCGCGCGCGCGACCCCGCACGCCCGGTCGATTTCGAGTTGCGGATGGACAGCCTGCCCGGCAACCCGAGCGCGGCGCCGCGCGATGTCGAATACCGTTTGCCACTGGCGATCGATGGCGCGCGGATCGACCAGGGTTACGGCGGTCGTTTCAGCCATCGCGACCCGGAAAACCGCTACGCGGTCGACTTCGCCGTGCCGATCGGAACCTCGGTACTGGCCGCGCGCGACGGGCTGGTGATGCAGGTTGAATCCGATTTCGACCGCCCCGGGCTGGATCGCGACAGATACGGCGGACGCGCCAACTTCGTGCGGATACTGCACGACGACGGCACGATGAGCCTGTACGCCCACCTCAAGCCGGGCGGCGTGCTGGTCCGGGTCGGGCAACGGGTCCGCGCCGGCCAGCAGATCGGGCTGTCGGGAAACACCGGCTTTACCACCGGGCCACACCTGCACTTCGTGGTGCAGGTCAATCGCGGCATGCGCCTGCGCTCGTTGCCGTTCCGGATGAGCGGCCCGGCCGGTCCGCTGCGCATCGACGACGAAGGCCAGCCGCCCCGGTAGGGCGACTGCCGTTCCCGCGCTGATGCGGAGTTACGCCGCTTCGAGCAGTTGTTCGCCCATCGACCGCCATTTCGGCAGCTTGTCGATCTGGCCGACCGATCGCAGGTAGGCCTCGTCCACCGGCGTGCCAGCGACCAGCGCCGAAGCGACATGCACCGCGCCGGCAACCCAGAATCCGGACATGCGCATCCGCCCAGGTTGCTGGTGGTGGGCCACTGCCTCGACGATCGGCATCGGCAATCCCCACAGGCCGAGCAGGTACGCACCGGCCTCGGCGAAATTCGGGCCTTCGGGGTTCTGCTCGGTGCCGTCGGCCAGTGCGAAGCGCACGCCTGGCAGCAACTTGCCGACCTCGGCCAGCAGGCCGGCGGTGGCCGCCAGCTCCGCACTCGGCCCGCCCAGCAACTGCCCGGCCAGCCGCGAGGTGGCCAGCGCGCGGGCCTGCATCGCCTCGCGGTCGACGCCATCGACTTCGCCGGTGCCACCAAACGCCTCGGTCGCCAGCACCAGCCGCTGGATGTTCTGCAGTCCCAGTCGCGTCACGGCGCTGCGGATATCGGTGACCACGCGGCCGGCGGAGAAGTACGCCGAGTTGCACAGCCGCAGCACCTTGGCCGCCAGCACGGGATCCTGCGAGAGCAGGTCGCTGACGTCGGCGCTGTCGGTGTCGGGGTCGCGCATCAACTGGGTGAGGTCGATGTAGAGCTTCGGCGGCGGGGGCAACGCGCCGATCCGGCCGATCGCCTCGTTGAGCTCGGCGTTGTCGAGCAGCTCGCGCAGCTCGATCACGCTCTCGACCGCCTCGATCAACTCGCCGGCATCGAGCGGTTTGCGCAACAGCCGGTGGGCCGAATCCAGCGCCTGCAGGGCATCGGCATCCTGACCATTTTCGAGCAGCAGGATGCGCACCGCTTCCGGCCGTTCGCTGCGCAACTGCGACAACAACGCGGCAGCGCGCCGGGCCCCCGCGTCGAGTTCGCAGACCAGCACGTCGACCGGGGACTCCCCGGCCAGGCTGGATTGCGCGTCGTCCGGGGCGACCCAGCGGACGTCCCAGCTCAGGCCGAAGTCCGCCAGCGCCTGGTTCAACTCACGCTGCAGCCCGTCGGCGCGCCCAACCTCGTCCCCCACGATGACAATGTGCACCTTGATCCTCGTCTCACGTCGCGGATGCGCCGCCTCGAAGGCGATATCGGCCAAGTGCGCGGCCGCTGAACCGCGACTTGTGTGACTGCCTCCGCAAATCCGCGAGGCACGGTGCCGCAGCCCGCTATAATCGGCGCCTTCCCACAGCCCCAAGGCGCGATCGCGCGCCGTTGCCATGTCCGATCCGGCGTCAAATCAGATCTCCATCGAAGCCCTGCGGCGCCGCACCTTCGCGATCATCTCCCACCCCGACGCCGGCAAGACCACGCTGACCGAGAAGCTGCTGCTGTTCGGCGGCGCGATCCAGATGGCCGGCTCGGTGAAGTCGCGCAAGACCACCCGTAGCGCCACCTCCGACTGGATGGCGCTGGAGAAGGAGCGCGGCATCTCGGTGACCTCGTCGGTGATGCAGTTCCCGTACGGCGACCACATCGTCAACCTGCTCGACACCCCAGGCCATGCGGACTTCGGCGAGGACACCTATCGCGTACTGACCGCGGTCGACTCGGCGCTGATGGTGATCGACGTGGCCAAGGGCGTGGAGGAGCGCACGATCAAGCTGATGGAGGTCTGCCGGCTGCGCGACACGCCGATCATGACCTTCATCAACAAGCTCGACCGCGAGGGCCGCGACCCGATCGAGCTGCTCGACGAGGTCGAGAGCGTGCTCGGCATCCAGTGCGCGCCGATCACCTGGCCGATCGGCATGGGCAAGCGGCTCAAGGGCGTGGTCCACCTGGTCAGCGGCGAGGTGCATCTGTACGAGCAGGGTCGCAACTTCACCCGGCAGGATTCGACCATCTTTTCCTCGATCGACGACCCGGCGCTGGAGGAACGCATCGGCGCGGCCACCCTGGCCGAACTGCGCGACGAGCTGGAACTGGTGCAGGGCGCCAGCCATCCGTTCGACCTCGACAAATACCTGGCCGGCGAACAGACCCCGGTGTTCTTCGGCTCGGCGGTCAACAACTTCGGCGTGCAGTTGCTGCTCGACTTCTTCGTCGGCCACGCACCGTCGCCGCAGCCGCGTGCGACCACCACCCGCGAGGTGGGGCCGACCGAGCAACCGCTGACCGGCTTCGTGTTCAAGATCCAGGCCAACATGGACCCGCAGCACCGCGACCGGGTCGCGTTCATGCGGATCTGCTCGGGCAAGTTCAGCGCCGGCATGAAAGCCCATCACGTGCGCAGCGGCAAGGACCTCAAGCTCGCCAACGCGTTGACATTCATGGCGAGCGACCGCGAGATCGCCGAAACCGCGTACTCGGGCGACGTGATCGGCATCCACAACCACGGCACGATCTCGATCGGCGACACTTTCACCGAGGGTGAGAAGCTCAGCTTCACCGGGATCCCCAACTTCGCACCCGAACTGTTTCGTCGTGCGCGCCTGCGCGACCCGCTCAAGCTCAAGCAGTTGCAGAAGGGCCTGGCCCAGCTGAGCGAGGAAGGCGCGACCCAGTTCTTCCGGCCGCTGATGAGCAACGACCTGATCCTCGGCGCGGTCGGCGTGCTGCAGTTCGACGTGGTCGCCTACCGGCTCAAGGACGAGTACGGCGTGGATGCGATCTTCGAGCCGGTCACGGTCGCGACCACGCGCTGGATCCGCTGCGGCAATGCCAAAAAGCTGGAGGAGTTCCGCGACAAGAACGCGATGAACCTCGCGATCGACGCGGCCGGGCAACTGGTCTACCTCGCGCCCACCCGCATCAACCTGCAGCTGGCGCAGGAACGCGCGCCGGACGTCGAGTTTCTCGCCACCCGCGAGCACGCGCACGCCATCGCGGTGGACTGAAGCACCGCGGCGCCGGTCACGCCGTGATCACGCGCCGCCGAACGGGCCTGCGATAGGGTGACCCCGGCTCAATCGTCGAGGGATCCATGCGCGTCCTCACGCTCCCGTTGCTGATCGCCTGCGTTACCGGCGCATGCACGGTGTCCACCAATGGTGACTCCGGCGCCGCGTCCGATGCGCTTCCGCCTTCATCGGCAAACGTGACTCCCGCCACTCCGCCCCCCGTGGACCCGGACGCGACCCGCTACGATTGCGACGACGGCCGCGTTGTACAGGTGGGCTACGGCGACCACGACGCCACCCTGCAGATGGATGGCGAGCCCGTGATTACCCTGCCCCGCGCCGAGTCCGCATCCACTGCCGGCGTCGATGTCTACGTCGGGCGGAACGTGGCGCTGCAGCGCGAAGGCGATTCGATCCAGCTCGAGCTCACCGGCGCCTCGTTGCGTTGCTGGCCGGTGGCGGCATCGCAGTGATGTGCACGCGCATCTGAATACGGCCCAACGAGCTTCACCCTCGCTTTACCGCCGCCTCCTGACTGTGGCCGTAACACTCTTGATTCTCGGTCGACCCACTCCATGGCTGCACGTCCCCCGAAAACCGAAGCACATGATGGTGGGGGTGCGCCTGTGGATGACTCCGCCGCATCGCCGAGCGGCAACGGGTGGCGCCCGGTCACCGACCATCCCTGGCTGAGCGCATTGGCGGTTCTCGCGATCGGCATCGTGGTGCTGGTCGTGCTGTGGGACTGGAACTGGTTCAAGGGGCCGGTCGAACGCCAGGTCGAGGCCCGCACCGGGCGCGACTTCGAGATCGGTGGCGACCTCGACGTCGACCTCGGCTGGGTACCGACCATCCGCGCCAACGATCTGCACTTCGGCAATGCCGACTGGTCCAAACAGCCAACCATGGCCGAGGCGCAACAGCTCGAACTCGCCATCGCGCTGAAGCCCCTGTTCAAGGGCGATATCCTGATCCCGACCCTGCGCCTCGTCGCGCCACGCGTGAACCTGGAAACCGGGCCGGAAGGCGGCGGCAACTGGCAGTTCGGCGATAGCAGCGGGGACAACGACATCCAGTTCCGCCGCATCTGGATCGACGACGGCAAGCTGGCCTTCCTCGACGCCGCCAACGACACCGACATCAAGGTCGACGTCGCGACCGCAACGAATACGGACGACCAGGCCGCGCCACCGATCACCGTGGAAGGCGGTGGCCGCTGGGAGGGCAACGCGTTCTCACTGCAGGGCACTGCGGAATCCCCGCTGGCGCTGCGCGACACCGACAGCCCCTACACGATCGATGCCCACGCGCAGGCCGGCGACACCAAGGCGCATGCACGCGGCACGTTGCTCGACCCGTTGCGCCTGCGCGACTTCGACCTGCAACTGCAGCTCAGCGGCGCCAACCTCGAAGACCTGTACCCGCTGATCGGCATCGCACTACCACCGACCCCGCCCTACACCCTCGATGGCCACTTCACCCGCGACGGCGAGGTCTGGCTCTACAACGATTTCAACGGCACCGTCGGCGACAGCGATCTGTCCGGCGACGCCAATGTCGATACCGGTGGCGACCGTCCCTACCTGCGCGCCGACCTGCATTCCAAGCGGCTCGACTTCGACGACCTCGCCGGCTTCGTCGGCGGCGCGCCGCAGACCGGCGGCGACGAAACCAGCAATCCCGAACTCGCTGCCCAAGCCGCACAAGCGGATGCCAGTGCGCGCGTGTTGCCCGATACGCCCTACAAGCTAGACAAGCTGCGCGCGATGGACGCCGATGTGCGGCTGACTGCCCAGCGCATCAACGCACCGTCACTGCCGCTGGACGACATGGACGCGCACCTGCTGCTGGAAAACGGCCTGCTGCGTCTCGACCCTCTCAACTTCGGGGTTGCCGGCGGCGACATCCGTTCGACCATCCGCATGGATGCACGCGAATCCCCGATCGGCACCCAGGCCGATATCACCGCGAAAAACCTCGATCTGTCGCAGCTGCTGCCGACGGTTGAACTTGCCCAGAATGCGATCGGCAAGGTCGGCGGCCACGTCAAGCTGGCCGGCAGCGGCAACTCGATCGCCGGGATGCTCGGCAGCAGCGACGGCGATGTCGCGATCGGCATCGGCCACGGCAAGATCAGCAACCTGCTGATGGAGATGGCTGGCATCGATGTCGCCGAGATCATCAAGTTCAAGCTGACCGAAGACCGGCTGATCCCGATCCGCTGCGCGTTCGGCGACTTCAAGGTCGACAACGGCGTGATGACGGCCCGCTCGCTGGCGTTCGACACCACCGACACGATCCTGATCGGCAAAGGCACCATCAACCTCAAGGATGAGCGGCTCGACCTGAACATCAAGCCGCGGCCGAAGGACCGCAGCCTGCTGGTATTTCGCTCGCCATTGCTGGTCGGCGGGACGTTCAAGCAGCCGACCTTCAAGCCCGACCTGGGCCGCATCGGCCTGCGCGCGGCGATCGCCCTGACCCTAGGCAGCATTGCACCGCCCGCGGCATTGCTGGCGACGCTTGAACTCGGCCCGGGTGACGACGCCGGTTGCGGTGGCCAGTACGCCGAGTAAGACCGGGATCAGCTGGCGATATAACGCTGCAACTGGTCCAACTCGACCTGCTGGTCCTCGATCACGGCCTTTACCAGGTCACCGATCGACACCACGCCGAGCACTTCACCCCCGGTTACGACCGGCAGGTGGCGGATGCGCTTGTTGGTGACCAGCTGCATGCAACGGTCGGCGGTGTCATCCAGCCCGACGGTGAGCACGTCGGCGGTCATGATCTCGCGCACCAGGGTGCTGGCCGACGAACGTCCCTGCAGCACGACCTTGCGCGCGTAATCGCGCTCGGACACGATCCCGGCCAGTCGGCCGCCCTCGATCACCAGAAGTGCGCCGATATGTTTCTCGGCCATCAGCCGGATCGCGTCGATCACCGGCGCATCCGGGCCAATCGCAAAAACCTCAGGCGCTTTCGCTTCCAACAGATGACGAACGCTGCGCATGGCTGCCTCCCTCGACCGCATTGACCTGGCCCGAGCATACCCCCGACTCCGGCCGCCATGCGTCAACGACGTACAGCGGCCGCTGCTTGGACTCCTCGTACAACCGCCCCAGGTATTCGCCGATCAATCCCAGCGCGATCAGCTGGACCCCGCCGAGGAACAGGATCACCGCCATCATCGTCGGCCAGCCCTGCACCGGGTCGCCCCACAGCAGCGCCTTGCCGATCACCCACAACCCGTAGGCGAAGGCGACCAGCGCGGTGAGCAGGCCGAGGTAGGTCGCCAGCCGAAGCGGCGCAGTGGAAAAACTGGTGATGCCTTCCAGCGCCAGGTTCCACAGCCGCCAGAAATTGAACTTGCTGTCGCCAGCCACCCGGGCCTCGCGGTGGTAGGGAATGGCGATGCGGTTGAAACCGATCCAGCCGAACAGGCCTTTCATGAACCGGTGGCGCTCGCGCAACTGACGCAGCGCATCCAGAGCCCTCGGCGACAGCAGGCGGAAGTCGCCGGTGTCCGCCGGGATCGGAGTCTTCGAGAGTCGCCCGATGACCCGGTAGAACACATGCGCGGTACCGCGTTTCAGCCAGCCCTCGCCCTCGCGTTCGAGCCGGGTGCCGTGGACATCGTCGAAGCCCTGGCGCCATTGCTCGACGAATTGCGGGATCAACTCCGGAGGATCCTGTCCGTCGGCGTCGAGGATCAGCGCGGCACCGTGCCCGACATGGTCGAGCCCGGCGGTCAACGCCAGTTCCTTGCCGAAATTGCGCGACAGCCTGAGCAGCGCGAGCCGCGGATCGGCAGCGGCCAGCTGCTGCAGGACATCCCAGGTAGAGTCGGTGCTGCCATCATCGACGTACAGCATCCGCCCCTGGATGCCGTATGCATCTGCGACCGCGTCCAGCGCCGCGGTGATGCGGGGCTGCAACAACGGCAGGCTGCCGGCCTCGTTGAAGGCGGCGATGACGACGGTCAGGCGGTCCTGCGGGGCGGTGGCGCTCATGCCGGCATGGTAGCCGACCGCCTGGTTCAATCGAACTCGTTCAATCGAACTCGTTCAATCCAGTTGCTCCAGGTACCCCACCCCGCCGATCTGGCGCATCTGCCGCTGGATCGCGCGGGTACGCCGTTGCACGTAGGGTCCGGGGCGGGCGGCGCTGTAGCGTTTCGGGCTCGGTAATACCGCCGCCAACCGCGCTGCCTCGGCCGGTGACAGTTGCGATGCATCCTTTCCGAAATACGTCCGTGCCGCGGCCTGCGCGCCGTACACGCCATCACCGAATTCGGCGACGTTGACGTAGACCTCGATGATCCGCGACTTCGGCCACAAGACCTCCACAAGCAGCGTGTACCAGGCCTCCACGCCCTTGCGCACCCAGCTCCGGCCACTCCACAGGAACAGGTTCTTGGCGGTCTGCTGGCTGATCGTGCTCGCACCGCGCAACTTGCCGCCACGCTCGTGGACGTCGCGCGCCTTCTCGATCGCCTTCAGGTCGAAACCGTGGTGGTCGGCGAAGCGCTGGTCCTCCGACGCGATCACCGCGACCGCGAGATGCGACGACACCCCGTCGCGATCGCGCCAGTCGTAGGCGACCCGAAAGTCCCAATCCCCTGCGGTCCACGCCTGCACTTGACGCGCCGCCATGAACGCGGTGAACGGCGGATCGATGAATCGCAATGCCGCGACCTGCAGCACGCTGAGCAGTGCCAGCGCGAAAGGCAGCATGATCAACCGTCGCAGCCAGCGACGGCGGGAACGGCGGGGTTTCGGATTTTCGCGCGTGTCTTGCACCGGCTCTGCCATGCCCCCATCTTCAGGTTGTATCGACTTCTTCAGCAGCATTATCCGCCACGCGCACCCGCGCATGAGCCACCACGACGCAGCCTGATATGACCCAGCCCGACACGCAACCCGCCGCCACGCCGCCGTCCACCGATCGCGACCAGCTGACCCGCTTCCTCATACAGGAAGCCGGGGTGCGTGGCGTTCTGGTACACCTGCACGACAGCTGGCAGCAGATTCGCGAACGCGCGACCGATGTGGCCGGCGAGGCCCCGGCCGCCGTCGAACTGCTCGGCGAAGCCGCTGCGGCCACCGCGTTGTTCACCGGCCACGCAAAGATCGACGGTCGCCTGTCGGTCCAACTTCGCGGCACCGGACGGTTGCGCACGCTGTTCGCCGAATGCACTGCCGCCGGCACCCTTCGCGGCATCGTGCAACTGGATGAGACTGCTACCGGCGCCGCCGTGTCGCGCGACCTTCGCGACCTCGGGGAAGATGCGGTGCTCGCCATCACCATCGAGAACCCGGCCCACGGCACCCGCGAGCCAATGCGCTACCAGGGTCTGGTGGCGCTAGAGGCGGACTCGCTGTCGGGCGCGTTCGAGGACTACTTCCGCCAATCAGAACAACTGCCGACCCGGCTGCTGTTGGCCACCGACGGTGACCGAGCAGCGGGCCTGATGTTGCAGAAGCTGCCCGGCGACGAGGGCGATGAGGACGGCTGGCTGCGCGTAGGCGCCCTGTTCGACACCCTCGGCACTGGAGAGTTGCTGCAAGAGGACGCCACAACCCTGCTGACACGCCTGTTCCACGAGGACGGAGTAGAACTGGTCGGGCAGAAGCCGTTGCGGTTCGGCTGCTCATGCTCCCGCGAGCGGGTCGAATCCATGCTCGTTTCGCTGGGTGAAGAAGAAGCCCTGGCCGCGGTGGCCGATGGCGAAGCCGACATCCGTTGCGAGTTCTGTGGGCAGCACCATCGTTTCAGCGCGGAACAGGTCAGGGGACTGCTCGCCCGCCCGACACCCGGGCTGGAGGCACCCGACCGGGTGCAATAGGTCACTTTCTGGGACGATCTTCACATCATCACGATTGTTAAAGAATCATAAGCGTCCTAGTATCGGGTCATTAGTTGGGGGAACTCCGCCGGTTGCTTCCGGTCGTATCGCACGATGGACACACGCCTGCTTCGACTGCCGCTTGCCCTTCTGCTCGCCATTGGCGTGGCGGCGGGTGCGCATGCCCAGTCGCCGGACAAGTCCACCGCGCGCAATGACGCCACCGTGCTGCCCGTATGGAACAACACCAGCGGCAAGCTGGAAGCGGTGCTGTTGCTGGAACCCACCGGTTCGGCGGCAAACGGCGCCCGTTGGCGGGTCGGCCGCACCACGCTCGATGCAGCGTTCGGTCTAGATGCCGGCGATACGCTCGGCCTGGTCTGCGACCGCAAGACCGGCCTGGCCAGCGCCATTGGCAACCTTGCCAACCATTGCATGCTTGCCGCGCTCGACCAGGATGCCCGCAACAGCAGCCGCCAGGCCAGTGTCGGCGCCAGCCTCAGCCGCGCCGGCAACAAGCTCGCGCTTGCAGTCGGCAAGGGCCGCGACACCCTGCCCGCCTGGCTCAGCCCCAATGGCGCTACCAGCCAGCTCGACCAGAACACCCTGACCGTCTACGGCGAGAAAAATATTGGCCGCGAAGCCACGGTGTCTATTGGCGGCACGTGGGCGCGGGCGCGGTTGATCCCCGCCGGCGACGTGCCGGCACTGGCCGATCGCTGGAGCAGCCGGAGCCTGACCGTCGGCGCCGGCATCGGCGACTTCTCCGCCAACATCGTCGGCCGCGTGGTCGACACACCCAACGATCCGGGCCGCTGGGAAGGCCTCGGCGTCGGACTCACCTGGCGCACCCCGTGGAGCGGCCAGCTCACCGTGGGCGCCGAGAACCTCGTCACCCGCGGCAAGAACCCGTTTGCGCCGAGCAACAGCGACAGCGACGAAGGCACCGTGCCCTACGTCCGCTACGAGCAGGACCTCTGAGTCCGTAGTTCTTTCCCGCCGATTCGGTGGGCGGCGCGTTGATCCCTCTTCGAAAGGCCATTGATCCACACGTATTTCATACGTGCCGGATGACGCTTTGCACGCGATCAATTCCGCTTCGTGGCGTCGAATGAGGCTCGACGCAGGGTCAACCGACCCTGTTCATATCATCAAGCCACTGATTTAAAACGTATTTTTTATGTAAAAACATTTCCCACCTGAAATGTTAACGACACTTTAATTTTTCTCCCTGTGCGGCTACCATCGGCTGGCCTTGCCGAATTTGGTGTCTTCATTGACATCAGCGGCCGGGTTCCCATGGGAATTACCAAGCATCACTTGGAGAGAGAGATGACACTCAAGACCACCAAGCTCCGCGACGCGATCTCATTCGCGCTCGTCGTGGGTGCCACCGCCGTCACCGGCTCCGCGTTTGCGCAGGACGCTGCTCCGGCCCCGCAGGATCCCACCACCCTTGACCGTATCGAAGTCACCGGTTCGCGCATCCGCCAGGTCGACCTGGAGACCTCGGCCCCGGTACTGCAGATCACCCGCGACGACATCGAGCAGCAGGGCTTCAACTCCGTTGCCGACATCCTGCAGAACATCA
>JBOHYC010000118.1:0-2839 GCA_050737755.1 Lysobacter sp.
CCGCGGCCATGCGCCGGCTGACCGTCGTCCAGCTGTTGCCGGCGATGGAGTCGGGCGGGGTCGAACGCTCCACCCTCGAAATCGCGCAGGCGCTGGTCGAAGCCGGACATCGCGCCCTCGTCGTGTCCGCTGGTGGACGACTGGTGCCGCGGCTGCAGGCACTCGGCGCAGAACACATCGAACTCGATATCGGCCGCAAGTCGCTGGCTACCCTGCGCCGCGTACGCCCGCTGCGTGCGCTGCTGCGTCGCGAGCGCGCCGATATCGTCCATGTCCGGTCGCGGCTGCCGGCCTGGATCGGCGTGCTGGCCCTGCGCGGCATGGAGGCATCCGAGCGCCCGCGGCTGATCAGTACAGTGCATGGCCTCAACTCACCCTCGCGCTACAGCGCGGTGATGACTCGCGGCGAGCGCGTGGTCTGCGTCTCCGACACCGTCCGCGATTACGTGCTGAGCCACTATCCGTCGACCGACCCGGGCAAGCTGCGGGTGATTCCGCGCGGGATCGACCCGCTCGCGTTTCCGCCCGCGCCGATGCCGGATCGCAATGCCCGCACGTGGGCCGTTGACCTGCACCCGGCACTGGCTGGCGAAGGGCCACTGCTGCTGTTGCCCGGCCGCGGCACCCGCCTGAAGGGCCACGCCGATGCGCTGGAGCTGCTTGCGCGCCTGCGCGGCGATGGCCTGGATGCGCGTTTGTGGCTGCCGGGCGCGCGCGAGGCCGGCCGAGAGGCGTATATCGCCGAACTCGAAGCGCAAGCCGGTGCGCTCGGTATCGCCGATGCCGTGGCGTTCACCCCACCGACCGACGCGATCGCCCGCGCCTACGCCGCCAGTGACCTGGTGCTGCAACTGTCGCGCAAGCCCGAGGCGTTCGGCCGCACCGTGGTTGAGGCGGTGTCATCCGCGCGACCGGTGCTGGGCTGGGCCCACGGCGGCGTTGGCGAGTTGTTGCGCGAGTTGCAACCCGACGGCGCGATTGCACCTTTCGATCCGGACGCGCTGCACGCCGGTGCGCGGGCATTGCTTGCACGCCCGGCGCTGACTGCCGGTACGATGCCTGCACTGTCCGACTACACCCTGCGCGCGATGCAGCGCGCCACCCTGGCCGTCTATGCCGAACTCATCGACTGACTCGACCGCACTGCCGTTGCCTGACCACGATCACGGCCCGGCCCGCGGCTGGCGCTGGGCGCCAGCATGGATCCTCGCCTATGTCGCGCTGTGGCCGGCTCCGGGCTACGCCGAAGGCATCCTGGTGCTGGGCGCATTGCTGGCGATTTTCAAACTGGTCTCCTCGCGCTTCAGCGGTGGCGACCAGTTGCTGAGCCACCAGGCCTGGGCGCTCACCAGCGTGCTGTTCTTCGCCTACTGGCTGCCAGAACTGGTCTCGGCGTTCGACGCGGTCGATCCTCCGCGCGCACTGCGCGAGGCCGCGGTCGACCTACGCTACCTGCCGTTCCTGTGGCTGGCGGCGTCGGCGGTGGCCAACGACCGCGGCCGACGCACCACGTTTGGGGGACTCGCGATCATCATCGGAATCTGGACCGTCGATGCGCTGTTACAGGCGCTGATCGGCACCAGCCCGCTGTTCTTCGGGATCGATTCGATCAAGCAGGCGATCAGCGGCCACGGCATGTGCACGGCCGAGGAGATCGCCGGTGCCGACCGCCTCAGCGGCATCCTCGGGCCATGCAACCTGAAACTCGGGATCGTGATTGCGAGCCTGTCGCCGTTCGCGCTTTATGCCGCCGGGCGCCGGTTCGGCAATGCCGGCTGGCTGGTTGCCGCAGCCGCGGTCGGCGTGGTCGTGGTGCTGGCCGGTTCACGCGCGTCCTGGGTCACCTATGCGTTGGTATTGGTGCTTTCCGGCTGGCGCGTGCTGGGCTGGAAAAAGCTGGTCGCGGTGTTCGGCTTCGGCGCGGTGATGCTGGTGGTGCTGGCCTACGCCTCGCACGACGTGCGCGACCGTCTCGTGCGTACCACCCACGTGCTGTCGGCCAACGAGGAGGGCGTCGACCGGGCGCTGTCGGGACGCAGCCGGATCTGGGGCGCGGCGTTGTGCATGGCCGGGCGGCATCCGGTCAACGGCGTCGGTGCGCGTGGTTTCCGCGAGGCGTTCCCGGCCTGCGACCCGGAGCGCGGTGAGGTTGCGCAATGGGGCGAGGGACCGGCGTTCCACGCGCATCAGATCGTGCTGGAAGTGCTCAGCGAAACCGGTGGCTTCGGGCTGCTGCTATGGCTGTTGGGCGCCGCACTGGCTTGGCGGGCCTGGCGTTTCGCCGATGCCGTCGCACGCGAACGTGCGCGACCGGCGATGCTGGCATTGGCGGTGACGGTGTTCCCGCTCAATACCCACCTCGCGTTCTACTCGACCTTCTGGGGCGGGCTGACCCTGCTGCTGGCCGCGCTGTACGCCGGCAGCCTGCTGGCCGACCGGATCAGCGATACGGAGATGCCATCCCCGATGGCCGGCGCTTGAAGCGACGGTGGATCCACAGGTACTGACTCGGTGCTTCGCGCACCATCGCCTCGATCGCGGCATTGACCCGTGCGCTGTCACTCTGGGCATCGGTGGACGGGAAGTCGGCCAGCGGCTCACCCAGCCGCAGCACGTAGTCCGCGCCCTCGCGGCGATGGAAGAACGGCACCACCGCGCAACCCGACAGTCGCGCGAACTGATGGGTCGCGGTGATCGTCGCCGCCGGCACCCCGAAGAATGGCGCGAACACGGTGTCCTTGCCGCGCATGTCCTGGTCCGGCGCGTACCAGAGGATGCCGCCGCGCTTGAGATGGCGCATCGCACCGCGCAACTCGTCGTTGCCGAACATCGCGGTGGC
>JBOHYC010000119.1:0-10497 GCA_050737755.1 Lysobacter sp.
CCATCCATGGCGCACTCTCCGCAATACCCCGCCAGGACGCCGCTTCGCGGTTTGGGTTCGTTGGATTCCTGTTCGCTCCGGCAAGTCGCCTTCCGCATGCTTTTGCGAAAGCGCCATAACCGCTTAAGCCCGATGTAGGAGCGACGTAAGTCGCGATCTCACTGATATCCGTGATCGCCGTGCAATCGCGACTCACGTCGCTCCTACACGAGGCCACTTCTCGGAGCTTCGGACATCCGGGCAAGAGGTGGACGGTGGGGGTGTTGCGCAAAAGCGGGCCATGGATGGCCCGCGGCCCGCCTCAGGGCAGGACTGCCCTGACGAAGGGCTGGAGCAACACCCCCACCGGCCGCCTCTTGCGTACCAACCTCACCGGAAGTGCCGTTGCTGTTGCCGTTGTTGTTGCTGTTGCTTTCTGTTGCTGCTTGTTTTTGCCGTGGCCCGGGCAGCTGTCGCTCAGCCCGACTCCCGCTCGCGCCAGATCTCATGATCCACGCCATCACCCAGTTCCGGGTAATCAGCGATATGGAACACCGGCGACCGGCCCGCATCGAGCTGTCGGTCGTAGTCGCGGGTCAGCTTCACCACCACGCCCGACAGCCCCAGCAACGCGGCCAGGTTGAGCGTCGCCATCATCGCCATCGCCGCGTCGGCGGCGCTCCACACCAGCGGTACCTGCGCGTACACGCCCCAGACGATCACGCCGAGCGCCGCCACCCGCAGCAGGAACAGTCCGACATCGCCCCCGCCGAGATATAGCAACCCGCTCTCGGCATACGAGTAGTTGCCGAGGATCGTGGTGAACGCGAAGAAGAACAGCGCGATCGCCGCGAACCAGCTGCCCCACGGTCCGAAGAACACCACCAGCGCGTTCTGGGTGATCACCACCCCGTCGCCACCGCCGCCGAGCACCCCCGACAACAGGATCATCAGCCCGGTCGCGGTGCAGATCAGCAAGGTGTCGATAAACACCCCCAGCGACTGCACCAGCCCCTGGCTGGCCGGATGGTGCGGCACCGGCGTCGCCGCCGCGGCAATGTTGGGCGCGCTGCCCATGCCGGCCTCGTTGGAGTACAGCCCGCGCTTGACGCCGTTGAGCATCGCCGCCGCCAGCCCGCCCATCAGGCCACCCGCCGCCGGTTCCAGCCCGAACGCGCTGCGCACCACCAGCGCCAGCACCGCCGGCACCTCGGCGATGTTGGTCGCCACCACCCACAGCGCCAGGCCCAGGTAAGCGACGGCCATGAACGGCACCACCCACTCGGCCACCCGCGCGACCGAACGCACGCCACCGAAGATGATCAGTGCGGTCAGCACGACCAGTCCGATCGCGATCTGCGCCTCGCTGAAGCCAAACGCCAGGTTGAGCGACTGCGCCATCGCATTGGCATGCACGCTGCTGAAGATCAGCCCGTACGAGAACACCAGGCAGACCGAGAACGCCACGCCCAGCCATGGCAATTTCAGCCCGCGCGACATGTAATAGCCCGGCCCACCACGGTACTGGCCATCCTCGTCGCGGACCTTGTACAGCTGCGCCAAAGTGCTCTCGGCGTACGCGGTGGCCATGCCCAGCGCGGCCACCACCCACATCCAGAACAACGCGCCCGGCCCGCCCAGGCTCAGCGCGATCGCCACGCCGGCGAGGTTGCCGGTACCGACCCGCGACGCCAGGCTGGTGCACAAGGCCTGAAAGGGCGAGATGCCGGCGCTGTCGCCAGCGGTGCCGCGACCGATCACGTGGAGCATGTGGCCGAAACGGCGCACCTGCACGAACTTCAGCCGCACGGTGAAGAACACCCCGACCGCGATCAGCCCGTAGACCAGCACGTAGTTCCACAGCACCGTGTTGACCAGGCCGATCATCGGCGTCAGAAAGGCCTCGATGCCGTTGAGGACGAACTCCATCGCGATTCCCGTTGTTGTCACCGTAGCGGGCGATGCTAGCAGCCGGTGGCCTTTCGGCTCCGGTAAAATCGACGGCCTCCGTTTCCCTGTAGGAGCGACGTAGGTCGCGACCCCCTGAACGTCCGGGGGCTGCAAGGAAATCGCGACTTACGTCGCTCCTACATGACCGCACCAACCAAGGACCCCGCAATGAAAATCCTCGTCATCGGTTCCGGCGGTCGCGAACACGCGCTGGCGTGGAAGCTCGCGCAGTCCCCGCGCGTCAGTGAAGTGTTGGTGGCGCCCGGCAACGCCGGCACCGCGACCGAGGACAAATGTCGGAATGTACCGACCGTCAAGGCCGACGACCTCGACGGTCTGTTGAAGCTGGCGCAGGACGAGGGCATCGCCGTGACCGTGGTCGGTCCCGAGGTGCCACTGGTGGCCGGCGTGGTCGACCGTTTCCGCGCCGCCGGCCTGCGCATCTTCGGTCCCACCGCCGCCGCTGCCCAGCTCGAAGGCAGCAAGGCGTTCGCCAAGGATTTCCTCGCGCGCCACGGCATCCCGACGGCGTTTTACGCGGTCCACACCGAAGTCGACGCGGCGCTGGCCTACGTCCGCGAGAAAGGCGCACCGATCGTGATCAAGGCCGACGGTCTGGCCGCCGGCAAGGGCGTGATCGTGGCGATGACACTCGACGAAGCCGAAGCCGCGGTGCGTGACATGCTCGCCGGCAATGCCTTCGGCGCGGCCGGTGCGCGCGTGGTCATCGAGGAGTTCCTCGATGGCGAGGAGGCCAGTTTCATCTCCATTGTTGATGGGCACACCGCGCTGCCGATGGCGACCAGCCAGGACCACAAGCGCGTCGGCGACGGCGACACCGGCCCAAACACCGGCGGCATGGGCGCCTACTCGCCGGCACCGGTGGTGACCCCGGATATCCACGCGCGGGTCATGCGCGAGGTGGTCGAGCCGACCGTGCGCGGCATGGCCGCCGATGGCGTGCCGTTCACCGGCTTCCTGTATGCCGGACTGATGATCGACGCCAGCGGCGCGCCGAAGGTGATCGAGTTCAACGTGCGCTTCGGCGACCCCGAAACCCAGCCGGTGATGATGCGGCTGCAGTCCGACCTGCTGGACCTGGTGGATGCCGCGATCGACGCTCGCCTTGCCGACATCGAAGCGCAATGGGACCCCCGTCCTTCGCTCGGTGTCGTGATGGCCGCCGAGAACTACCCCGGCACCCCGCGCAGCGGCGACCCGATCGGCAGTTGGGACGTGCCCGAGAT
This sequence comes from Lysobacter sp., assembly GCA_050737755.1. Classification (GTDB taxonomy): domain Bacteria; phylum Pseudomonadota; class Gammaproteobacteria; order Xanthomonadales; family Xanthomonadaceae; genus Novilysobacter. Next base: position 3,177 of record JBOHYC010000119.1, read on the forward strand.
CGGGGACACCAAGGTCTTCCACGCAGGCACCAAACTGGTCGACGGCCAGGTCGTAACCGCCGGTGGCCGCGTCCTGTGCGTGTGTGCGCTGGGCGACACTGTGGCCGAGGCGCAACACCGCGCGTACGAAGCGGTGTCGGGGATTTCATGGCACGGCGAGTTCCACCGCCATGACATCGGGTGGCGCGCGATCGAACGCGAACGCGCCAGCTCGTAACGCGACATTTCCGGCGGGGCCGGCCATCACGAGCGTCTGCTAGGCTCGCCGCCAGCCCCGGGGGGAACCCGCATGTCGTCAAGCCAGTACACGCTGCTGCGGGAACGCCGCTTCCTGCCGTTCTTCCTGACCCAGTCGCTGGGCGCGTTCAACGACAACGTCTACCGCCAGGCGATCATCGGCATGCTGTTCTGGCTGGGCGTCAGTGCCGAGCAGAAGACGCTGTACGCGACGCTCGCGCCGGCGATCTTCATCCTTCCATATTTCCTGTTCTCGGCGCTGGCCGGGCAGTTCGCCGAGCGCACCGAAAAGTCCACGCTGATCCGCATCACCACCGCGATGGAGATCGTGATCATGTCGCTGGCGGCGGTCGGCTTCGTCACCACCAGCATGACGGTGCTGCTGGTGGCGCTGTTCCTGACCGGCATGCAGTCGACGCTGTTCGGGCCGGTGAAGTACTCGATCCTGCCGTCGGTGCTGCAGCCGCGTGAGCTGACCGGCGGCAACGGCCTGGTGGAAATGGGCACGTCGATCTCGATCCTGCTGGGGATGATCCTCGGTGGTTCGATCTTTGCGATGGCCGGCGCCAGCGGGCCGTGGGTGGCGGGCGTGGCGATCATCGCGTTGGCGATCACCGGGCATCTGGTGAGCCGAGCGATCCCGAAAGCAGGGGCCGGCGCACCGGATCTGAAGGTCAACTGGAATCCGATGCCCGAATCGATCGCGGTGCTGAAGCTCGCACGCAAGCAACTGGCAGTGCGCAACGCGATCCTGGGGGTGTCGTGGTTCTGGTTCGTCGGCACGGTGCTGACATCGCAACTGCCTGCCTACGCCGAGGTCTACCTGGGCGGCTCGGCGACGCTGTACATCCTGGCGCTGGCACTGTTCTCGATCGGCACCGGGACGGGCTCGATGCTGTGCGAGCGGTTGTCGGCGCGCACGGTCGAGATCGGGCTGGTGCCGCTGGGTGCATTCGGGATGACCGCGTTCCTGCTCGACCTGGCGCTCGCACGCCCGGCGTTGGCGACGGCATCGGGACTGGACGTGGCCGGGTTCCTGCAACAGCCGGGCGCGTGGCGGACGGTCGTCGACCTGCTCGGGATCGGGCTGTTCACCGGCTTCTTCGTGGTACCGCTGTTCGCGCTGATCCAGAGCCGCACGCCGAAGTCGGAGATGTCGCGGGTATTCGCCGGACTCAACATCCAGAACTCCGGCTTCATCGTGCTGGCCGCGCTGTCGTCGCTGGCGGTGCAACGCTGGCTGGGCTGGACGATTCCGCAGGTATTCCTCGCGTTGGCGATCGCCAACGCGCTGGTGGCGATCTGGATCTTCACGATCGTGCCCGAGTTCCTGATGCGCTTCCTCAGTTGGGTGCTGGTGCGCACCCTGTACCGGCTGCGGGCGCAGGGCATCGACCACGTTCCCGATGAGGGCGCAGCACTGGTGGTGTGCAACCACGTCAGCTACATGGACGCGTTGATCCTCGCCGCGAGCATCCCGCGGCCGGTGCGCTTCGTCATGTACTACCGGATCTTCAACGTGCCGGTGATGCGCTGGATATTCCGCACCGCCAAGGCGATCCCGATCGCCGGTGTGCGCGAGGACCGTGCGTTGATGCAGCGCGCGTTCGACGAAATCGACGCGGCGCTGGCCAATGGCGAGGTGGTGGGGATATTCCCCGAAGGCAGGCTGACCTCCGATGGCGAAATCACCGCGTTCAAGTCCGGGGTCGAGAAGATCCTCGCGCGAGCCGCGCAGGCGGGACGGCCGGTACCGGTGGTGCCGGTGGCGCTGCGCGGGATGTGGTCGAGCATGTGGAGCCGGCGCGACACGCGGCTGGGCCGGATGCGGGTGCCACGGCGCTTCCGCGCGCATGTCGGGGTGGTGGCGGGTGCGGCGCTGGAAGGCGCGCAGGTGGATGCGGATGTGCTGGAGTCGAAGGTGCGGGATCTGCGCGGGGACGCGGCTTGAGACCTTGGGTATCGCCTGATGTAGGAGCGACGTAAGTCGCGATTTCACCGGCAGCCGGAATCGCCGTGCGATCGCGACTTACGTCGCTCCTACAAGGCGCCCTGTCGCGGGTCTGTCAGCTCACAAAGCCGGCAATCACGAACAGCGCCAGCACCGCCAGCCACACCAGCAGGCAGCGCCAGACCAGGCTCATCGCGTCGCGCAGTTCGGGCAGGTCGGGCATTCCGGGACTGGCGATCGCCGCCGCGTTCGACGCGGTGACTCCGCTTTCGCCGGTGCCGTCGTCGGCCTGGCCGGCAGCATAATCGGCGGCCTCTTCGGCCAGCTCGCTGCGCACGCTGGCCCGGGCAACCGCACCGAGAAAACGCTTGTCCAGCCGCAACGAGGCACCGCCGCTTGCACGCCAGGCACCGAGCACGGCATCGAAGTTGCCGACCAGCGCCAACGCCAGGGTCATCAGTTGCGCAACCGGCCATTCCAGCAGCGCCAGCAGGAAGCGGGCGCCACGCACGGTGCCGCTTGGCAGGTTGCGTGACGGGTTGTCGACCGCCAGGGCGGCGACCGACAACACCACCAGTCGATACAGGATCGCACCGACCGGACCGAGCAGCAGGAACCAGAACAGCACCCCGAACCAGCGGCGCATCGCGTTGCGGAACACCGACTCGACCAGGTTGGCCGGGTCCAGCGATGGGTTGCCGTCGCTCGACAGCCACGCCGCGGCTTCGGCGCGCGCCAGCGGATCGGTCGCGTCCAGTACTACGTTGACGTCGCGGTCCAGGTCGCGCGGACCCCAGGCATAGAACAGCACCGCGATGCCGAACAACAGTTCGGCCACGCCAAGCAACTGCGCGTCGAGCGCCAGCTGGAACAGCCCGACCACCAGCAGCGGCGGCACCAGCGCCAGCGCGATGCCCCATTGCCCGCGCCAGAAGCCGTCATCCGGGAACTGCCGGTTGAGCCAGCCAATCCAGTCGCGATACCAGCCGTACTGCCGCACCGTTGCCGCCAGTGACGGGGCCATGTGGCCGAGCACGAGCGCGACGACGGCGGCGATCAGGGTGACTGACATGCGGGCTTCCTCCGGTGTCGCGCGAGGCTGCGCGACCACGGCTTGATTCTAGCGCGTGGCGTTGCTTTCGATCTCGCGCAACCACTGCTCGATCAGCCAGCGCGAGATCGAGATCGGCGTCGACAACCGCACGCCATCGTCACCTTCATTGCCATCACGTGCGCGGGCGGCACGGATCTCGTTGGCATCGAACCAGCGCGCGTCTTCCAGCTCATCGTCGACCCGTGGCTCGTCGGGCTCGGCGCTGGCAATGAAACCGAGCATCAGCTGGCCCGGGAACGGCCACGGCTGCGAACCGAGGTAACGACAGCCACGCACGCGCACGCCGGTTTCCTCCAGCACTTCGCGGGCGACGGTCTGCTCCAGCGTTTCACCCGGTTCGACAAAGCCGGCCAACACCGAGTAACGCTGCGCCGCCCAGCCGCGCTGCCGGCCCAGCAGGATGCGCGCGCCATCGGTGACCGCCACGATGACGGCCGGGTCGGTGCGCGGATAGTGTTCGATCCCGCAATCATCGCAGCGGCCCAGCCAGCCGCCGCGCGAGAACCCGAGGGTACCGCCGCATACCCCGCAATGACGATGCCGACGGCGCCAGTGCTGCAGCGCGCGGGCCTGCGCGAACACACCGGCATCGAACGCCGGCCATTGCCCCGCAGCGCTGCGCAGGTCGAGCCGGTTTGGGGCCTGTAATGCTGTCAGTGCGGCATCGAGCGCAAACCATCCGCGTCCCTCCCCGTCGCGTCCCAGGAAGATCGCCGCGCCAGTGCCGCCCGGTCCTTCGCTGACCTGCGCGCCGGTCGGGGCGAACAGTGCACCGTCGGAGTCGACCAGCGCCTGGCCGTCATCGTCCAGCAGCACTACCCGCGCGTCCGGCCACAGTGCCGCGAGTGCTTCGGGATCACCGCGCAGCGCATCGGCGCGGTCGAGCGCGCCATGGCAGGCCGGGTCGGCCGCTGGAATCCGGGTGTCGGCGCCGGCGAAGGCGTCTGGTCCGACAAAGGCGAAGGGGGCGATACCGCTCACGCCCCGGCACTCATGCCGAGAACGACGACCCGCAACCGCAGGTGGTCTTGGCGTTGGGGTTGCGGATCACGAACTGCGCGCCATGCAGGCTTTCGGTGTAGTCGACCTCGGCGCCCATCAGGTATTGCAGGCTCAGCGGATCGACCAGCAGGGTGACGCCATCGGTCTGCACCGCCAGGTCGTCCTCGCCCTGCTCCTCGTCGAATTCGAAGCCGTACTGGAAGCCCGAGCAGCCACCGCCTTGGATGTAGACACGCAGCTTGAGCGCGTCATTGCCTTCCTCGGCCACCAGTTCGCGGACTTTCGCCGCCGCCGCCGAGGTGAACTGCAGCGGGCGTTCAAGCGACTGGTAGCCCGGTTCAGCGGGCAGGCCGGGCAGCGGGGTGATCACGTCGTTCATCCGCTCAGGATGGGGGGCGCGGGGGTCTCATTCAAGCTCGGGGGCAGGCGCGGTCGCCCCGGTCGCCTCGGCCCAGGTGAACGAATGCTCGATCGCCGCACCCGAGCGCGGCTCCAGATGCACCGTCACCCGCACCGGACTGAAGCTTTCGGGCAGGAACACATCGCCCTCGACCTGCTGGAAATACTTGAACGAATACGCCACGCCGTCCGAATCGGGCTGCTGCCGCAGTGCGTTCCAGTCCAGCGTCTGCAGCTTGCCGCCGTTGGTGCCTTCGACCTCCAGGGTCAGCTGGCCGGTACTGACCGCGCCGCGGTTGAGGTTCTGGGTCAACGTCGTCTTGAAGTGCCAGGCGGTGCCGTTGCGCGCCTGCACGCTCTGCGACTGCATCGCCAGCGCATGCACGCTGAGCCCGTGGCGCTGCGCGGTGGCGCCGACCAGGCGCTCGTAGAAGGCGACGTCGGCGCGCAGGCCGGCGATTTCCTCGTCGCGCTCGGCCAGGGTGCCCTGCAACTCGCGGTTGGCCTCACGGCTGATCTGGTCGGACCGGCCGAGGGTGGCGACGCGCTGCTGCAGTTCTTCGTGGTCGGACTGCAGTCGCTCGCGCGCGGCCTCGCTTTCGGCCAGTTGCGCGCGCGTGTCGCTGGAGGCAGGCGACAACACCCGCCACAAACCCCAGCCGCCGAATGCGAGCGCCAGCACGATCGCCACAACCAGCGCGATCCGCCAGTTGCGTGATGAGGTGGACGGGGTGGGCGTGCTGGCCATCGGTGCCGCCATTCGGGGAACGGTGGCCAGACTACAACGCCGGTGGCGCGGGGGTCAGCCGGTGACGGCGCTGACGTCCACCATCCCTTCAGTTTCGGGCAGCTCGGCCGCGCGGCCACGGAACTGCGTGACCTCGCCATGTCCGGCCGCGGCCTGCTCCGCTTCAACGTGCAGCAGCCGGCCGGTCAGGGTCGACCCGGCAGCCATCTCGACCACCTTGTAATGTGCGTTGCCCTGCACCCGTGCGCGCGAGGCGAGCTCCAGCCGCTCGCTGCAATGGATGTCGCCGTCGACGCGGCCGTTGATCACCACCACCGGCGAATGGATCTCGCCCTCGATGCTGCCGCTTTCGGACAGGGTCAGGACCGCCTTCTGGCCGTCTTCGGCGACCAGCTTGCCGATCACCCGGCCTTCGATGTGCAGCCCGCCACTGAATTGCAGGTCGCCGCGGATCACCACCTGCGGACCGATCAGGGTGTCGATCTGGCCCTCGGGCAGCTTGTTGGTCTTGTTCTTCAACATCAGGTATCCCCGGTTCCGGAAGGTTGGACCCAGGCCACGGCCTGGTCGAGCGATGCGTTTTCGCCGCGTAATGACACCCGCACCCGCTGCGGGACAAAGCCGTCGGGCAACATCACGCTGCCCCTGAGCTGCTGGAAATAGCGGAACGAATAGGCCTGCGCGGGCGCGTCGTCGCGCTGGTGCAGGCGGTTCCAGTCGACGGTGGCGAGCTTGCCGTCCTTGACTCCTTCGACCACGAACCGCAGTTGTCCTGCACTGACCGCACCGCGGTTGAGGCTCTGGGTCAGCATCAACTCGTAATGCCATGTTCCCGCGGTCTCGGGCACGAATTCGGCCGAGTGAACGCTCAGGCCCTTCGGCTTGCGGGTCGCACCGGCCAGCCGTTCGTAGAACGCGAGGTTGGCCTTGAGGTCGGCGATCTGCTGGTCGCGCTCGGCCAGCTCCTGCTGGACCTGATGGTTGGCGGCGCGGCTGATCTGGTCGGAACGCTCCAGCGTGGCCTGGCGCTGGTCCAGCCCGCGCAGCTTGGCCTGGGCCTGCTGCAACTGCGCCCGGGTGGTCTCCAGCGATGCGCTGAGTCCGGGCAACTTTGGTGCGACGTACCAGCTGGCGGCCACCCACGCGAGCGCCAGCGACAGCACCCAGCCCAGCAGCATCGCCACCCGGAGTACCGGCCGGCGATCGGGCGCGCGCGGCACGATCACATAGCTTGAATGCGTTGTCTGACCCATTGTCCCCGGACGGCGGCAACCACCGTCACTCCCCTATACTCGCCCCAAGTCTAGCGGGGATGCCCCGATGTCGGATGCGCACCTGTTCGCAATTGGCGTAGTCCTGGCCTGGCTGGCCGGGGTCCGGGTCTACCTGACGGTGTTCGGGGTCGGCCTTGCCGGGTTCTTCGGCTGGCTGGACCTGCCGCAGGCGCTGGAGGTGACGGCCTCGCCGTGGGTGATCGGCGTCTCCGGGGTGCTCGCGATCGCCGAGTTCTTCGCCGACAAGATCCCCGGGGTCGATTCGGGCTGGGACCTGGCGCATACCCTGCTGCGGGTACCGGCCGGTGCATTCCTGGCGGCGGCGACGATGTCGCCCGATGGCGACCTCGGCATCGGGACCCTGGCCGCGGGCGCGGGCGTGGCGTTGACCAGCCACCTGATCAAGAGCGGTTCGCGCGCCGTGCTCAACACCTCGCCGGAACCGGTCAGCAACTGGACCGCATCGATCGGCGAGGACGTGGCCACCGTCGGCGGCCTGGCGCTGGTGTTCAACTATCCGTGGATCGCGCTGACGCTGGTGGTGCTCATCAGCCTGACGATCGGGACGCTGGCCGCGGGCGCGGGCGTGGCGTTGA
>JBOHYC010000120.1:0-2103 GCA_050737755.1 Lysobacter sp.
GCGGGTTCGAACTGGTTGCCAAGTTCCAGGGCCATTTGTGGCGCGCCGACATCGGCCACAGCCCGCTCGACGTGGTCGGCTGGCACGGCAACTACGCGCCGTACAAATACGACCTGCGCCGCTTCAACGCGATCGGCTCGATCAGCTTCGACCATCCGGACCCGTCGATTTTCCTGGTGCTGCATTCGCCCAGCGATACGCCAGGGACCAGCAACATGGACTTCGCGATCTTCCCGCCGCGCTGGTTGGTGGCGCAGGACACGTTCCGGCCGCCGTGGTTCCACCGCAACATCGCCAGCGAGTTCATGGGCCTGATCCACGGCGCCTATGACGCCAAGGCCGAGGGCTTCGTGCCCGGCGGCGCCAGTCTGCACAACTGCATGACCGGCCACGGCCCGGACGCGGCGACGTTCGAGAAAGCCAGTGCGGCCGACCTGTCGAAGCCCGACGTGGTGCGCGACACCATGGCCTTCATGTTCGAGACCCGCGCGGTGATCCGCCCGACCGCGCAGGCGGTCGAGGCTGCGCACCGGCAGCGTAATTACCAGGATTGCTGGGCGGGCCTGCGCAAGCATTTCGACGGCCAGTAACGCGCGCCAGGACGTGACGACCGTAACGCGTTTCGCGTCGCATTCACGCCACCCCGGTAGCCTGCCGAAGTCCATCTGCAGCAGGAAATCCCGATGAAGCTAGCGTTGCCCGTACTGACCATTCTGGTTCTGGCCATGGCCGGCTGTGCCGACCGCGGCGCCGGCGACGCCGCCCCGATCCCGTCGACCCCTGCGGCGGTCGACCAGCCGAACGAGGATGTTCCGCCGGCCACCGCGCCCCCGGGCACCCTGATGCCGGGTGACCTGGATGGTGCCGAAGACGGCAACCCCGGAAACAGCAACGCTGGTGAAGCCCGTTTCGATGGCTACGGCGCGGCCCGCTTCGGGATGAGCGCCGAAGAGGTGATCGCGGCCTGGGATGGCGAGCTCAATGGCGCGCCGCCGGCGGAAGGCGCGTCATGCTTCCACCTCAACCCCATCGGCCAGCCGGACATGGCCTATTTCGCTTTGATGTTCGAAGGCGGCAAGTTCGTGCGCTACAGCGTTTCCAACGAGACCATGACCGCGCCCGGCGGCGGTGAGCTGGGCATGGATGCCACCCGGATCGAAGCGCTGTATCCCGGTATCGAGCAGCAGAACCACAAGTATGTAGAGGGTGGTCATTACCTGCGCGTGGGCGAGGACGGCGGCGACGGCGTGCTGGTGTTCGAGACCGATGCCAACGATGTCGTCACCGAATGGCGCGTGGGCGTGCCGCCGCAGGTCGATTACGTCGAAGGCTGCAGCTGATCGGCATAGAATCGGTACGGTCAACCACGGGGAGCCAGGATCATGTTCGAAGCCGTCGGCCTGTTCGTGCTGGGACTGGTACTGCTGGGACTGGGCGGCGATTCGATCGTCAAGGGTTCGGCCGGACTGGCCCAGCGTTTCGGCGCATCGCCGTTCGTTGCGGGGCTGGTGCTGGTCGCGTTCGGTACCTCGTTGCCGGAGATCGCGGTCAACGTGCATGCGATCGCGCTGGGCCAACCGGACCTCGCACTTGGCAACGCCGTGGGCAGCAACGTCGCCAACTTCGGCCTGACGCTGGGCGCGGCCGCGTTGGCGGCGCCGCTGCTGGTGCGCTGGCGCAGCCTCGGTCCGTTGCTGCTGGTTCTGATGGTTGGCACGCTGGCGGTCATCGTGCTCGGCCTCGATGGCCAGCTCGGGCGGGTCGAGGGCTTCGGGCTGCTGCTCGCGTTCGTCGCGGTGGTCGCCTTTGCATCCGCGCGCAGCCGTCGCGAGGCACCGGAACTGCAGGCCGAGATGGCCGCGTTCGCACGCACCAGCAATGATCTCGGGCTCAACCTGATCCGCTTCGCGGTCGCCGCCGCGCTGTTGTATTTCGGTTCGCGGCTGGTGGTCAGCAATGCATTGCCGCTGGGTGAGGGACTCGGGCTGTCGCCGCTGCTGACCGGCCTGATCCCGGTGGCGATCGGTACCGCGCTGCCGGAAGTCGCCGCCGCGGTGGTCGCCGCGCGCCGTGGCCAGGGCGATCTGGTGGTCGGCCACGTGG
>JBOHYC010000121.1:0-2060 GCA_050737755.1 Lysobacter sp.
TGCTGATGTTCAACGTCGGCGCCGCGGCGCTGCTGCTGCCGGCCCGCTATGGCCTGGGCGCGGCGATGGTCGCGGTCGCCGGGATCATGGTGGAGTACTTCTGGAGCGCCGCGGTCGACGAAAGCGCCCGGATGCTGGCCGAGCCGCTGATGTTCTCGATCGGCTACCTCGCCATCGCCACCCTGACCAGCATCCTCGGCCGGCAGATGCGCGCCAGTCATGACCTGGCGGCCCGCCGCGGCGTGGAAACCGCGCACCTGACCGAAGTCAACGAGCTGATCATCCGGCGCCTGCGTACCGGGGTGTTGCTGGTCGACGGCAACGACCAGGTGCGGCTGGCCAACGAGGCTGCGATCTTGCTGCTGGGCGACGCCGGCGAAGGCCATCGCGACATCGGGGTCGCGCTGCCGGAGTTGGCCCGACGCCTGACCGCGTGGCGGGTGGACGGCAAGGCCGACGAGACCCCGCTACAGATCGCCTCGGACCAGCCCGAAGTGGTCCCACGCTTCACCCGGCTGCTGGCCGGCAGCGACCACACCCTGGTATTCCTCGACGACACCTCGCTGGTCTCGCGCCGGGCCGAATCGATGACGCTGGCCACGCTGGGCCGGTTCTCGGCCAGCCTCGCCCACGAGATCCGCAACCCCTTGGCAGCTATCAACTACGCGGTCCAGTTGCTGGAAGAGTCGGACGACGTCGCCACTGCCGACCGCCGCCTGTTGGAGATCATCCGCCAGCAGGGCGTGCGCATGAACGGCATCGTCGAGAACGTGCTCGGCTTGGCCCGGCGCGAACCGGCCAAGCCGGAGCATGTCGAACTGGTCGCCCTGACCCGCCATTTCGTCGATGACTACCGGGCCGGCCATCCGCTGGAAAACGACAGCCTGCGCGCCACCGCGAGCCAGCCGCGCATCCCGACCATGATCGACCCGCGGCAGTTGCACCAGGTGCTGACCGTGCTGGTCCACAACGCCTTGATCTACGGCCGGATGCCCGGCGAGCCGGCCCGGGTCGGCATCCACGTCCATATCGACAACCATGACCAGCCGATCGTCGACGTGGTCGACCGCGGGCCCGGCATCGCCGAACGGGTCGCCCAGCAGCTGTTCCGGCCATTCTTCACCACCTCCGGCCACGGCACCGGCCTGGGCCTGTACATCGCCCGCGAGCTGTGCCGTGCCAACCAGGCCTCGCTCGACTACGTTCCGCTGCCAGCCGGCGGCAGCTGCTTCCGTGTCCGCCTCGCCGGCTCGACCCTCAAAGGCCGCAGCCGCGATCCCGAAAAGCTTTAAGATGGGCGGGATATTGGAGGGTCGGATGGCTGAAACACGAAGTGCACTGGTGGTCGACGACGAGCGCGACATCCGCGAGTTGCTGGTCATGACATTGGGACGGATGGGCCTGCGGTGCGATACCGCGTCCAGCCTGGCCGATGCGCGCAACCACCTGTCGCGCAACCAGTACGACCTGTGCCTGACCGACATGCGCCTGCCGGACGGCTCGGGCATCGACCTGATCGCCGAGATCACCCAGCTGCATCCCAATACCCCGGTCGCCATGATCACCGCCTTCGGCAACGTCGAGGCCGCGGTCGAGGCACTCAAGGCCGGCGCGTTCGACTTCGTCGCCAAACCGGTCGAACTGGCCGTGCTGCGCGACCTGGTCCGCCACGCACTGGAACTCAACGAAGCCGGCAGCAAGACCGCCACCGACACCGTCGCTGCGCGCCTGTACGGCGACTCCCCGGCGATGAGCAGCCTGCGCCAGACCATCGCCAAGGTCGCCCGCAGCCAAGCCCCGGTCTACATCGCCGGCGAGTCCGGCGTCGGCAAGGAACTGGTCGCCCGCACCATCCACGCGGAGGGCGGTCGCGCGAACGGGCCGTTCGTGCCGGTCAATTGCGGCGCGATCCCGTCGGAGTTGATGGAAAGCGAGTTCTTCGGCCACAAGAAGGGCAGCTTCACCGGCGCCCACGCCGACAAGCCCGGCCTGTTCCAGACCGCCGACGGCGGCACCCTGTTCCTCGACGAGGTCGCCGAACTGCCGCTGGCGATGCAGGT
>JBOHYC010000122.1:0-4135 GCA_050737755.1 Lysobacter sp.
ATTGATCGGCGACCTCATCACGCTGGTCTACAACCTGCTGGGCGGCGAACTGTCGCTGCGCTTCGTGCTCAAGGTGCTGGTGGTCGGGGTGATCGCCGGCGCGATCTTCGGCTACTACCTGCGCGACCTGCGTCGCGAGGAGGCGGAGTCGTGAGCATCGACACGAAGCAGGACCGTGCCGGACGCTGGCTGGCGATCGTTGCAAGCGCGGTGGTGCTGGCGACCGTCGGAATCGCGGTGATGGTGATGGACTCGCCAGCGGTGCAGCGCGATGGCCGGCTCGACAGCCGCCGCATCGACGAGTTGAACCGTATCGTCCAGGCGATTGATACCTACGTGCAGGCCAACGACACGCTGCCGCCCGACCTCGCCACCCTGGCTGCGCAGCCAGGGCAACAACTGTCGATCGCCGATCCGGTGACCGGCACCGGGTACGACTACACAGTGGATGGCGCGCGCAGTTATACCCTGTGCGCGGTGTTCGTCACCGATACCGCGCAGGTCGAGGCGCGTAGTGGGCCGTGGAATGCCGGCGAGTGGAACCACGATGTCGGGCCGCAGTGTTTCAGTCGCACTGCGACGGCGCGGAAGCCCGGTGCGCAAGCGAGTGCGGAAGTGGATTCGCCCGATCCGTCAGCGCCGGCTGAGTCGGAACCTGTCGCCTCGGGATCGCCCGCGGCGCGGCTGGCGCTGGAAGGCGAGGGGCTGCGCATCTTCGTGTTGCCATCCGGCTCCGCGCGTCCGATCGCATTCGGTACCGAAAAGGCCGAGGTGCTGACGAAGCTTCAGAAGGTCCTCGGCGGGCCGCCGGTCGACGAGGGTGGGAACAGCGAATGTGGCGCGACCCGCGTGCGCTGGCCGGGCGGGTTGGCGACATGGTTCGTCGACGATGCGTTTGTCGGCTGGTCGGTCGGGGCGGATGGTTCCGGCGTGTCGACCGTCGACGGATTGCAGATCGGTTCCACCCGCGCCGCGCTCGAAAGCGGCGGCTCGGTGGTGGACATCGATTCGACCACGCTGGGCACCGAGTTCACCGCCGGCAACGTGGCCGGCCTGCTCGACTCGGCCGACGAGGACGCCAGGGTCATCCACCTCTGGGCCGGGCAGACCTGCATCGCGCGCTGACGCTACGGCTTACCGCCCGGCGCGCTTCGACCTGCGCTGCGCGCGCAGGAACACCAGTTGCCCGACGATCGCGGTCACCAGGATCAGGCTGTTCGTGACGATAAAGACCATGTTGTGCAGCATCCAGCTGTAGGCGATGAAGCCGACCGAGGCCGACATCTGGCCGAGGAACAGCCAGTGCGACACCCCGCGCGGGTCCGGGTCCTTCCACTGGTGCCAGCCTTGCCGTGCCAGCGTCGCGATCAGGATCGCCGAGGCGCCCCAGCCAATCATGTCGGGTGTCGTCATCGTGGTGCCTGCTTCATTTGCCGTTCCTGCGTTTGTCATACCAGAGCCCGAGGTGCTCGCGCGAGCGCAGCGCGCCGCGGCCGCGGACCGCGACCTGCAGCATCAGCCTCAGGTGCTCGGTCACGCTGAAGGTGCGCAACTTGCGATCGGAGGTCCAAACCGCCTCGCGCAGGATCACGAAGCGGCCCTGGCGGGCCAGCGCCTTGCTCATCGCCACGTCCTCGGCCGCGTACAGGCCCTCGTCGAAGCCGCCGACCTGCTCGAAAGCCTTCCGGGTGCAGAAGAGGAAGCAGCCCGGCGCGATCCCGGTGACGCGAAACACTTGCATCACCAGCGCGGTGAACCAGCGCTCCCTCAGCCGCAGCTTGCCCGCCAGCCGTACCGCACAGCCGCCGCCGACCGCGCCCGCATCCATCGCCGCGATGGCGGCGGACAACACGGTTGCATCCACCCGGGTGTCGGCATCGACGAACACCAGTCGCTCGCCGCCGGCGGCGCCGGCACCGGCGTTGCGGGTCGCGGCGATGTGGCGGTGCGACACCTGCAGCACACGCGCCCCGGCACGGCGGGCGATGGCCGCGGTGTCGTCGGTCGATGCGTCATCGACCACGACGATTTCGTACTCCAGTTGCAGGGTGTCGGCCGCCGCCTGCAACGCCGCCAGCGTGTCGCCGAGCAAAGCCGCCTCGTCGTGCGCCGGGATGACGAACGAACAGGCGGGGCCGCGTGGCGTCGCGCGCACTACCAGACCTTGACCCGCTCTTCAGGCGCCAGGTAGAGGTCCTGGCCATCGGTCACCTCGAACGCGGGATACCACGCGTCGAGGTTGCGCACGGTCTGCGCGCGGAACCGGCCAGGCGCGTGCACGTCGGTCAGGATCGCGTTGCGCAGCGCCTCGTCGCGGTACTTGCCGCGCCACGCCTGGGCGAAGCCGAGGAAGAACCGCTGATCCGGGGTGAAGCCTTCCAGCGTCTCGCCCGGCTTGCCCTGCAGCGACAGCTGGTAGGCGTCGTAGGCGGTGGCTAGCCCGGCAACGTCGGCGATGTTCTCGCCCAAGCTCAGCTTGCCATTGACGGTCAGGTCGTCGAACGCCTTGTACTGGCTGAACTGCGCGGCCAGTGCGTCGCCGGCGGCCTCGAAGCGGGCCAGGTCCTGAGGCGTCCACCAGTTGTGCAACTTGCCGTCCTTGTCGAACAGCGCGCCGAGGTTGTCGAAGCTGTGGCTGATTTCGTGGCCGATGACCGCGCCGATCGCGCCGTAGTTCACCGCGTCGTCGGCATTGGGGTCGAAGAACGGCGGCTGCAGGATCGCCGCCGGGAAGATCAGACGGTTCTCCAGCGGCACGTTCAGCGCGTTGACCGTGTGCGGCAGCATGTACCACTCGTCGTGGTTGACCGGCTGGCCGAGCTTGGCGAGGTTGCGCTGGTACTCGAACGCCGACGCGCGCTGCGCATTGCCCAGCGCATCGTCGGGCTTGACCTCGAGCGCGCCGTAGTCGCGCCAGCGGTCCGGATAGCCGAGCGCGACCGTCAGCCCTGCAACCTTGGCCCGGGCCTGCGCCTTGGTCTCGTCGCTCATCCATTCCAGCGCGTCGATCCGCTTGCCGAACGCGGCGACGATGTTGTCGACCATCGTCTCGGCGCGGGCCTTGGTCTCGGCGCTGACGTGGCGCTCCACGTATTCCTGCCCGACCGCTTCGCCCAGCGCGCCGTTGGTCGCGCTGACCGCGCGCTTCCAGCGGTCACGCTGCTGCGGGGTGCCGTTGAGGGTCTTGCCGTAGAACGCGAACTGCTGGTCGCCGAAGGCCTTGGGCAGGGTCGATGCGGCGCGGTCGATGGCGTGGAAGGTCAGGTACTCCTTCCAGGTGTCGAGCGGCTGCGAGGCAACCAGCTTCGAGATGCCGGCGACGGCGTCGGGCTGCCAGGCGATGAAGTCCTGCTGCCCGCCGAGGCCGGCCGCCTGCAGGAACGCATCCCAGTCCATGCCCGGGGCCTTGGTCGCGAAGTCGGCCGCGGTCCACGCGTTGGCGCCGGCTTCGACGTTGTTGGTCTGCTCCTGCGTTGCGTGCACCTTGGCGATGGCGGTTTCCAGCGCGACGATGCGCGCGGCCTTGGCTGCGGCGTCATCGATCCCGGCCAGCTCCAGCATCTTCGCGACATGCGCCTGGTAGGCCGTGCGCAACTCGGCCATGCGGCCGCCGTCGAGATAGAAGCTGCGGTCCGGCATGCCGAGGCCGCCCTGCACCAGGTACGGCGCGTTTCGATCCGGCTGGTGCAGGTCCTGCGATACCCACAGGCCGAACAGGCGGTCGGTGTAGTAGTCGGTGGCGTTGAGCAGGTCGACGTCGGCGCGCAACTGGCTGCCCAGTTCGGTCGCCAGCGCCTGCTTGTCGGCGATCGCGGTGATTGCATCCAGTTGCAGCTGCAAAGGCGCGATGCCCCGGGCCTCGATCCCGGCCTCGTCCATGAACGCGCTGTAGTAATCGCCGACCTTGCGCATCGAACCCTGCGCGGCATCGTCGGCGGCGGCGTCCTCGATGATCTCGCGGACGTTCTTCTCGGTGTCGACCACGATGCGGGTGAAGCTGTTGAAGCTGGAACGGTCGGCCGGGATCTGCGTGCTCTCCATCCAGCCGCCATTGGCGTACCGGTAGAAGTCGTCGCCCGGCGCGACCTCGCGGTCCATCCCGGCGATGTCGAAGCCGAAGCTGCCCAGCACCGGC
>JBOHYC010000123.1:0-3683 GCA_050737755.1 Lysobacter sp.
GTGGCTGGCGCGGGCGTCACCCGGTCGGCATCGATATCGAAGTAGCGCGCAAGGATGTCGAGTTCGTAGGTGATCGCGAACTCGGTCGGCTCGCCGGCAACCGCCGGCCGTTCCAGATAGGCGGTGCGCTGCAGCACCGACTCCGGTGCGACCTCGGCCCCGTCCGGGCTGGTGTCGACCAGGCGGATGTCCTCCTGCTGACCGGGGATCGCGCGTGGATACGGAATCCATGCGCGCACGGTTTCGCCGGCAGGCACCGCGTCGGCATCGACAGTGAGAGTCTGGGTGACGCGGATGCGGTGTGGACCGACGCTGGTGTCGCCGCTGGCCAGTGCAGTCTCACGCACGCTGGCCTGGTGCGCGTTCGGGGACTCCATCGGGCCTTCGCTGAAGGACGGGTCGGGTCGCCTCGCGTTGGCTTCCGGGCTGAGGCGGAACAGATTGGATACCGCGCGGTCGAAGTACCACGTGCGGCCGTCAATGACCCGATGCTCCAGCTGGTTGGACTGCTTCCAGCGTGCGAAATCCTCGTCGCGCAGGTCGGGGATGCGTTCGCCCAGGCTCTTGCGGACGTCGGCCTCTTCGCGATGGAAGTCGATCAGGATGCGGCGCATCCGCTCGCGCTCGAACTCCAGCGCCGTGCGTGTATCCGCGGACAACGTGGTGTCGTCGAGGCTCTTGGCAATCATCGCCTCGGCCTCGGCGAAGTGGCCCTTGTCGACCATTTCAGTGACGACAGGCAGCGGTGCCGGTTGCTGTGCGGCCACCAGAGCGGAGCAGCAGAGCAGTCCCAACGCCAGCCACGACCAGATCGACGCCGCCCGCTTCCCGCGGTGTCGCCTGACGTGCCGCATCGTCGCGGTCGTTGTTTGTCGCACCGTATCCATCCGCGAGTCTTCCCCACCCGGGTTTTCCAGTGAAGATGGGTGTGTAGCACGGGCGTCATGACCGGTCAATAATTTATTCCTTCATCGTGTGATATAAGAATGATGTATTCCGCAGCGCAACAACGAACGCAAATGAAGCTCTTACGGGGACGACCATGACGAGGCGATCGCCGCTTCTCACCGCGCTGGCGTTTGGATTGGCAATCGGGTTGGCCACCGCGCCAGCATCCGCGCGCGATACGCCCGTTACGCCGACGTACGAGGTGCCGGAAAGCGGTGTCATCGGCATCCGGGATGCGTATCTCGATCCCGGCTTCTGGGTCGCGCGGATGACGCAGCCCGACCGGGTACTGATGGATCGCGCGGCGATCACCGCGCAGAACACCCGGTTGCAGCAACTCGATCCGTCGATGCACGACCTGCGCGCGATCCCGACAACGCTCGACCGCGCCACCGTGCGTGGCTGGATCGAGGATCTTTCGGAGCCGCCGACCAGTCCGCGCTTCGATGTCGATGGCGCACCGGTGCCGCCGGAAACGCTGGACGCGATGGTCGACAACCTTGCACTCGACGCGATTCCGGCCTCGCAGCCGACCCGCCATGGCCTGGTGGTCCACCGTGCGGCGCTGCGCACCTTCCCTACCGCGCAACGCATGTTCAGCCGGGCCGGCGAGACCGACATCGACCGCCTGCAGGAAAGCGCGCTGTTCCCCGGCACGCCGGTGGTGGTCGCCCATGAGAGTGGCGACGGCGAATGGCTGTTCGTGGTCAGCCCGCGCTACGCGGCGTGGATCGAGAAACGTCATGTGGCGATCGGCAGCGCCGACGAGGTGTTCGGCTACGTCGATCAAACGCCCTATCGCGTAATCACCGGCGGCACCGAGGACACCGTGTTCACCCGCGAGGAGCCGCGTGTTTCGCAACTGCAGCTCGACATGGGCCTGCGCGTGCCGCTCGCCGATGTGGCGCCGGACCAGCCGGTCAACGGCCAGCACCCCTACACCGCACACATCCTCCGGCTGCCGGTGCGCAATGACGATGGCAGCCTGCATTTCTCGCCGGCATTGTTGTCGCGGCGCCTCGACAGTGCCTCCGACTACCTGCCACTGACGTCCGCCAACCTGGTGCGGCAGGGCTTCAAGTTCCTCGGTGAGCGTTATGGCTGGGGCCATTCCTACGACGCGCGCGATTGCAGCGGTTTCGTGTCGGAAATCTACCGCAGCATGGGCGTGCAGTTGCCGCGCAATACCAGCGCGCAGGCGATCAGCCCGGCGCTGCACCACGTCACCTTCGACAAGGACGACGACCGTGCCACGCGGATGGCTGCGGTGGCGGACATGCAGGTGGGTGATCTGGTCTACATCCCCGGTCACGTGATGATGATGATCGGCCGCATCGACGGCGCGCCATATGTCATCCACGACACCAACGGCGGCAGTTACCTCGGCGCCGACGGCGAGCTGCAGGGCATGTCGCTCAACGGCGTGTCGGTCACCCCGCTGCTGCCGATGATGTTCAACGACCACGAGACCTACGTCGACCGGATGACCAGCATCGTGCGACCGCACGGTCTACTGGAAGAAAGCCCGCAGTCCCCGCAGAATTCCGGGGCGACAGGAAAGTCCACGCCATGACGTCCACGCCATTGAAGGTCCGTCCATGAAGATCACCCAGATCAAGTTCGGCATGCTGCGGGTGCCGTTGAAGACGCCGTTCAAGACCGCGTTGCGTACCGTCGAACGGGTCGAGGACATCGTGGTGATGGTGCACACCGACACCGGCCACATCGGTTATGGCGAGGCACCGGCCACCGCGGTGATCACCGGCGATACCCACGGCTCGATCATCGACGCTATCCACCACTACATCTCGCCGCGCCTGATCGGCGAGGAGATCGCAAACCTCAACCGCATCACCCGGCTGATCCAGACCGCGATGGAGAAGAACTCCAGCGCCAAGGCGGCGGTGGAGATCGCGATCTACGATCTGTGGGCGCAGCTCTACGACGCGCCGTTGTACCAGATGCTCGGCGGCGGCGACCCCGTCGTCACCACCGACATCACCATCAGCGTCGACACCATCGACAAGATGGTTGCCGACTCGATCAGCGCGGTCGAGCGCGGCTTCGACTCGCTCAAGATCAAGGTCGGCAAGGACATCGGGGTCGACATCGAGCGCACCAAGGCGATCTACGCGGCGGTCGAGAACCGCGCCCTGCTCCGCCTCGACGCCAACCAGGGCTGGACCGCCAAGCAGGCGGTGTTCGCGATCACCGCGCTGGAGGATGCCGGGGTGCGGCTGGAACTGGTCGAGCAGCCGGTCAAGGCGCGCGACCTGGAAGGCATGCGCTACGTCACCGAGCGCGTGCACACCCCGATCATGGCTGACGAAAGCGTGTTCGGGCCGATGGAAGTCATCAAGCTGATCAACATGCGCGCGGCCGACATCATCAACATCAAGCTGATGAAAACCGGCGGCATCTCCAACGCGGTGCGCATCGCCGACATCGCCGCGGTGCACGGCGTGGAATGCATGATCGGCTGCATGATCGAGACCAGCATCAGCGTTGCCGCGGCGGTGCACCTGGCGATCGCGAAGTCCAGCGTGATCACCAAAGTCGACCTGGATGGGCCATCGCTGTGCGCATTCGATCCGGTCGACGGCGGCGTACTCTTCAACGAGTCTGAGATCTCGGTGACCGAGGCGCCGGGTCTGGGCATCCGCGACATCCGCGGCCTCGAGTCGCTGGACGGGATGGCGCCGATCGCGCGCCACAACGTGCCGCCGGCACATGCG
>JBOHYC010000124.1:0-15742 GCA_050737755.1 Lysobacter sp.
GGCGACGGAGCCGACCCTAGCCACTCGACCCACGCCGGGACCTGAACAACGGGGCCTTAACGATGCGGTCACGCTTCTACGGAGGGTGCTGCGTCGCGCTCCCTGCTTGACCGGCTCCCACCCCGTCGCCATTCTCGCCGCACTGCCCGCGTCCGGATCCAGAAGCACTCGATGAACAATCGCTACAACGCCGCCGATATCGAAGTCCTGTCCGGGCTGGACCCGGTCAAGCGCCGCCCGGGCATGTACACCGACACCACCCGGCCCAACCACCTGGCGCAAGAAGTGATCGACAACTCGGTCGACGAGGCGCTTGGCGGCCACGCCCGCAGCATCGACGTCACCCTGCACGCCGACGGCAGTTGCGAGGTCTCCGACGACGGCCGCGGCATGCCGGTCGACATCCACCCGGAGGAAGGCATCCCCGGCGTCGAGCTGATCCTGACGCGACTGCACGCCGGCGGAAAGTTCAGCGGCAAGAACTACACCTTTTCCGGCGGCCTGCACGGCGTCGGCGTCAGCGTGGTCAATGCGCTATCGAACCGGGTCGAGCTGTTCATCAAGCGCGACGGCAACGAGTACCGGATGGAGTTCCGCGACGGCGACCGCAGCTCCGAGCTGGAGATCGTCGGCAGCGTCGGCAAGAAGAACACCGGCACCCGGCTGCGGTTCTGGCCGGACCCCAAGTATTTCGACACGGCGAAGTTCAACCTTCGCTCGCTGAAGCACCTGCTGCGCGCCAAGGCGGTGCTGTGCCCCGGCCTGACCGTGCGCCTGCATGACGTGGCCAGCGGCGAGAAGATCGAGTGGCATTACGAGGACGGCCTGCGCGACTACCTGCGCGGCGAGCTGGTCGACCGCGAACTGCTGCCGCCGGAACTGTTCGTCGGCCAGCTGAAGAAGGACACCGAGGTGGTCGACTGGGCCGTGGCCTGGGTGCCTGATGGCGAGCTGGTGCAGGAGAGCTACGTCAACCTGATCCCGACCGCCCAGCACGGAACCCACGTCAACGGCCTGCGCACCGGGTTCACCGATGCCCTGCGTGAGTTCTGCGACTTCCGCAGCCTGCTGCCGCGCGGGGTCAAGCTGGCGCCGGAGGACGTCTGGGACCGGGTGTCATTCGTGCTGTCGCTGAAGATGACCGACCCGCAGTTCTCCGGGCAGACCAAGGAGCGGCTGTCGTCGCGCCAGGCCGCCGGCATGGTCGAGGGCGCCGCGCACGATGCGTTCTCGTTGTGGCTCAACCAGCACGTCGAGCTCGGCGAGCGGATCGCCCAGCTGGCGATCGACCGCGCCTCGGCCCGACTGAAGACCGAGAAGCAAGTCACCCGCAAGAAGGTCACCCAGGGCCCCGCCCTGCCCGGCAAACTGGCCGACTGCAGCAGCCAGGACCTGTCGCGTACCGAGCTGTTCCTGGTGGAGGGTGATTCCGCGGGCGGCAGCGCCAAGCAGGCCCGCGACAAGGACTTCCAGGCGATCCTTCCCCTGCGCGGCAAGATCCTCAATACCTGGGAGGTCGCCTCCGGCAGCGTGCTGGCGTCGCAGGAAGTTCACGACCTCGCGGTCGCGATCGGTTGCGACCCAGGCAAGGACGATCTCACTGGTCTGCGCTACGGCAAGGTCATCATCCTGGCCGACGCCGATTCGGACGGCCTGCACATCGCGACCCTGCTGACCGCGCTGTTCCTGCAGCATTTCCCGTCGCTGGTCGCGGCTGGACACGTGTTCGTGGCAATGCCGCCACTGTTCCGCATCGACCTGGGCAAGCAGGTGTTCTACGCGCTGGACGAGGAAGAGAAGCGGATCCTGCTGGAGAAGATCGAGCGCGAGAAGGCCGAGAAGAAGAAAGGCTCGGCCGGCAGCGTCCACGTCACCCGCTTCAAGGGTCTGGGCGAGATGAACCCGCCGCAGCTGCGTGAATCGACCATCCACCCCGACACCCGCCGACTTGTGCAGCTGACCGTCGACGACGGCGAAGCGACCCGCAAGCTGATGGACATGCTGCTGGCCAAGAAGCGCGCGCCCGACCGCAAGGCGTGGCTGGAGACCAAGGGCGACCTGGCAACGCTGGAGGTGTAACCCGCCCCGGCGGCGGCCACCCGACGTGGCATGATCCCCGGACAACGTATGTTCCGGGGAGGGAACATGAAATCGAACCAATCCGCCAGCTGCATGCTGGCTTTGCTGTTGGCCAGCCCATGGGCAATGGCCCAGACCTTGTCTGCCGATCTCTTCGCGCGGCATTCCGAGATCACCGACATCGCGCTTTCGCCCGACGGCACGCGAATCGCGATGGCCGTGCCTGTCGCGGAAGGCTCGGAAACGCAATTGCAGATCATTCCCCTGGACGAAAGCAGCGGTGCGCTGGCGCTGCGCTTCGGCAAGCAGCAACACGTCACCGACATCTACTGGACCACCGACCAGCGGCTTGTCGTCTCACGGGCCGAAATGGAACCACTGAGAGCCCAGCCGTATAGCCGCGGCGAACTGATAGCAACCAATGCAGACGGCAGCGACCAGGAACTCCTGTTCGGATACATCAGCGACTACTTCGCGAAGTCCGGGCGCCGAAAGGACAATGGTTTCTCCGC
Organism: Lysobacter sp.; assembly: GCA_050737755.1. Taxonomy (GTDB): domain Bacteria; phylum Pseudomonadota; class Gammaproteobacteria; order Xanthomonadales; family Xanthomonadaceae; genus Novilysobacter. The sequence goes on from JBOHYC010000124.1 coordinate 2,592, forward strand.
GCTGACAGGACTGATCCTCGACGAACCCGGAATGGCACTGGTCACATTCCGTTGCTGGAACTGCGGCGAGGAGCCCGACACGGTGTTGTTCCGGGTGGACACACGTACTGGTGACCGCAAGGAAATCGAACGATTCACGGGCAACACAACGTTCGGTGCCGATCGCTCGGGCATGGCCCGTATTGCGGTTAGCTACGACAAGGAAGACAACCCCGTCATACGCTATCGGCCCGAAGCCGATGCAAAGTGGCAACCGCTCCCCCGATCACTGGCAGGCTACTCGCTGACCCCTCTGCGTTTCTCGGATCAGCAGGACGTCATGTACGCGCTGGTGTCGGATCACCGCGAGCCCGAACGGCTGTATCGCATGGATCTGTCGGCCGGTACCCGCACGCTGCTGGCCGGACGTGACGACATGGAGATCGCGCGGGTTCTGTACGAAGGCAGCCGGGGAGCGCCTTATGGTGTGTTTTTCGATGCAGGAAAACCGACGGTCGAATACATCGACAAGACGTCGTCCTGGGCAGCCTTGCATGCGGGGCTGATGCAGAGTTTCCCGGGGGAGCTGGTGCTCCCGTACGACTTCAGCGATGACGACAGCAAGCTGATCTTCGTCACCTACTCCGGGCGCAATCCCGGTGCCTATTACCTGCTCGATCGGACCGGGAACAAGATTCGCCTACTCGCCGAAACGAAGCCTTGGATCGATTCCAAGGAAATGGCGCCGGTGCGCCCGATCGAATTCAAGAACCGGGATGGCGAAATTCTGTACGGGTTCTACACCGCCTTGGGTAGCGGCCCAAAACCAATGGTGGTGGTCCCCCACGGTGGTCCGCACGGCCCGTATGACGCTTGGCGCTACGATTCGGACGTCCAGTTCCTGGCCAGCCGCGGCTATGCCGTATTGCAGGTCAATTTTCGGGGCTCGGGCGGTCGCGGCCAGTCATTCATGGAGGCTGGTTATCGCGAATGGGGCGGCAAGATCCAGGACGATATCGCCGATGGCGTGAACTGGGCAGTCGACCAGAAGCTGGCGGATTCCTCGCGCATCTGCATCTACGGCGCGAGCTTCGGCGGATACGCAGCCCTGATGAATCCGATCCGCTATCCGGATACCTACCGCTGCGCCATCGGCCATGTCGGCGTTTACGACCTGCAGGTAATGTTCAAGGAAGGCGACATCGCCGCCAGACGCTCGGGGCGCCGTTATCTTGAGCGGGTACTGGGCGCGGATGAGACGGTGCTGATTGCCAACTCGCCGGCCCGGCAGGTGGACCAGATCAAGATTCCAGTGATGCTGGCCCAGGGAAAAATCGACCGGCGTGTGCCGATGGATCAATTCGAATCACTTACCAGGGCGTTCAAAAAGAGCGGGCGACCGGCTGAGACACTTGTGGTTCCCGGCGAAGGCCATGGGTTCTACAAGCCCGAGAATCAGGCCAAGCTATACCGGATGATGGCGGAGTTTTTAGACCAGCACATCGGCGAGGACGCAGAGGTCGCCGATGGCGAAACGGCCAATGCGAGTGCCAGTATCGACTGACAGGCTACTACCGCAATCGACGAAAGGCCGGGCCGGAATACCGGGCCGGCCTTTTCGTTGGTGGTCGCGACAGGTCAGGCGTGCACGCAGGTCCGCAAAAGCGGCTGCAACAGCTCCTGCAAGCGCGATGCTTTTTCCACGAGGTATCCGAACGAATCCTCGTCCATGTAGCAACGCTGGCTGATTTCCAGTTGCACCGCATCGATGCCGCGTGCCGGATCACCGTAGTGGCGGGTGATGTGGCCACCCTTGAAGCGGCCGTTGGCGACCCAGTCGTAGTCGTCCTGCGAGCCAAGCACAGATTCCAGTCGTGACTGAAGCGCGGGCGAGCAACTGGTGCCGGCGGCGGTGCCGAGGTTGAGGTCCGGCAGGCGACCTTCGAACAGGAACGGCAGGTCGCTGCCACGGATCGAGTGACCTTCCCACAGCACTGCGCGGCCGTGTACGGCATGGAGGCGGTCGAGTTCGGCCCGCAGCGCATCGTGGTATGGACGCCAGTAGCGCTCCACGCGGCTAGCGATCTCCGCCGCGTCGGGTGACTCGCCATCGCGGTACACCGGCGCGCCGCTGAACTGCACCGCCGGGCACAGGCCGGTGGTGTTCTGGCCCGGATACAGCGAGGTGTCGTCGGGCGGGCGATTGAGGTCGACCACGTAGCGCGAATAGCGCGGCACCAGGATCGACGCGCCAAGCCCGCGGGCGAAGTCGTACAGCTTCGAGACGTGCCAGTCGGTGTCCGGCGCGCGACGGGCATCGTCGGTCATGCGCGCGACGATGTCATCGGGGATCGCGCTGCCGTCGTGCGGCAGGCTGACCAGCAGCGGCGCCGTGCCGCGGTGGAGAGTGTAGGTATCCATGCGATTCATTGTAGGACCGCGGCTGCTACCGCATCAGCACCAGTTCCTCGGCACTGGTCGGGTGGATCGCCACGGTGTCGTGCAGGTCGGCCAGGGTGATGCCGCGCTTCAGGGCGACCGCGAAACCCTGCAGGATCTCGTCGGCGGATTCGCCCAGCAGGTGGATGCCGACCACCCGGCGCTCCTCGCCCACGCACACCAGCTTGAAGAGGCTGCGCTGCGGCGAGTCGGCCAACGCATGGAGCATCGGGCGGAAACTGGCGCGCGCGACGTGGACGGCGTCGCCGTGCAATTCGCGGGCCTTCGCCTCGGTCAGCCCGACCTTGCCGATCGGCGGATGGCTGAATACCACGGTGGCGATGTCATCCGGATCCAGCGGCTGGTCGCGATCGCCGAACAGCCGGTCCATCAGCCGGCGCGCGGCGGCAATCGCGACCGGCGTCAGCGGCAGGTCGGTGCTGACGTCGCCGACCGCGAACACACTGTCAATGTTTGTCGAGTGGCGTGCATCGACGATGACGTGGCCACGCTTGTCGGTCTTGACACGCGCCGCTTCCAGTCCCAGGCCCCGAGTGTTGGGAGCGCGGCCGGTGGCAAACAGCAATGCATCAAAAGGTTCATCGGGGGCACCCTCGCCCATCAGTCGGACACCCGCCTCGGCCTGCTCGACCGCGGTCACATTGCAGCCGAAGCGCAGGTGCACGCCAGCCTGGCGATAGTCCTCGGCCAGCTGGTCCGCCAACTCGGCATCGAAGCTCTCGATCAGGCGCGGCCCGCGCACGAACACTTCGACCCGGCTTCCCAAGGCCTGCAGCACGCCCGCCAACTCGGTGGCGATGTATCCACCACCAACCAGTGCGACCCGTTCCGGCGGCGCCGTCCAGTGGAAGAAATCATCGGAAGTCCCGCCCAGCTCCGCGCCTGGAATATCCGGCCTGACCGCATGGCCACCGGTGGCGATTAGCAGTCGCGGCGCGCACAGGCGCACGCCGTCCTCGCACTCGATCGTGTTGGCATCGCGCAGGGTCGCGCGCATCGGCAATACCGCGATCCCGGCCTTGTCGAGCCGCTGCTGGTAACTGGCGTGGATGTTGGTGATGTAGCGCTGGCGGTGGGCTATGAAGGCCGGCCAGTCCAGTGCGCAGTCCTGCGCGGCGAACCCCAGCGTCTGCGCGAACGACAACTTGCGCCCGACCTCGGCGGCCAGCCACATCGCCTTCTTCGGCACGCAGCCGGCGTTGACGCAGGTGCCCCCCAGTGCGTCCGGCTCGAGCAGGGCAACACGCGCGCCGTGTTCGGCGGCGCGAAAGGCCGCGGCAAGTCCGCCGGAGCCGCCGCCGATCACGATCAGGTCGAAGTCGTAATGCATGGATTCCTCCCGGTCGACAGGCGGCCATGGTGCCGCAGCCGATGTTGTGCGTGCGTCAGCGCCTCAGGCAAACCGTTCGGGCCGGAACGGCGCGGGATCGATTGTCGGCGCCCGTCCGGTCATCAGGTCCGCGACCAGTTGCCCGGTGCCGCTGCTCATGCCGACGCCCATCATGCCGTGGCCGGTCGCCAGCCACAGGTGTTCGTGGCCGGGCGCGCGGCCGATGATCGGGACGTCGTCGCAACTCATCGGACGCCAGCCGTACCAGCGCTCCTGCACCTGCGGACCGACCGGCTGGTGCAGGTATTCGGCCGCACCGCGTTCCAGCGCCGCCAGCCGATGCGGGTTGAGGCTTTCATCGAAGCCGGAGAACTCCATCGTGCTGCCGAGCCGGAACCCGGTGCAGTTGTCCGCATCGCCCCAAGCGCTCACGCAGACCGAGCGTTCGCGCAGTATCAGCGGCCGGCGCGGCACCAGTGGCGGCGCCGAATAGGTGATCGAGTAGCCCTTTCCAGGCTGCATGGCGCGGCGCAGCCACGACAGGCCGATCGCCGGACCGAGGCGCGCCGACCAGGCACCCGATGCCAGCAGGACCTCGCGCGCACGCATCGGGCCATTGGCGGTGGTCAACGCGATCCCGTCGGACTCATGCGACAACGATTGCAGCGCATTGTTCTCGATGATCACTCCGCCGCGCTCGCGCACCACCCGCGCCAGTTCGGCAACGTAGCGGTCCGGGCGCAACGCGGCATCGCCCGAGAAGCGGATCGCTCCTGCCAGGCCGGGCTTCAAGGCAGGTTCCTGCGCCTCGTAGGTCTGGCCGTCGACCACTTCGACGTCGACGCCGAGTTCGCGCAGCAGGCCGATTTCGTGCTGGCCGTGGTCGAACGCGCGCGGGTCGCGGAAGATGTAGTCCTCTCCGGTCTCGCGGAAATCGCAGTCGAGTCCGTACTGCTCCACCCAGTGCTGCAGCCGGGTGCGCGAGTCGTTCAGCAGCTTCGACTTGGCCAGTGCACTTGCTTTCCAGTCGCGCACGTTGCAGCGCGCGGCGAACGTCAACAGCCAGCGCCACAGGACCGGATCCATGCGCGGGCGGACGTACAACGGTGCGTCGGGCGTGAGCATCATCCGCAGTGCGGTCGCGACCATGCCGGGTGCCGCCAGCGGCGGCGCGTGGCTCGGGGTGATGGTGCCGCAATTACCATGGGAACTGCCGCCGCCGACCCGGCCGGCGTCGAGCACGCATACGCCGCGACCGGCTTCGATCAAGGCCAGCGCCGACGCAAGACCGACCACGCCGGCACCGACGACAACCACATCTTCGCGTTGATTCATATCGCCAGTTTACGAGGTGGTGGCATCCAGCGGCAGTGCATCCGCGCGCCGCATGGGTGGCAATTGCCAGTAGGTGAAAGCCCGCCACAGCCATTCCAGCGGGCCATGGCGGAACCGCGACAACCACCAGCGACTGAGCACAATCTGCAAAGCGAAGAACACGACCACGCCAAGTACCTGCCACGCACGCGACACCTCGCCCCACAGGCCCAGTCCGTAGCCGTAGAACACCAGCGTGCCGACCACCGACTGCGTCAGGTAATTGGTCAGCGCCATCCGCCCTGCCGGCGCCAGCGTGCGCAGCCACGACGCGCCGCGCTCCAGCGCCAGCACCACCATCGCGATGTAGCCCAGTGACAGCAGTGGCGAGCCGGCCATGTGCAAGGTCATCGCCAGCATCGTTGACGCCGACGGCTGGTCGGTGCCGCCCGGGTTCGGGTCGATCGCGACACTGGCCATGGTCAACGCCAGACCGACGCCACCGCCGATCCAGCCCAGCCGCACGAACAGGCGCCGGTGTGCGGCCGGGTGCGCCATCGCCCCGCTGCGGACCAGCCATGCGCCGATCAGGAACATCCCCAGCACCATCGGCACCAGGAACACGTTGAAGCCGAGCATGTGCAGGAAGGTACGGACCCGCACCGCAGTCGCCGCGGCGTAGCTGCCAGCCGAATAGGCGGCAATCTCGGCGGCGCGCAGATCGGCGGTCTCCACAGCGGCCTTCGCGGCGTTGGGGTCCTGGGCACCGTCGCCTATCGCCATCATCGCGGTCATCAGCAGGGTCAGGCCGATCATCACGGCCCAGATCCCAGCCCCCCACTTCCACAACCGCTCCGTCGATGTGTCGCGGAACAACAGCAACAGCATCAGCGCGGTCAACGCGTACGACACCAGGATGTCGCCCGCCCAGATCAGCAACGCGTGGACCAGACCGAACAGCAGCAGGCCGAACGTGCGCCGCAGGTAGACCGGCACGAAGCTGCGCCCGGCGGCCTGCGCGCGTCCGAGCATGACCGCGAAGCCCATCCCGAACAGCAGCGAAAACAGCGTCCAGAACTTGCCCTGCACGAGCACGTACACGAGCGCGTCGGCCAGCCAGTCCAGCCCCCGGCCGTCCGGAGAAATGCCTTCGGAGATATCCGTCAGCGGCGCGGTGAAGAACTCGACGTTCATCAACACGATGCCCAGCAGCGCAAGGCCGCGCAGCACGTCGAGGTTGTCGATGCGTTGCGCGGACGCCAGTGGCGACAGCGGGATGCCGGTCATCGTGCTGCCCATTGCGTATCTCCCCAGACCCGATTCGCGGATCATGACAGCGTCCCGACAGCCCGCAAGCGGCCATTGGTCCTGCGCCGAATACCGTCCCCGGAAAGTAGAACGGCCCGCGTTTGGCGGGCCGTCCAGTACTGCGTCGGTGTGGCGCGAGCTCAGTGCTCGTGGCCGCCTTCACCATGCACGTGGCCATGCTGGACCTCTTCCTCGCTGGCCTCGCGGACCTCGACGATCTCGATCTCGAAGCTCAGGTCCTTGCCCGCCATCGGGTGGTTGAGGTCGACGTCGACCACGCTCATGCCGACCTTCTGCACGGTCACCGCGCGCGGGCCGAAGTTGGTCGGCAGCACCGCCTGCATGCCCGGGACCAGCTTGACGTCCTTGAAGTACTTCTTCGGCACGCGCTGGGTCAGGTTCGGCTGGATCTCGCCATAGGCCTCGGCGGCCTGTATGTCGGCGCTGAACTTGTCGCCGGCCTCGTGCCCTTCCATCGCCTTTTCCAGGCCCGGGATGATGTTGCCGTGGCCGATCAGGATCGCCAGCGGGCCGCGCCCCTCGGAGGACTCCAGCGACTCGCCGCCCTGCTCGGCGACGGAGTAGTGGAACAGGACGACGCTGTTTTTTTCGATTTTCATGGCGGACTCGATAAAAGGGCGACGCGCGTTGAATGCGCGGGCAGCACCACCGATCGGTGGCGGCGAGGGTTGCCGCCGCAGCCGGCAGCGTTCAAGCTGTCAACCGTGACGAAGGCCGCGCATTATCCCGGCAACACCGCCCCCACGCCAGCACGCCGGCGCCGGGTCACCGGGCCGTCGCTGCTGTTCCTGCTGCTGGCAGGCACGTTGCTCGCCGCTTGCGGCGGCAGTCCGGACGTCGTCCGCCGCACCCCTCCCCCGGAAAATCCGCGCCAGTGGCCGGTGGTCCCGCCCAGCAATCCCGTCGCCGCCAACGCCGTGTTGATGCGCGCGATCAGCCTGGTCGGCACGCCCTATCTCTACGGCGGCAACACGCCGCAAGCCGGTTTCGACTGCAGCGGGTTGGTCAACTACGTCTACGACGACATGCTCGACATCAAGCTTCCGCGGACATCGCGGGCGTTGTCCGAGTACCAGGGGCCGCGGATCGAACCCCGGCAATTGAGCGCGGCCGACCTGGTGTTTTTCAGCAGCGGCGGGCGCGTCACCCATGTCGGGATCTACGTCGGCAACGGCCGCTTCGTGCATGCGCCGAGCAGCGGCGGCACGGTCCGGCTGGACGCGCTGGATGGCCATTACTGGCGTGACCACTACAGCGGCGCCAGGCGCGTGTTGAACTGAGCGCAAGCGGAACCGGGTACGGAAGTGAGAACTTCCCCGTCATCTTTAACGATAATTTAACTTTAATTAAACCTATCGCAACGATTTCATCGTCATGATCGCCCGGTGACGACTTCGTGATGACCATGTGAAACAGCTGATTTCCCGGCAAGCCGCCGCTCCCCGCCTCGCGCGGGCCCGCAACCTCTTCCTCGCATGCCTGCTGGCCACCGCCGCCACGCCGGCATTCGCCCAGCAAGCAAACTCCGTCGCCTCGGCATCCGTCGCGGTCGAGGCACCCGCGCTGATGCCGGACGCGATGACGCTGCCGGATCGCGCGCTGATGGTCGCCACCGACATCAACAGCATGCTGGTGTCGGGCAAGACTTCGGCCGTTGCCGAGGACTACAAGCCGACCGACGGCAAGATCAAGACCGTCCTGCAGAAGGCGCTGACGCTGCTGGGTACGCCCTACCGCTGGGGTGGCACTTCGCCCGAGAAGGGTTTCGACTGCAGCGGGCTGGTCAGCTACGTGTTCCGTAATTCCCTGGGCATCGAGCTGCCGCGCGTGTCGCGCGACCAGGCCCAGACCGGCGAACTGGTCCAGGACAAGTCCAAGTTGAACGTCGGCGACCTGGTGTTCTTCGGCCGCCGCGGCCGGGTCGACCATGTCGGCATCTACGTCGGAGAAGGCCGCTTCGTGCATGCCCCTAGCTCCGGCAAGGACGTGATGGTGTCCGACCTGGACAGCGGCTACTGGAGCCGCAAGTACATGCAGGCACGCCGCGTCGCGGGGATCTGAAGCCCGCACGCAGCGTTGCCGGCATCGTGAAAAAAGCCGCCTCCGGGCGGCTTTTTCGTATCCGGCGCTACGGCACTCCCGCCAGCCGATAGCGCTCGACGGTCTGCTCGATCCCCTTGCTGAGCTCCATCACCTTCATTGCGTATTCGGCCAGTTCACGGTCGTCATCGCTCACCGGCTCCCAGTCGGGCACCGGGGTCGGCTTGCCTTCGACGCCATCAAGCGCCACGAACACGATCACGCAATGCGTGCACAGGCGCGGCACCCCACCCATCGGGTCGCAGGCGCTGACCTCGACCGCGAAATGCATGCTGCTGGTGCCGGTGTGCACCAGCTTGGTCCGCACGGTGACCAGGTCGCTGATCCGGATCGGGGCGACGAAGCGGATGCCGCCGACCGCGACGGTCACGCTGTAGGTGCCGCTCCAGCCCACCGCGGCGGCATAGCCGGCCTGGTCGATCCACTTCATCACCACCCCGCCGTGGACCTTGCCGCCGTAGTTGACGTCGGTCGGCTCGGCGAGGAAACGCATCGTCAGCTCGCGCTGCTGCCCGCTCATGCCATGGACCTGTTGGTGGTGGGTGCCGGACGCGAATGGGACAAAGCGGGCCGGTGATGGAAAAGCACGGTCATGGAGGTCTCCTCGATTACCGCCCCATTATGCGCACGACGCCACGGGCACGGAGCCCCCGCCGCTTGCGGGTCCATCGCGGCTGCGCGATCCTGCGCCGATCGAACGGGGAGCACAACGATGGGACGCACGATCCTTGCTGTGGTGGTGGGCGTGGTGGTGGCCTGGCTGGTCATCGTGCTGAGCCAGTTCGCCGGTGCCGCCGCGTACCCGCCCCCCCCCGGACTGGACGTCACCGACCCGCAGCAACTGGCAGCCTTCATCGAGGCCGCGCCGGCGATGGCGATGATGTTCGTACTCGCCGGCTACGCGTTGGCGGCGTTGATCGGTGGCTGGGTGGCGGCCCGGATATCGCGCGCGCACCCGCGCATCGCCGCATTGCTGGTCGGTGCGATGGTGCTGGCCGGGGTCATCGCCAACACGATGATGATCCCGCACCCGCTGTGGATGACCGCCGCCGGCGTACTGCTGCCGCTGCCCGCGGCCTGGCTCGGCGCACGGCTCGCCCGTCCGCATTCGCGCGCTGCGCGGTAGCCCCGAGCGGCACGATCACCGACACTGTCGGGCCCATTACCGGGCCACTCCCATGCCGCCTCTTCGCCTGCTCGCCCTCACCTGCGCACTGTTGCTGCCCACGCTCGCCATCGCCGCCGAGCCGGTGCTACCGCGAGCACCTGTGCTGCCACAAGCAGAGGGCTATCAGACCCGCGACAGTTGGCGCCAGCCGATCGCGCCGTTCCAGATCGCCGAGCACACCTGGTACATCGGCACCGAGGGCCTGAGCGCGCTGCTGGTCAAGACGCCCGACGGCGCCGTGCTGATCGACGGTGGCGTGCAGCAGGCCGCCGACATGCTGCTGCAGCACATGGCCGCACTCGGCGTCGCCCCCGGTGACCTCAAGCTGATCCTGCACAGCCACGCGCATGGCGACCACGCGGGCCCGCTGGCGGCGATCCGTCGCGCAACCGGCGCCACCCTGGTAAGCAATGCGGAGTCGGCCGTGCTGCTCGCCCGCGGCGGCAGCGACGACCTCCACTTCAGCGACGAGATCGTGTTCCCGCCGACGCAGGTCGACCGGCTGCTGCAGGACGGCGAGACCGTCGAACTCGGCGGCATCGTTTTCACCACCCACTTCACACCGGCGCACACGCCCGGCTCGATGAGCTGGACATGGACTGACACCACCGACGCCGGCAAGCCAATGCGCATCGCCTATGTCGACAGCCTCAGCACGCCCGGCTACCAGTTGATCGACAACCCGCGCTTCCCGCATATCGTCGAGGCCTACCGGAACGGCTTCGAAGCCGTGCGTGCCCTGCCCTGCGACCTGCTGATCGCCCCGCATCCCGACAGTGTCGGCTGGACCCCGGCCGTCACCGACGCACCGCATCCAAAGCCGATGAGTTGCTTGGAGTACGCCGACAACTACGAGCTTGCGTTCGACAAGGAGCTCGCCAAGCAACGCGAGGCCGCCGACTGATGCCCTACACCCCGATCGTCGCCACCCTCGGCTACGTGCTGTCGGCCGACGGCCGCGAGGTCCTGCTCGTCCACCGCAACGCCCGCGCCGACGACCAGCACTTGGGCAAGTACAACGGCCTGGGCGGCAAGCTCGAGGCCGACGAGGACGTGGTCGCCGGCATGCGCCGCGAGATCTTCGAGGAAGCCGGCATCGACTGCGACCAGCTCGTCCTGCGCGGCACCATCAGCTGGCCGGGCTTCGGCAAGCAGGGCGAGGACTGGCTGGGTTTCGTGTTCCTGGTCACCGGCTTCAGCGGTACGCCGTTCACCAGCAACCCGGAGGGCGAGCTCGAATGGGTACCGCTGGAACGCCTGCACGAACTGCCGATGTGGGAAGGCGACCGCAACTTCCTGCCGCTGGTGTTTGACGACGACCCGCGCGCGTTCCACGGCGTGATGCCGTATCGCGACGGGCGGATGGTGTCGTGGAAGTACTCGCGGGCCTGACGCCTCAGGGCTGTGCGGGTTTCGGCCCTACCCGGTAATCCATGCCGACGGATTTCGTGTTCTCGACGAATCCATACTTCGCGTACAGGTGTTTCGCCTCGCCATCGGCAAACAACGCCACGTGCGCCGTCTCCGGTGCGTTGGCGCGCAGCCATGCATCCAGCGCCGTCATGATCCGCTTGCCGAGGCCGCGACCCTGGTGCGCCGGCTCCACCGCGATGTCGACCACGAAGAAGAAGCACCCTCCATCGCCGACGATCCGGCCCATGCCGATCAGTTCGCCGTCACGCAGGACACTGACGCCGTGCAGCGTGCCGGCCACGCCGCGCGCGGCCGCGTCGGGCGACTTGCGCGACAGCCCCGCGGCAGCCCGCAGGCGCGCGTAACCAGCGGCGTCGGGAAACCGCTCCACCAATACGTACTCAGTCACGGCCTCGCGGCCCACTTGTTGCTCACCCATGCCGCGTCCTCCGCTGATCAAAACGCATGTTGACCCGTGAACGCGATCACGGGTGGCGCATGCCTGCGTGGGAGTGTCCCACTGCTGCAACGGTCGCGCGGCATAATCGGTTCCAATCATCTGCTCGAAAGGTTTTCCCGATGCCCCGTCTGCGCCGCACCTGCCTGGTACTCGCTCCCACCCTGCTGGCCGCGGCCTGCGCCACCACGAGCGGTCCCGCGACCCCGCAACAGGCGCTGCAGGTGGACGTGCCCGAGATCACCCATCCCGACGGCGAGACCGCCGCGTGGTGGTTTCGCGACGGCGCCGCCCAAGCCGCTGAGCGCGGCGCGATGGATGGCCGCGCGAAGAACGTGATCCTGTTCGTCGGCGATGGCATGAGCCTTCCAACGGTCGCCGCCGCGCGCATCCTCGCCGGCCAGCGCGCCGGCCAGCCCGGCGAGCACAACCGCCTGAGCTGGGAGCACTTCCCCGCCACCGCGCTGAGCAAGACCTACAACACCGACTCGCAGACACCCGACTCGGCCGGCACCATGAGCGCGATGGCGACCGGCGCCAAGACCCGCGCCGGGGTGATCAGCATCGGCCAGTCCGCCGACTTCGGGGACTGCACCGGGGCCCTCGCCGCGCCACTCGCGACCCTGTGGGAACTCGCCGCCGGCAGTGGCATGGCCACCGGCGTGGTGACCACCGCCCGCCTCACCCACGCGACCCCGGCCGCGACCTTCAGCCACTCGGCCAGTCGCAACTGGGAAGGCAGCGTGCCGGCCAAGGCAAAGGCCGCCGGATGCATCGACATCGCCCGGCAGATGATCGAATCGCCGTTCGGCACCGGTCCCGACGTGCTGATGGGCGGCGGCCGCACCAACTTCATGCCGGCGCACCTGCACGACCCGGAATACCCCGACACCACCGGCCGCCGCAAGGACGGTCGCGACCTGATCGCCGAGTGGAAGCAGCGTCACCCGCAGGGCAGCTATGCGTGGAACGCCGAGCAGTTCGCCGCCGCGCCCACCGACGCACCGCTGCTGGCGTTGTTCGAGCCCAGCCACATGCAGTACGAGCACGACCGCCGCAACGACCAGGCCGGCGAGCCGAGCCTGGCCGAGATGACCCGCGCCGCGATCAGCCGCTTGGCCGATGACGCCAACGGTTACGTGCTGCTGGTCGAAGGCGGCCGCATCGACCACGCCCACCACGACGGCAACGCCTACCGCGCGCTGACCGACACCATCGCGCTGAGCGACGCCGTGCAGGCTGCGGTCGACATGACCTCGGCCGACGACACCCTGGTGGTGGTCACCGCCGACCACGCCCACACGATGAGCTTTGTCGGCTACCCGATGCGCGGCAACCCGATCCTCGGCAAGGTCCGCGAGGTCAACGAAGAAGGCGTCGCCGAACTCACCTTGGACGCCCTCGGCCTGCCCTACACCACCCTCAGCTACTCCAACGGTCCCGGGTATACCGGCACCTCGAAGTCGCAGCCGGGCGGCCCGAAATCCTTCCCGCACGATGCCGATGGCTACCAGTCCGCCAACGGCCGCCCCGACCTCACCGATGTCGACACCACCGCCCCGGATTACATGCAGGAGGCACTGGTCCCGACCAGCTCGGAA
>JBOHYC010000125.1:0-1724 GCA_050737755.1 Lysobacter sp.
TGTCCGACGCGGTAGTCGTCGAACGATGTTGGTGCCCGGGAGAGGACTCGAACCTCCACGGAGTTGCCCCCGCTAGCACCTGAAGCTAGTGCGTCTACCAATTCCGCCACCCGGGCAAACCGCGCAGCAAGCTGTGCGGGCCGCGTATGTTGCGATGCGGCGTGATGGTTGTCAACACGCCGATGCGGATTTTTCACTGCCTTGCCGCGAGACCGCTGCAACACTAACGTCTGGAGTAGACTTGCCGTATCCCGCGGGCGGCGCATCGATGCGTCGCCCGTCTCGCTTTGGAGCCAACCGCATGACCGCTTCGACCACGCCCACCCTGCTCCTGTCCCGCCTGGATTGCGACCGCATCGAGGCCTTGCTGGAGGACCCGCGCAACGCCGACATCGACACTTCCGCCCTGGAAGCGGAGCTGGCGCGGGCGCAGGTCGTCGAGCCGGGCAAGATGCCGGCCGACGTGATCACGATGAATTCGACCGCCCGCTTCCTCGACGAGGCCAGCGGCGGCGAGCGCGAGATGACCCTGGTCTACCCGTCCGGCGCCGACGGCAGCAACGACAAGGTCTCGATCCTCGCCCCGGTCGGCAGCGCCCTGCTTGGCCTGCGCGTCGGCGACACCATCGAATGGCCAGTACCCAGCGGCCGTACGATCCGGCTGCGGGTGCTGTCGATCCGCTACCAGCCCGAGTCGGCCGGCGACCTGCATCGCTGATCCGCGATGGCGGCGCAGCCGCACTCCGACTGGCTCCATCGCTCCCCATTGGTGACCGCTGATCGATGACTGACAACGTACGTCCGGCCTTTCACGGCTTCGAACAGATCCCGCTGCGCGAGTACGCCGAGCGCGCCTACCTCGACTACTCGATGTACGTGGTGCTGGACCGCGCCCTGCCGTTCCTCGGCGACGGTTTGAAGCCGGTGCAGCGCCGGATCATCTACGCGATGAGCGAGCTGGGCCTCAACGCCACCGCCAAGCCGAAGAAATCCGCGCGCACCATCGGTGACGTCATCGGCAAGTTCCACCCGCACGGCGACAGCGCCTGCTACGAGGCGATGGTGCTGATGGCGCAGCCGTTCTCGTACCGCTACCCGCTGGTCGAGGGCCAGGGCAACTTCGGTTCAAGCGACGATCCCAAGTCGTTCGCGGCGATGCGCTATACCGAGTCCAAGCTGACTCCGATCGCCGAGGTCCTGCTGGGCGAACTCGCCCACGGCACGGTCGACTGGGACCCGAACTTCGACGGCACCCTCGAGGAGCCCTCGTGGATGCCGGCACGGCTGCCTCACCTGCTGCTCAACGGCACCACCGGCATCGCCGTGGGCATGGCCACCGACGTGCCGCCGCACAACCTCAACGAGGTCGTCAGCGCCTGCCTGCGTCTGCTCGACGACCCCGACGCGACCACCCGCGACCTGTGCGAGCACGTGCTCGGCCCGGACTACCCGACCACCGCCGAGATCATTACTCCGCGCGCCGACCTGCTGGCGATGTACGAGACCGGCCACGGCAGCGTGCGCGCCCGCGCGACCTGGGAGAAGGAAGGCACCAACCTGGTGATCACCGCGATGCCGCACCAGGCGTCGCCGGGCAAGGTCATCGAGCAGATCGCGGTGCAGATGCGGGCCAAGAAGCTGCCGTGGCTGGAGGACATCCGCGACGAGTCCGACCACAGCAACCCGACCCGCATCGTGCTGATCCCGCGCAGCAACCGGGTCGA
>JBOHYC010000126.1:0-8050 GCA_050737755.1 Lysobacter sp.
CGGTTCGACCGACCTGGCCTACACCCCGAGCAGCGCCTTCACCGCCTGGACCACCTACGCATTCGCCAGTGGCCTGACCCTCGGCGGTGGCGCACGCTACTCCGGCGAAATGAAGCGCGGCAACGACGGTGCGGTCGGCACGCCGGCGTTCACCGAAGACTACTGGGTGGTCGACGCGGTCGCCAGCTACGCGATCAACGACAACCTCGCACTGCGGTTGAACCTGTACAACCTGCTCGACGAGGACTACGTGGCGGCGATCAACAAGAGCGGCTACCGCTATACCCCGGGGGCGCCGCGCTCGGCGATGCTGAGCGCCAGCTTCAGTTTCTGACCACACGTTGCCGATCGCGGCCCGCACAGGCCGCGCAACCGGCGATACGGCACGGACGTCTTCCCGCTGCGGGAAGGCGTCCGTATGTTCAAGGAGACCACCATGCTGCTGCACGTTCCCGCCGTCCTGGATCCGGGGCAGGTTGCGCAATACCGGCAGGCGCTGGACGACGCCGACTGGACCGATGGCAAGCAGACCGTCGGCCCGCAGGGCGCGAAGGTGAAGCGCAACCTGCAGTTGCCTGAAGCCTCGCCGCTACGCGCGCAACTGGGCGAGGCGGTGCTGGCCGCACTGACCGCCAACTCGCTGTACTTCTCCGCGGTATTGCCGGCGCGGACGTTGCCGCCACGCTTCAACCGTTATGAAGGCGGCGGCCAGTACGGCTTCCACATCGACGGCTCGGTGATGGCACTGGCGGTGCCGCCGGGGACTCCACCTCTCAATCTGCGCACCGATGTGTCATGCACGTTGTTCCTGTGCGAGCCCGACGAGTACGACGGCGGCGAGCTGATCATCAACGACACCTACGGCGAGCACGCGGTCAAGCTGCCCGCCGGCGACCTCATCGTGTATCCGTCCAGCAGCCTGCATCGGGTAGCACCGGTGACGCGTGGCGCGCGGCTGGCATCGTTCTTCTGGGTGCAGAGCCTGGTCCGCGATGACGGCCAGCGCCAGATGCTGTTCGAACTGGACCAGTCGATCCAGGCACTGACCACGTCCAACGCCGACCCGGAAGCCGTGCTGCGGCTGACCGGCGTCTACCACAACCTGTTGCGCCGCTGGGCGGAGACCTGATGTCGAGTTCAAGCCTTTCCAACCTCACCTTCCGCAACGCGGTCTTCCAGGTCCACTGGCTGCTCGGCATCACCGCCGGCGTGGTGCTCGCGCTGGTCGGCTTCACCGGCGGCATGCTCAGCTTCGAGGACGAGATGCTCAAGGCGCTCAACCCCGGGGTGATGACGGTCGAGCCGCGCGGCACCGCCCTGTCTGCCGAGGCGCTGGTCGAGCGCGTGCGCACCCAACGACCCGACGATGCGATCGCTTCGCTGCAGCTGTCCAACGAGCCGGGCGACAGCGCCGTGGTCGGCTTTGCGGCCAAGGACGGCGGACGGCGCGGCAAGCGCGTGCATGTCGATCCGTATGACGGCAAGGTGCTGGCCGAACCGCGCTACCAGGAATTTTTCAGCGTCACCATGAAGCTGCACCGCTGGCTGGTTGCCGATAAAGTCGGCAAGCAGATCGTCGGTGCCTCGACCGTCATCCTGGTGTTCTTCTGCCTCTCCGGCCTGTACCTGCGGTGGCCGCGCCGCTGGGGCAGCCTGCGCACCTGGCTGGGGCTGGATTGGCGGCAGAAGGGTCGCAACTTCCTGTGGCACCTGCATTCGGTGGTCGGCACTTGGGTGCTGATCGCCTACCTTGTGATGGCGCTGACCGGCCTGTGGTGGTCGTACGGCTGGTACCGAGACGCGGTCAACAACTGGGCCGGTAGGCAGGAAATCGCACAGCCGCGCCAAACCGTCGATCGCGGCGCACCGCCACCACTCGACATCGACTCGGCGTGGAAGGCCTTCAACGTCGCGGCCCCGGCATGGAGCACGGCCACACTGGGCTGGCCGAAGGACGACGAGCCGCTGAGCTTTCGTTACCTCGACGCCGACCCCGCCCACGAGCGTGCCCGCAACGAACTGCAACTCGACCGCTGGAACCTGGACGTGGTGGCGCACCAGCGCTACGACAACGGCACGTGGCGGCAGAAGATCGGCGCCAGCATGTTCACGCTGCATCGCGGCAGTTTCTTCGGCACCGGCGGCGTGGTGGTGTTCATGCTGGCCAGCCTGTTGATGCCGTTGTTCACCATTACCGGCTGGATGCTCTACCTCGACCGCCGGCGCAAGCAGCACGCCGCCGCGGCGTTGGCGCGCACGATCGATGCGGGCGCTTCCAGCGCGACCTCCACCGACGCAATCCTGATCACCCATGCCAGCCAGACCGGCACCGCCGAACGCCTTGCCTGGCTGACCGCAGCCGCCCTGCAGGAAGCCGGTTGCACGGTCGAGGTACAGCCGCTGGGCAAGGTCGACCCGGCCGCGCTCGCCGGCGATCGCCGCGTGTTGTTCGTCGTATCGACGTTCGGCGAAGGCGAAGCGCCAGATGTGGCGCGCGCGTTCGTCCGCCGGATGCGCGGTGCCACGCCCGGACTGTCCGGGCTGCACTACGGCGTGCTTGCGCTAGGCGATCGCGAGTATGGCGACAGCTACTGCGGCTTCGGCCGCGAGCTCGACCAGTGGCTCCACCATGCAGGCGCGCGCCCACTGTTCGACCGCATCGAGGTCGATGGCGACGACGCCGGGACATTGCGTCATTGGCAACACCACATCGGGCAACTGGGCGGACGCCCCGACCTGCCCGACTGGAGCGCACCGCAATACGGCCAATGGCGGCTGGTCGAGCGGACACTGCTCAATGCCGGCAGCCCCGGCGGGCCGGCTTTCCACCTTGGGCTCGTGCCCGAGGCCGCTGGCGACATGGACTGGCAGGCCGGCGACATCGCCGAGATCGGCCCGCGCCACGCAGCGGCGACGGTCACCACGTGGCTGGCCGACGGCAACTTCGACGGCGATGCCCAGGTGCAATGCGACGGCCGGACCGACACCCTCGCGACCGTTGTTGCCCGCTCGCAGCTTCCCGAAGCCGCCAACGTCCGGGGCCACGCGCCACAGCAACTCGCCGAAGCACTCAAGCCGCTGCCGCATCGCGAGTACTCGATCGCCTCGTTGCCGGACGACGGCAGCCTGCAATTGCTGGTCCGGCAGATGCGCTCACCCGATGGCCGGCTTGGCAGTGGCAGCGGCTGGCTGACCGAACACGTCGCGCCCGACAGCACGGTCGACCTGCGCATCCGCAGCAATCCGTCGTTCCATCCCCCGGCTGACGACCGCCCGGTGCTGCTGGTCGGCAATGGCACCGGCCTGGCCGGCCTGCGTGCGGTACTGAAGGCGCGGATCAAGGCCGGCCAGCTCCGCAACTGGCTGGTATTCGGCGAGCGCAGCGCCGCGCACGACGGGTTCCATCGCGACGAGATCGAACGCTGGCGCGACGCCGGCCAGTTGCAACGGCTCGACCTGGTGTATTCGCGTGAGCAGCCACAACGCCGCTACGTCCAGCACCTGCTGGCCGAAGTCGCCGACGACCTGCGCCATTGGCTCGGTGAGAACGGCGCGATCTACGTCTGCGGCAGCCTCGAAGGCATGGCCCCCGCCGTGGATGCGGTGCTTGCGGACATCTTCGGCGTCGAAACGCTGGAGGCGATGGCGGCCGACGGAAGGTACCGGCGCGACGTGTACTGAGACGCCCCGGGCGATCAGCGCGGCGCAATACGGATCAATAACGCCTCGCCACCGCCATCGAGCACGTGTCGCAAGCGATCCTCGCCCGCCGCGAGGATCGCGGTGTCGCCGGTAGCCAGCGGCGGCAGGCCGGAGTCATCGGCAAATCGCGCCTGCCCGGCGATCAGGTGCACCACCCAGGTCGCATGCGGCTCGGCGAAGATCACCATTGGGCCGACCAGGGGCCGGTGCCACAGTTCGGCCTGCACGCGGTCGCGCCGCCACATCAGGTTGAAGTCGTAGGTGGTGCCGTCGACCAGCTCGCCGGTGACCGCACGTTCACCGGCAAACCGGTGCCTGTCGTGTGGCGGCTGCAGCTTGACCGTCTCGCCGTCATCGAATCGCAAACGCAGGCCGTTGCCCGCCAGCAGCACCAGTTCGCGGTCGATGCCCGGAAAGGTCGAGAACGCCGCATCACGCTCGATCTCGGCGATCGACAGCCGCCAGTCCCAATCGTCGGTATCGCTGCTGCGGCAGATCTCGCGGGTCCAGCCGAGCTGGTTGCGCCAGCGCTCGCGACGGTACTCGTTGGCGGGGATGACACGCGACCCGGGGGCGACACTCATGGGCGGAATATCCGGTGGAGTGCGGCCAGTCTAGCGATGCCGTTTTTCCAGTTGCAAAAAAGTGCCGGCCACCGCGGATCCTTCCGTGGTGGCCGGCGCACATCCATGTCCGGGAAACTCCCGATATCCAGTGGGCATCCAGGCCCGTGTTCCCGCTTACCTGTTACTTGGCCTTGGCCTTCTTCTTCCCGGCGCCACCGACAACGATCCGGTCGCGGTTCTTCTCGATCGTGCTCAGGCCGATGCCCTTGACCATCGCCAGCTGCTCGGCGCTGCGGAACGCGCCGTTGGCTTCGCGGTAGTCGACAATCGCCTTGGCCTTGGAGGGGCCGACGTTGACCAGCACCTCGTCAAGGGTGGCGGCGTCGGCGGTGTTGATGTTGACCTGGTCGGCAGCGAACGCGGAACCGGCGAACAGCAACGACAGCAGCAGCGAGCGGGCAACGATGGAAAGGGACTTCATGACGGACTCCTTGGGAAGTTGATTTCGGTTCCGGCAGGCAATCCTTTGCCGGTGACCAAAGTCTCCGCTTCCGCAACCTCCCCGCCCATTGCCGAAACCTCCATCCGCACACCGGGGGATGTCGCGGCGACGTGTAGGAAAAGCCTTACCACGCGGCGCTACAATGGCTTTCTTTGCTTTTCGAGGTCCGCCCATGGCTGCCAGCACGTTCGATTCCGCGCTTGTCGAGAGCTTCGTGGGGGGCAAGTGGGACGACGAGATCGTTCCGCAACTGGTCGACTACATCCGCATCCCCAACAAGTCGCCGATGTTCGACGCCGACTGGGTCGAGCACGGCTACATGGAGCAGGCGGTCGTGTTGATGGAGACCTGGGCGAAGGCGCAGCCGATCGCCGGGATGCAGGTCGAGGTGATCCGGCTGGAAGGCCGCACCCCGCTGATCTTCGTCGACATTCCCGCGGCCAACGGCGGCAGTGACGATGACCCGGTGCTGCTTTACGGCCACCTCGACAAGCAGCCGGAAATGACCGGCTGGGACGACGACCTCGGCCCATGGAAGCCGGTGATCAAGGGCGACAAGCTGTACGGTCGCGGCGGCGCCGACGACGGTTACGCGATCTTCGGTTCGCTGACCTCGATCCTGGCATTGCAGAAGCAGGGTTTGCCGCATGCGCGCTGCGTGATCCTGATCGAGGCCTGCGAGGAGTCCGGCAGCTACGACCTGCCGGCCTACGTCGACCACCTCGCCGATCGCATCGGCAAGCCGTCACTGGTGGTCTGCCTGGACTCGGGCTGCGGCAATTACGAACAATTGTGGTGCACCACCTCGCTGCGCGGCCTGGCCGGCGGCAACTTCACGGTCAAGGTGCTCGACGAAGGCGTGCATTCGGGCGATGCCTCCGGCGTGGTGCCGTCGAGCTTCCGCTTGCTGCGCCAGCTGCTGTCGCGGCTGGAGGACGAGGACACCGGCCGCATCATTGTCGAGGGCCTGCACGTCGAGGTCCCGGCGGAGCGTCTGGAGCAGGCCCGCAAGTGCGCCGAGGTGCTCGGCAGCGCGGTGTTCGACAAGTTCCCGCTGCTCGACGGCATGCAGCCGATGAGCGACGACCTCGGCGAACTGGTGCTCAACCGCACCTGGCGGCCGGCGCTGTCGGTCACCGGCATCGACGGCATCCCGCCGCTGGCCTCGGCTGGCAACGTGTTGCGCCCGCACACTTCGGTCAAGCTGTCGCTGCGGTTGCCACCGACACTGGACGGCAAGAAGGCTGGCGAGATCCTCAAGCGCACCCTGCTCGACAACCCGCCCAACGGCGCCCACGTCGAACTGGAACTGGAAAAGTCATCCACCGGCTGGAACGCACCGGCGCAGTCGCCGTGGCTGACCCGCGCAATCGACGATGCCAGCCAGGCGTTCTTCGGCAAGCCGGCGATGTACATGGGCGAAGGCGGCTCGATCCCGTTCATGGGCATGCTCGGCGAGAAGTTTCCCGGCGCGCAGTTCATGATCACCGGCGTGCTCGGCCCGCATTCCAACGCGCATGGGCCGAATGAGTTCCTGCACATCCCGATGGGCAAGCGCGTCACCGCCTGCGTCGCCCACGTGATCGCGGCGCACCACCAGGCCGGCACGCGCGGCGAGACCACCGGCGTGGCGGCGGCGGCCAGCACGCAGGAGCGTGGCGAACACGGCTGCTGCTAGAACAACAGTTGCTGCTAGGATCGGGCGGCGGTACCAACCAAGGCTGAGGAGCAATCATGTTCGATGGCATTCTGGGGTACATCATCGGCGGCGCCGTGATCGGCGTCCTCGCACGTTTCTTCAAGCCGGGCGCCGACCCGATGGGCTGGATCATGACGATCCTGCTCGGCATCGTCGGCGCGGTCGCAGGCGGCTACATCGCCAGCATGCTCGGGGTCTCCAACCGGTTCATGGTGTGGGTGATCGCGATCATCGCGGCGATCATCCTGCTTTTCATCTACCAGATGATCAGTGGCAAGAAGACGACCAACCGACCGGGCTGACGTCTACATAATTGCCGCGCGTTATCCGACACCCCGGCCCCGGCCGGGGTGTTTTTCATTGGTCCAATTCCCTGCGGCATGACGGCCCGGTAACCTGTGCGCTCTGCGGCCGATGCCGCCCGGAGCCTGCATGATCCAGCCTGTCGACTGCCCCGATCGCGCCGCCGCGCGCCTGGCCTGGGCCCGCGCCGCCACCGGTGATGCCGGGCTCGGGCTCACCCGCGCGTCGACCGACGCCGGTTTCCGCAGCTACTGGCGCACCAGCGCCAGCGACGCCGCCGCGCCAACCCTGATCGTGATGGATTCGCCGCCGGACAAGGAGGACGTGCGCCCCTGGCTGCACATCCGGGAGCTGCTCGAAGCCAGCGGCGTACGGGTGCCGCAGGTGTTGGCACGCGACACCGCTGCCGGCTTCCTGCTGTTGGAGGACCTCGGCGTAGACACCTACCTGCAGGTCATCCACGACGACAACGCCGATGTGCTGTTCGATGCCTCCATCGGCCAGCTGCTGAAACTGCAGGCCCTGCCCTGCCCGGCCGACCTGCCCGCCTACGACGAAGCCATGCTGGCCCGCGAGCTGCGCCTGTTCGACGAGTGGTACCTCGGCCGGCATCTCGGCGTCACGCTCGACTGCGGCGAACTGGAGGAACTGGAACTGGCCTACCGCCACCTGATCGCCGCCGCGCTGGCGCAGCCGCAGGTGTTCGTCCATCGCGACTTCATGCCGCGCAACCTGATGCCGGTGCCGGGCGATCCCGCAAACGGGCCGGCCGTGCTCGACTTCCAGGACGCGGTGCGCGGACCGATAGCCTACGACCCGCTGAGCCTGTTTAAGGATGCATTCCTGAGCTGGCCGCAGGCACGCGTCGACGGCTGGCTCGACCGCTACCACGCCCGCGCGCTCGCCGCGGGGCTGCCGGTACCGGCGCTCGCCCGCTTCCGTCGCGATGCCGACCTGATCGGCGTCCAGCGTCATCTCAAGGTCATGGGCATCTTCGCGCGCCTCAACCACCGCGACGGCAAGCCGAAGTACCTGGCCGACGCGCCGCGCTTCGTCGCCTACCTCGACGCGGTATTGCCGAAATACCCCGAGTTCGCGCCGCTGGCCGCAATCATCGACCGCCACGTGCGGCCGACGCTGCGATGAAAGCGACGGCATGAAAGCGCTCATCCTCGCCGCCGGCCTTGGCGAACGCATGCGGCCACTGACCGATCGCACGCCCAAGCCGCTGCTCGAAGCCGGCGGCAAGCCGCTGATCGCCTGGCACCTGGAAAAGCT
>JBOHYC010000127.1:0-16055 GCA_050737755.1 Lysobacter sp.
GAAATCGTGATCCGCGACGCCGGCGCCCGGGTCGATATCGACGGCGTGCAGGTCGATGAATTCCTGGTCGATTGGCGTGGTGTGCTGGCATTCGCCCGCTGGCGTGACCCGCAGGGCCGGGTGCGCCGGCTGGCGTGGTGGCCCGATACCCTGCCGGCCGATGCCCGCCGTGAACTCCGGCTGGCCGCGCTGGTCGAAACATCCCCGCGCGACCCGGCTTCGATGGCACCATAGAACGCTATGTTCAAACCAATTCCTGTCGCCATCGGCCTGCGCTACCTGCGCGCCAAGCGCCGCAACGGCTTCATCTCCTTCATCTCGCTGGCCTCGATCCTCGGCATCGCGCTGGGCGTCGCGGCGCTGATCACCACCCTGGCGGTGATGACCGGCTTCCAGCGCGAGATCCGCGACCGCATGTTGCAGATGGCCGCCCATGCGACCGTCAGTGCCCATGGCAACCCGATCACCGAATGGCAACGCGCTGTCGACCTGGCGCTGGCCGACCCGCGCGTGGCCGGCGCGGCGCCCTACGTGGAGAAGGAGGCGCTGCTCAACGGGGCCCGGCAGCAACCGGCGTTCGTCCGTGGAGTGGTGCCTGCCGACGAGCGCACTGTATCGGTGCTCGGCGACAAGATGGTGTCCGGTGAGCTGGAATCACTGCAGCCGGGCAGCTTCAACATCATCCTCGGACGCGAGCTTGCCGCCTGGCTCGGCGTGGGCGTCGGCGACGATGTGGTGATGATGCTGGCCGATGCGCGCGGCTCGCCGATCGGCGCGCTGCCGCAGTTCAAGCGCTTCGCCGTCAGCGGGGTGTTCGAGGTCGGTTACAACGAGTACGACCGCAGCATGGCGTTCGTGGACATGAGCGATCTGCAGCGCGTGTTGCGCATGGGGGAGGGCATCACCGGCGTGCGCCTGAAGCTGCATGACATGAACCTGGCCTGGGACGTCGCGCGCGACCTGGCGCTCGATCTCGGCGGCGGGTTCGCGGTCAGCGACTGGACCACCGACAACGCCAACATGTTCCGGGCGTTGAAGATGGAGAAGACGATGATGGCGATCCTGCTGTCACTGATCATCGCGATGGGCGCGTTCAACCTGGTGTCGTCGCAGGTGATGCTGGTGACCGACAAGCAGGCCGACATCGCGATCCTGCGCACGCTCGGCCTGAGCCCGCGCGGGGTGATGACGGTCTTCGTCGTGCAGGGCAGCCTGATCGGCGTGATCGGCACCGTACTCGGCGTCATCGGCGGGATCGTGCTGACCCTCAATCTGGAGCACATCCTGTTCGCGATCGAGAAGGTATTTGGCGTGACCCTGTTGCCGGAGGACGTCTACTACATCACCGGCCTCCCGACCGAACTCAAGGCCAGCGACGTGATCGCGATTGCCGCAGTGGCACTGGTGATGGCGTTGATCGCAACGATCTACCCGGCCTGGCGCGCGGCACGCACTCCGCCGGCGGAGGCGCTGCGCTATGAGTGAGTCGATCAGCACGCGTCCGGACACCGTGATCAGTTGCGACGCGCTGGGCATGGTCTATGCCGAAGGCAAGATGCGTACGCCGGTGTTCGATGGCCTCGACCTGGCAGTGCGGAAGGGTGAGACCGTTGCGATCCTCGGTGCGTCCGGTGCCGGCAAGAGCACGTTGCTGCACCTGCTTGGCGGGCTGGATACGCCAACCGCCGGTGAGGTGTTCGTCGCCGGCCAGAAGATGAGCGCGTTGTCCGACGCTGCACGCGGCTCGCTGCGCAACAAGGCGCTCGGCTTCGTCTACCAGTTCCATCACTTGCTGCCGGAATTCACCGCGGTCGAGAACGTGATGCTGCCGGTGCTGCTCAACGGCACCCATGTGCCGGATGCACGCAAGCGGGCGCAGGCACTGCTTGAATCGGTCGGCCTTGGCCACCGGCTCGAGCACAAGCCGGGCGAACTGTCGGGTGGCGAACGCCAGCGTGCGGCAGTCGCACGTGCGCTGGTCAACCAGCCGGCCTGCGTGCTCGGTGACGAGCCAACTGGCAACCTCGACGAAAAGACCGCGGCGACGGTGTTCGAGCTGATGCTCGAACTCAATCGCGAACAGCACACCAGTCTGGTCCTGGTCACCCACGATCGCCGCCTCGCGCGCCGACTGGACCGGGTTCTGGAACTGCACGAAGGGAAGTTGCGGGAAATCCCGCCCAGCGAGGCGTAAGCCATGAATGAAACGGCAAGGAAGCCGTTGCTCCAACACCCGGCCGGAGTAGCCGGGGCTATTCACCGGACCGAAACCGCAGCGTCGATTGCACCGTTCAGCACGGTCGCCGCACTGGCCTTGCTGGTGGGTGTCTCCGCCTGCCTGTGGTCGCCCGTGCTGGCACCGCGTCCGTTGCTGCTGGCGCTGGTCGTTCCTGGTGTTCTGTTGTGGTGGCGTGGCCGTGCGATTCGCTGGCTCGGCGTCGCACTGTTCGGTTTCGCGTTGGCCGGACTGCACGCCGGTCACGCGTTGTCGGTGCAGTTGCCGCTGGACTGGGAGAAGCGTGAGGTCACCGTGGAGGGGCGGGTGGTTGAACTACCCGAACACGAGTCGCGACGAACAGCCTTCGCGTTTCGGGTCGCCGACCGCGACGACCAGCCCGCATCCTTGCGTGGACGCCTGCTGCAACTCTCGTGGTACGACGACTTCGATGGCACGGCAACCGGACGCGACCGGCTGCACGCGGGGCAGCGATGGCAACTGAGCATTCGCGTGCGTGCGCCACGCGGGTTGCGCAATCCCGGCGGCTTCGACAGCGAGAAGCATGCGTTGGCCCGAAGGCTGACCGCCAGCGGTTATGTCAGAGATCCCGAAACCGTGCGCCTGCTGTCGCCAGCCGAAGGCTTGCAGGAGTGGCGCGAATCGATGTCGGCCCGGATCGGGACACTGGTTCCGGCCGAAGCATCGCGGTTCGTACGTGCGCTGGCGCTGGGCGATACACGCGGCCTCGACGACGCCGACTGGCATGTGCTCCGGGCCAACGGCCTGACCCATCTGGTAGCGATCTCGGGCTTCCATGTTGGCCTGGTGGCCGGTTTCTTCGCATTGCTCGTGGCAGGAGCATGGTGGTTGTTTCCTGCGCTCGGGCGCCGTTGTCCCAGGCCGGTCGCGGCGGCCATTGCCGGCCTGCTCGGCGCCGCGCTGTATGCCGCCGTCGCCGGATTCGCGCTGCCGACCGTACGTACGGTCCTGATGATCGCGGTGGTGGCCGGCTTGCGGGTGTCGCGCCGCAATGCCAGCACGTTCGACAGTCTGGCGCTGGCGGCGATCGCGATCCTGCTGGTCGACCCTTTGGCAGTGCTGGGCGCGGGTTTCTGGCTGAGTTTCCTGGGCGTAGCCTGGCTGTTGTGGTGCCTGCCGGGTGCCGGGCGCCAGCCGGTCCGTGACCTGCTGTCGGCACAGGGCGTCGCTACCCTCGGGCTGCTGCCGTTGAGCGTGGTGCTGTTCGGGCAGGCATCGCTGGTCGGGCCGCTGGCCAACCTGCTGGCTGTGCCGTGGTGGAGCCTGGTGGTGGTGCCGCTGGCGCTGGTCGGTACGGCGCTTGAAGCGATGCATGCGGGGCTGGGCGAGTGGCCATGGAGAGCCGCGGCGTGGTGCTTCGAACGCAGCTGGTCGCTGTTCGAGTGGCTGGCAGGCAGTGACCTGGCCCTGTGGTGGCTGACCGAACCGCGCTGGTTCGCATTGCCATTGGCGATGCTCGGCGCATTCTGGTTGCTGCTCCCGCGTGGTTTGCCGGGGCGATCGCTGGCCGTGCTGCTTTGGGTTCCGCTGCTGTGGCCGGACCGCAACCTGCCCGCACGCGGCGCCGTCGAGCTGCAGATGCTCGATGTCGGGCAGGGCCTGTCGGTACTCGTCCGCACCGCCAACCACAGCCTGCTCTACGACATGGGGCCGGCGATGCCGGAAGGCTTCGATGCAGGTGAGCGCGTAGTACTCCCGGCGCTGTACGCACTGGGAGTACGAAAGCTCGACGTGGCGGTGGTCAGCCACGGTGACAGCGACCACGCGGGCGGCTTCGGGGCGGTCCGACGTGGCTTTCCCGTTTCTGTGGCCCGCGCGCCGGAGGGCTCGCCGGTGCTGGACACTGCGCCGTGCGTGGCGGGACAGGAGTGGCACTGGGATGGAGTGGCGTTCCGGTTCCTGCATCCGCCGCCGTACTTCCCTTATCTGGGCAACGAGGCCAGTTGCGTACTGCGCATAACGACCGCGCACGGCACCGTCCTGCTGACCGGCGACATCGGCGAAGTGATCGAGCGCGACTTGGTACGACGCGCCGGAGTCGACCCGGCCGCCTCGGTGCAGGCCGAAGTGGTCACAATCGCCCATCACGGCAGTGCCAGCGCCTCCGACCCCGGGTTCATCGCGGCGACGGGCGCGCGGCTGGCGCTGGTCTCCAGCGGCCATGGCAACCGGTTTGACCATCCCAGGGCGGAAGTCATCGATCGCTGGCACGACGCCGGTGCGGAAACCCGTGATACCGCCGAGGGCGGGGCGATCACCGTGCGGCTGGATGCCGACGGACCGCGGGCGGAAACGCGACGGCGCGCACACCCGCGCTTGTGGGACGCCGCGGCGCGGGCGGGTCGGGCGTCGGCCGGGGAGTCGGCTGGGCTATCCTATCGGCCGGATTGAACCCCTTCTGAAATCGGCCCCGGGCCGGAGGATTGCGCGTGCTGGAACTGGTCAAGGCCGGCGGTTGGCCGATGATTCCGCTGTTGATGCTCACCGTGCTGGCGCTGGCGATCATCATCGAGCGGGCCTGGACGTTGCGGCGGTCGGCGGTGGTGCCACCCAACCTCGGCCGGGAAGTCCGTACCTGGGCGGCGGGCGGCAAGCTCGACCCCAGTCATATCGAATCGTTGCGTGCGACCGCACCGCTTGGCGCATTGCTGGCCGCCGCGCTGGACGTTCGCCATCGCCCGCGTGACCAGATCCGCGAGCGGATCGAGGACGTCGGCCGCCATCTGGTGCACCGGATGGAGCGCTACCTCAACTCGCTCGGCACGATCGCCGCTGCAGGCCCGCTGCTTGGCCTGTTCGGCACCGTGGTCGGCATGATCCAGATGTTCCTCGGCATCCTCGACCACGGCATCGGCGACGTGAACCAGCTCGCCGGCGGCATCGGCAAGGCGCTGGTGTGTACCGCGACAGGCATGATCGTGGCGATCCCGGCGTTGATGGCGCATCGCTGGTTCCGCGGACGCATCGCCGAGTACATCGTCGACATGGAACATGAGGCGATGCAGCTGCTCGACACCATCGAGACCGCGCCGGCTTCGGCGGAGGTCGCATCCGGTGGGCACGGCATCTCGCCGCCGGTGAGCGCGAGCTGACCGCATGCGCATCCGCGACCATCGCGCCGACGACGAACCGGAGATCAACCTGGTCCCGATGATCGACGTCATCCTGGTGCTGATCATCTTCTTCGTGGTCACCGCGACCTTCGATGCGCGCTCGGTGATCCAACTCGAACTGCCGCGCGCGACCGGCGAGCAGAGTGAAGCCGAGCAG
Organism: Lysobacter sp.; assembly: GCA_050737755.1. Taxonomy (GTDB): domain Bacteria; phylum Pseudomonadota; class Gammaproteobacteria; order Xanthomonadales; family Xanthomonadaceae; genus Novilysobacter. Next base: position 5,528 of record JBOHYC010000127.1, read on the forward strand.
GCGCTGGTGGTGCTGGTCAACGCCGAGGGTCGCTATTTCGTTGGCGATCGCGAGGTGCTGCGCACCGACATCGCGTCGCTCAAGGAGACCATTTCCGAAGTTGCCGGCAGCGAACGCGATCGCCCGGTAATGCTGCGCGCCGACGCCCGCACGCCATACCAGGCAGTGGTGACGGTCTACGACGCGCTCGGCCAGCTTGGCTTCAACCGCATCATGAGTGCGACCGCGCCGCCGGCTGCGTCCGATGCCGACTCGGGTGGCGCGCCGTGACCCAGGCTGCCTCGCCGTGGCAGGTCTACCGGCGATTGCTGCGCTTTGCCCAACCGTATCGGCCACTGTTGGCTGTCGCCGGCATCGGCATGCTGCTTGAAGCCGCCGCGGCCGCGGGCTTCACCAAGCTGATGGAACCGATAATCGACGAGACCTTCATCAGCAAGGACGCCGCTTCGTCGTTGTGGCTGCCGCTGGCGATCGTCGGATTGTTCGTTGTCCGCGGCATCGCCGGCTATGTCACCGACATCAACATGGCGCGGGCTGGGCGCAGCATCGCCCGCGACCTGCGGGTGCAGGTGCTCGGCAAGTACCTGCGGTTGCCGGGGCTGCGCTTCGACAGCGAACCGGTGCCTTCGATGCTGGTCCGTCTCGGGTCCGACAGCGACCAGGTTGCGCAGGCCGCGATCGACGCGATGAAGGTCATGCTGCAGCAGTCGCTGCAGGTGATCGCGATGCTTGGCGTGATGCTGTGGACCAGTTGGCAGGTCACCATCGCAATCCTGATCATGGCGCCGCCGCTGGCGTGGATCATGGACAAGGTCGGCAAGCGCTACCGCCGGATCAGCCACAAGATCCAGGAGAGCGGGGCGGCGCTGATGCAGTCCGCAGACCAAGCCTTGGCCAACCAGCAGGAAGTCAAGGTCTACGGCGCGCAGGGCGTTGAGCTGAAACGCTACGCCGGGCAGGCCGACCACCACCTCAAGCTCAGCCTCAAGGTCGAGTCGACCCGCAGCATCTCCTCGGCGATGGTGCAGCTGATGGGCGCGATCGGGCTGGCGCTGCTGTTGTTCTTCGCCGGCCGCGAAGCGATGGCGGGGCGGCTCAGCGCAGGTGGCTTCGTCACCTTGATGATCTCGATGATGGCGATCATCCCGTCGCTGAAGCAGCTGACCAATGTGCAGGGCATGTTGCAGCGTGGCGTGGCGTCCGCCGACCGGCTGTTCGACGTGATCGACGCCGACGACGAGATCGACGACGGCAGCCTGCCGCTGGATCGCGCCCGCGGCGTCCTCGAATTCCGCGATGTCAGTGCGCGTTACCCGGGGCAGCAACAGGCGGCGCTGGCCGACGCCAGTTTCATCGCGAAACCGGGTTCGGTCACTGCGATCGTCGGCCGTTCCGGCAGCGGCAAGTCGACATTGATCAAGCTGATCCCGCGGTTCTATGAAGTGGAGTCCGGCGAGATCCTGCTCGATGGCCATCGTCTGCGCGAGTACAAGCTCGCCGACTTGCGCCGGCAGATCGCGCTGGTGGGCCAACAGGTGATGCTGTTCGACGGCTCGGTTGCCGCCAACGTGGCTTATGGCGAGCTGGAACATGCGCCACCCGAAGGTCTTGAGCAGGCGATCCGTGGCGCCAACGCGATGGAGTTCGTCGAGCGCCTGCCTGACGGCACCGAGACCAGCATCGGCAGCAAGGGCGGGCGCCTGTCCGGTGGGCAGCGCCAGCGCCTCGCGATTGCCAGGGCGATGCTGAAGGACGCGCCGATCCTGATCCTCGACGAGGCCACCGCAGCGCTTGATACCGAGTCCGAACGGCTGGTGCAGGACGCTCTAAACCGGCTGATGCCCGACCGCACCACGCTGGTGATCGCACACCGCCTGTCGACCATCGAACACGCCGACCAGGTGCTGGTGCTCGACGAAGGCCGCATCGTTGAGCGCGGCACCCATTCCGAACTGCTGGCGCAGGACGGGCTGTACGCCCACCTGCACCGCATGCAGTTCCGCGAGGCCCAATGAACAACGCAGGTCCGGGACCCCGTCGCGACCACCAGCCGGCGTACTGGTACGGCGATGCGCCGATTCCGCTGACCTCGCGCCTGCTCGCGTCGGTCTACGGCGCAGTGACCAGCATGCGCCGCAAGCTGTACCGCGCTGGCTGGTTCCGCAGCAGCCATCCGGGCGTGCCGGTCGTGGTGGTCGGCAACATCACCGCGGGCGGCGCCGGCAAGACCCCGATGACGATCGCGCTGGTCGAGCGCCTGCGCAGCGAAGGCTGGACACCCGGCGTTGCCAGTCGGGGCTATGGCCGCGCCGACATCGGCTCAGCGGTCTGGGTCGAGGCCGAGACGCCTCCCGAAATCGGCGGCGACGAACCGGTGCTGATCGCGCGCCGTACCGGCGTCAGGCTGCGCGCCGACCGCGACCGTGCCGCAGCCGCCAGGGCGCTTGCGGAAGCGGGCTGCGACATCGTGATCTGCGACGACGGCCTGCAGCATTACCGGTTGAAGCGGGATATCGAGATCGAGGTGGTCGATGGCCGGCGCCGCTACGGCAATGGCCAGTTGCTACCCGCTGGACCGTTGCGCGAATTGCCGGAGCGGGGCGCGGACTGCGATTTCCGCGTCATCAACATCGCCAGCAATCCGTCGGCCGCGGGTGCCAGCGACACCGGCTTCGGCGAATGGCCGATGCGGCTGCACGCCGATCGCGTGATGCCGATCCTTGGCGGACGCCCTCGTGCGCTCGAGAGCTTCTCCGGCCATCGCGTCCATGCCGTCGCCGGTATTGGCAACCCCGAACGGTATTTCGCAATGCTGCGCGCGCTCGGCATTGCCGTGGTTCCACACGCCTTCGCCGACCACCACCGCTACCGCGCCAGCGATTTCGAGTTCGGCAGCCCGTTGCCGGTATTGATGACCGAGAAGGACGCGGTCAAGTGCGCGGAGTTCGCCACCGACGCGTTCTACAGCGTCCCGGTGCGCGCGGAATTGCCGGAAGCGTTCTGGATTTCGCTGCTCGACCGCCTGCAGGCCATCGACGGAATCTCCGGAAAGTCGACTGTAGGAGCGACGTAAGTCGCGATAGCCACCCACCGCAATCCGCGATACCGGGTCATTCGACGTGACACGTTGAATCGCCGTTTGAAGGCAACCGGCGGCCAACTATCTATCGCGACCTACATCGCTCCTACAGGTCCCGGGTGGCACAATCGCGGTCATGACCGTGCCTGACTTCGTCGTCGCCATCCCCGCCCGTTACGCCGCCTCCCGCCTGCCGGGCAAACCGTTGCGACTGCTTGGCGGTGAGCCGCTGGTGCTGCACGTCGCCCGCCGGGCGCTGGCCGCCGGTGCGCGCGAGGTCTGGGTCGCTGCCGACGACCCGCGCATCGCCGAGGCTCTGGACGGGCAGGGTGTGCGGGTCGCGATGACCTCGGTCGATCACGTTTCCGGTACCGATCGCCTCGCCGAATGTGCCCGCATCGCCGGATGGGACGGCCAGACCATCGTGGTCAACCTGCAGGGCGACGAGCCGTTCGCGCCCGCTGCCGGCATCCGCGCGGTCGCCGGGTTGCTGCGCGACAGCGGTGCGGAGATGGCGACACTCGCCGCGCCCATTACCGACATCGAAACCCTCCTGGACCCGAATGCGGTCAAGGTGGTGCGCACCCAGAACGGCGACGCGCTGTACTTCAGCCGCGCGCCGATCCCGTGGCCGCGCGACGCGTTCGCGACCAGTCGCGACCTCTTGCCCCGGGATCACACCTGGCTGCGTCACATCGGCATCTACTGCTATCGCGTCGACTTCCTGCAGCGCTTTGCGGCGATGGCGGCGGGGCGGCTGGAACGGGTGGAGTCGCTGGAGCAGTTGCGCGTACTCGAAACAGGACACCGGATCGCGGTGGGGCTTGCCTCCGAGCCATTCCCGCCCGGTGTCGACACACCCGCGGACCTGGAGCGCGCCGAGGCGAGGTTGGCCGGTCATGGCTGAACCGACCCGCTTGCTGATGGTGTGTCTCGGCAACATCTGCCGCTCGCCGACCGCGGAAGGGGTGGTGCGCGCCCGCATCGAGGCGGCCGGACTTGGTGACGTGGTCGAGGTCGATTCGGCCGGCACCGGCGACTGGCACATCGGCTGCAGCCCCGACCACCGGGCGATCGCCACTGCCGCTGCGCACGGCGTGGATATCGCCGGACTCCGTGGCCGGCAACTGTCGAGCCATGACTTCGTCGCGTTCGACTGGTTGCTGTGCGCCGATCGCGACAACCTGCGCAACGTGCGCGCACAGGCGCCCGACGCCGCGGCCCGTGACAAGGCGGTCCTGCTGCTCGACTGGGCCGGGGTTGAACCCGACGGCGAAGTTCCCGACCCCTACACCGGCGGCCCGGAACATTTCGAGCAGGTATGGGAGTTGCTGGAGCGCGCTGCAGACGGTGTCGTGCGGCGCCTGCGGGATCACCGATAATCGACCGCATCCATGAGGTCGATGTGAGCACCAGCAGCAAACCACCCGAGTTCGACGGCAAGGCGTTCGCCCGCGGCCTCAGCACCGCACCGGGCGTGTACCGCATGATCGGCGCCGACGACAACGCGTTGTACGTCGGCAAGGCCAGCGCGCTGCGCAACCGGGTTTCCAGCTACTTCAACGCGACGCCGAAGTCGGCGCGCATCATGACGATGCTCAACCAGACGGCGCGGATGGAGGTCACCGTCACCCGCACCGAGGCGGAGGCGCTGATCCTCGAAAACCAGCTGATCAAGTCGCTGAAGCCGCGCTACAACGTGCTGCTGCGCGACGACAAGAGCTACCCGTACGTACTGATGACCAACGAAACCTGGCCGCGGATCGCGATGCACCGCGGCCCGAGGGCGGTCCCGGGTCGTTATTTCGGCCCGTACGCCAGCGTCGGTGCGGTACGCGACACGCTCAACCTGATGCACAAGCTGTTCAAGCTGCGCAGTTGCGAGGACAGCGTGTTCCGCAACCGTTCGCGGCCGTGCCTGCAGCACCAGATCGGCCGCTGCAGTGCGCCCTGTGTCGGTCTGGTGCCGCCGCGCGAATACGACGAAAGCGTGCGTCGCGCCGCGCTGCTGCTGGACGGGCGCAGCGATGAACTTACCGACGAACTGGGCCGTTTGATGGAAGCGGCCAGCGCCCGGCTCGACTTCGAGGAAGCCGCACGCCTGCGCGATCTGGTCGCCTCGATCCGCACCTTGCAGGCGCGCCAGTATGTCGACGGCAGGGCGGCCGACCTTGATGTACTCGCGGTTGCCATGCAGGGCGCTGCGGCATGCGTGATGCTTTTGGCGTTCCGCGACGGTCGCAACCTCGGCACCCGCGCGTTTTTCCCACGGACCAACGGCAGTGAGAATCCGGAGGAGGTGCTGGCGGCGTTCGTATCGCAGTACTACGGCGAGCAGATCCCGCCGCGCGAGATCGTGCTCGACCGCGACATCCCCGACCGCGAAATGATCGAGCAGGCGCTTTCCAACGCGGGCGAACGCAAGGTCCAGCTCCGCACCAGCGTGCGTGGCGAGCGCGCCGGTTATCTCGACCTGGCCCGCCGCAACGCCGAGATCACGCTCGCCAGCGAGCGCACCAGCCACGCCGCACAACTTGCCCGGGCCGAGGGATTGCGCGATCTGCTTGGACTCGCCGAGCTGCCATCGCGGATCGAATGCTTCGATATCAGCCACACCATGGGCGAGGCGACCGTGGCCTCGTGCGTGGTGTTCGATGCCGAAGGTCCGGTGCGCGGCCAATACCGCCGGTACAACATCGCCGGGATCGAGCCGGGCGACGACTACGCGGCCATGCACCAGGCGATCCATCGGCGCTTCCGGCGATCAATGACGGCTGCCGCGGAGCTCGCGGCCACCGCTGATGAACCCGCCAGCGACAAGCGCGCCACCAAAGCCGCCGCGGTGCTGCCCGACATCCTGCTGATCGACGGCGGCGCGGGGCAGGTCGCGCAGGCGAGGGCGGTGCTGGACGAACTGGGGGTCGAGGGCATCGCGCTGGTCGGCGTCGCCAAGGGCCCGGCGCGCCGGGCCGGCGACGAGGAACTGCTGCTGCCGGACGGCCGCAGTGTCCGTCCCGGCGCGGAGTCGCCCGCGTTGCAACTCGTCCAGCAGGTCCGCGACGAAGCTCACCGGTTCGCCATCACCGGCCATCGCGGCCGTCGCCAGAAGGCGCGCAATACAAGTCGGCTGGAAGACATCCCCGGGATCGGGCCGCGTCGGCGCGGCAACCTGCTGCGTCATTTCGGGGGGCTGGCGGGCCTCAAGGCCGCCGGGGTAGAGGAAATCTCGCGCGTCGAAGGGGTCAACGACGCCCTTGCCGAGCGCATCTATGCGACCCTGCACGGGTTGGATGCCGTCGAGGACGGGTCCCGCCAGGATGCGACACGGAGCGACAGATGAAGTTGACGGTACCGACCATGATCACCCTGCTGCGGATCCTGCTGATCCCGGTGCTGGTGCTGGTCTTCTACCTGCCGTTCAGGTGGACCAACGAGACGGCCGCGGCGATTTTCGCGATCGCCTCGCTGACCGACTGGCTCGACGGCTGGATCGCTCGCCGCTACAACCAGTACTCCGCGTTCGGCGCGTTCCTGGACCCGGTCGCCGACAAGTTGATGGTCGCTACCGCCTTGATGCTGACTGTGCAGGCGCACCCCACCATCTGGATGGCGCTGTGGGCGGCGGTGATCATCGGCCGCGAAATCGCCGTCTCCGCGCTGCGCGAATGGATGGCCGAACTGGGCCAGCGGGCGAAGGTGAAGGTGGCCACGATCGGCAAGGTCAAGACCATCGTGCAGATGGTCGCGCTGACCTGCCTGCTTTACCAGGACAACTTCATCGGTCTGCCGATCTTCGTCATCGGCGAGTGGTTGCTGGCGGCTGCGGCGCTGCTGACACTGTGGTCCGGGTTGGCCTATCTGCGCGCGGCGTGGCCAACCCTGAAGGAAGATGCACGACAGTAGTTGACAGTTTTCTCCGGATGCCTAAAATGGCGGCTCCTCAGCGGGAATAGCTCAGTTGGTAGAGCACGACCTTGCCAAGGTCGGGGTCGCGAGTTCGAGTCTCGTTTCCCGCTCCAGATTTCGCGCTCCGGTTCGCCGGAGCGGTTTTCGAAACAAACCCCGTTCGCGGGGTTTTGTTTTTTTCAACGGTTGCTTCGTGCAACCAGCGTCGCAGGCGGTATGCTTGCGGAGTGCGTCATCCGGCCGGGTGGCAGAGTGGTTATGCAGCGGACTGCAAATCCGCGTACGCCGGTTCAATTCCGACCTCGGCCTCCATTTTGAAAGCCCGCTCCGGCGGGCTTTTTCTTTGTGTAACGGTAGACTAGGCCGTGCCTGATCGAGCATGCCCGGATGGCGGAACTGGTAGACGCAACGGACTTAAAATCCGTCAGCCGCAAGGCTATCCGGGTTCGATTCCCGGTCCGGGCACCAACAGTGGTCGTCCTCCGATGACGGCATCATCACTGCGCATCGATAAGGTTCGGGCATGGTTCCGATCCTGCTAACGCTGGCACTGCTTGCCACGCCACAGGCACCCCCTGCGCCGCCCTACGACGCGCCGGCATTCGACCGCTGCCTCGACCAGCTTGAGCGCAAGGCGATCGGCGCGGGCGTGAACGAGGCGCTGTTCGACCTGCACGTGCGGTCGGTCGAACCGGACACTTCGGTGCTGCGACTGCTGGATGCACAACCGGAGTTCAAGACGCCGATCTGGGACTACCTTGCCGGCCTGGTCGACGAGGAGCGCGTCGCCGATGGCAAGGCGATGCTGGCACAACACGCGGCGACGCTGGCGCGGGTGCAGCAGCAGTACGGTGTCGACCCGGCGACCGTGGTCGCGGTGTGGGGTGTGGAGAGCGACTTCGGCCGCACCTTCGGCAGCCGGCCGCTGCTGCAGTCGCTGACCACGCTCTCATGCATGGGTCGGCGTCAGGAGTTCTTCCGTGGCGAGTTGTTCTCGACGCTGCGGATCATCCAGTCCGGCGATGTGCCGGCCGAAAAGCTGGTCGGGTCGTGGGCGGGCGCGTTCGGGCATACCCAGTTCATGCCGTCGACCTATCGGCGCATCGCGATCGACTTCGACGGCGACGGGCGGCGTGACCTGGTCGGCAGCATTCCCGATGCGCTCGCGTCGACCGCGAACTACCTCAAGCGTTCCGGTTGGCGCAGTGGCGAGCCTTGGGGTTACGAGGTTCGCCTGCCGGCGGGCTTCGGCCTGTCGGTGAGTGGCCGCACGGAACGACGGCCGTTGTCCTACTGGACGGGCCGTGGGGTTCGCCACGTTGATGGCCGGGCGATCGACGCCACCTCGACGCTGTCGGCGCTGTTGCTGCCAGCGGGTAGTGCCGGGCCGGCGTTCCTGGTGTTCAAGAACTTCGATGCGATCTATTCCTACAACGCGGCCGAGAGCTACGCGCTGGCGATCGCGCACCTGTCCGACCGGCTGCGTGGGCAGGGCGGGTTCGTGCAGGACTGGCCAACCGATGATCCGGGCCTGTCACGGAGCGAGCGCCGTGAATTGCAGACGTTGTTGCTTCAACGCGGCCATGCGATAGGCGAGGTCGACGGAATCATCGGCAGCAACAGCCGTTCAGCGATCCGGCAGGAGCAGCAACGGCTCGGACTGGCGAGCGATGGCCGCGCAAGCCAGCGCCTGTTGCAGGCGTTGCGTAGTGCCGCGCCGACCGAAGTCGAAGTCGACGCAACTGGAACCACCATCCGCTAGCAGCCGGGCAGACCTGCCGCCGCTGCCCATGGCAGGTATCCTCGGGAACTGACCGAACCCGCGGGAGCCTGCATGTCGCGTTACGCCCTCTACATCCTCTGTGTCGTCCTGGCTGTGCTGTCTGCGGTCATGACCCTGTGGCTGGATCGCGAATGGATGTGGGCGCTGGTGGTGTTCGGCGCGCTGGCTGCGCTGGGTACCTGGGACCTGCTGCAACGGCGCAGCACCTTGCGGCGCAACTATCCGGTGCTCGCCCACTTCCGATATGGATTGGAATCGATCGGACCGGAGATGCGGCAGTACTTCATCCAGGCCGATACTGCCGAAGTGCCGTTTTCGCGATTGCAACGCGCACTGGTCTACCAGCGGTCGAAGTCGGTCATCGATACACGGCCGTTCGGCACCATGCAGGATGTCTACGGCAACGACTACGAATGGATCAATCATTCGATGGTGCCGGCTCCGCATGGCGATCCGGATTTCCGCGTGATGATCGGCGAGAAGAGCGCGCAGCCGTATTCGGCGAGCGTGTTCAACATCTCGGCAATGAGCTGGGGCTCGCTGTCGGCCAACGCGATCCGCGCGCTCAACAAGGGCGCCAAGGCCGGCAATTTCTACCACGACACCGGCGAGGGTTCGATTTCGCCGTATCACCGCGAGCACGGCGGCGACCTGTGCTGGGAGATCGGTTCGGGCTACTTCGGCTGCCGCGACGAGCACGGCAACTTCAGCATCGATCGCTTCGTGGCCAATGCGACCGACCCGCAGGTCAAGCTGATCGAGATCAAGCTGTCGCAGGGTGCCAAACCCGGCCATGGCGGCGTGCTACCGGCCCCCAAGGTGACCGAGGAAGTCGCCGCCACCCGCGGTGTGCTGCCGGGGATCGATTGCGTATCGCCGGCGCAGCACAGCGCGTTTTCCACGCCGATCGGGTTGCTGGAATTCGTCGCCGACCTGCGCCGTCTGTCCGGTGGCAAGCCGACCGGGTTCAAGCTGGCGATCGGCCATCCCTGGGAATGGTTCGGCATCGCCAAGGCGATGAAGGAGACCGGCCTGTTGCCGGACTTCATCGTCGTCGACGGTGCCGAGGGCGGCACCGGTGCGGCACCGGCCGAGTTCATGGACCATGTCGGCCTGCCGATGCACGAGGCGTTGATGCTGGTCCACAACACGCTGGTCGGGCTTGAACTGCGTGACGACTTGCGTATCGGCGCGGCTGGACGGATCACCAGCGCATTCGACCTGGCGCGCACGCTGGCGATGGGCGCGGATTGGTGCAACGCTGGACGCGGTTTCATGTTCGCGGTGGGCTGCATCCAGGCGCAGGCCTGTCACACCGGCCAGTGCCCGACCGGCGTGGCCACCCAGGACCCCAATCGCTGGAAACACCTGGACGTCGTGGACAAGGGGACGCGCGTGCACAACTTCCATGACAACACCCTGCTGGCGTTGCGCGACCTGCTGTGTGCGTCGGGCCTGAGCCATCCACGCGAGGTCGGGCCCGAGCACATCCTGCGGCGGGTGTCGCCGTTCGAGGTGCGCTCGCTGGCGGCGCTGTACCGCTTCCTGGAGCCGGGCGACCTTTTGACCGGCATTCCGGACCACGCGGTATTCCAGTCGTTCTGGGCCAACGCGCGCAGTGATTCGTTCACCCCGCCGGGCAGGGTCACCAAGATGCGCGAGAGCAAATCGTTCTAGCCGGCGGCGAACCGGCGCGACCGGATTCAGTCCAGAAGGTCTAGTACGCGTTCCGGCGGACGGCCGATCACGGCGCGTCCACC
>JBOHYC010000128.1:0-11687 GCA_050737755.1 Lysobacter sp.
CCTGCTCGACCGCCAGGCGTTCGGCTTCGAGACGTTCTACCTCAATACGTTCCGCTTCGAGGCGCTCGGTCTCAAGACGTTCTGCTTCGAGACGCTCGGCCTCAACCCGTTCTGTTTCGAGGCGTTCTGTTTCGAGGCGTTCCGCTTCGACGCGCTCTGTCTCAAGGCGCTCCGCTTCAACGCGCTCCGCTTCGAGAAGCTCGATCTCGACACGTTCGGACTCCGCCCGCTCCGCTTCGATCCGTTCTGCTTCAAGTCGCTCGGCCTGCTGGCGTTCCGCTTCGAGAAGCTCGCGTTCCAGACGTTCGGCGTCGAGGCGTTCGGCTTCCGCCTGGGTCGCTTCGAGACGCTCCGCCTCGAGTCGCTCCACATCGACGCGCTCGACTTCAAGGTGTTCGGCTTCAACCCGCTCGGCCTCTGCCCGCTCCTCCTCAAGCCGCGTCGCGTGAGCGAGACCCGGATCAGGCAGGCCGGTAGACGCGAACGATTCCGCGTCGGCCTCGATATCGATTCCGATGGCCGCCGCGTCGCCCGCGAACGGGCTCAGGTCGACCACCGAGACGCCGCTGGTACGTGCGGTCGGCAGCGCGGCATCGAGCTCCTCGTCCGAAGATGGGGGGCGTGCCGCAGGCAGGCTGTCGCGCAGCGCCGCCATGCGGGCCGCGAGGCCCTCGAACTCGGGAATCCGGGGCGCGCTCGACTGCAGTGCCTTTAGGGTGCGCGAGACCGCCGCGGAAACCGCCGCGATGCCTGCAACGCCTTCGACGCTGGCATTCTCGCCCGCAGCAAGCAGGCGCTTGACGTAGGCCTCGGTCGGCGCGGTGATCTCCGTGATCACCGGTACCTCGGTCATCGCCAGTGCGCCATTGAGCGTATGGATCGCACGTTGCAGGCGATCGTCGGCGGGTTGCGGCTGCGCTTCGCTGGCTGCAAGCCACAACTCGATTGTTGCGAGGTGTCCCGCAACCTCGGTGCCAAGGATCTCCAGCAGAACGGCGTCGACCGATGCCGGGATTCCCGGCTCTTCTTCAAACGCAGCTTCCAGCGCGACGTCGACCGGCGGTTCGATCGGCGACTCCAGTTCGACAACCTCGTCGGGAACGGGCGCGTGCACCTCGTCATCGATTTCCAGAACCGACTCGACGGTTTCCACTGCCGGCAGGGGCGTCGGCGCGACATAGGTCGCCTCCTCGCCCGCGGCAACACGTTCGGCAACCGCCGCGATCCCGGCCAGGTCGGCACTGATCGTCCCGGTGCCGGCCAACGCGGCGTGCAGCTGCGGCAGGACGTCGTAGGCGTGATCGACGACCGCGACCACCGCCGGACTGGCCAGCCGGCTGCCGTCGAGCACGCGGTTGAGCATGCTTTCGACCTTCCAGCTGAACTCGCCCAGGGTCTTGGCCCCGACCAGCCGGCCACTGCCCTTGAGGGTATGGAAGACGCGACGGATCGAGCGCAGCTGCTCCATGTTTTCCGGCGCCGTGCGCCAGCTGACCAGCAACTCGCCCAGGTTGGCGATCTCTTCCTCGAGCTCCTCGAGGAACACCTCGCGGATCTCGTCGTCGATATCGTCGCTGCTGGCAAAACCATCGGCACCAGCATCGACCGCACGGGTCGGTGCAGCCGCAATGGCTTCCGGCGCGGCATCGACCACGACTTCGGGTGTCTCGACAACCACCGGACTTTCGGCCAAACCAATCGCTTCGGCGGTGCTTTCGGTAACCGGAACGCTGCTCGAAGCCATGTCCAGCGCCGCAGCGGCGCCGTCTTCCTCTTCCACCGACAGTGGCGAGGGAATTTCGGCCTGCAGCGGCGCGATGTTGTTCGGCAACGGCCAGTAGCCCAGCGATTCAAGGCTGTGGCGGGCGATCTCGAGGATGCGGTCGCGATTCGGGCGCTGTTCGCGCAGGGCTTCGAGGTAGTACTCCACGCTCGCCAGGGCATCGGCCATGGTGTCGAGTTGCTGGCCATTGGGCACGCGCTTGCGGCCGATCAGCTCGGCCTCTGTGTAGCGCTTGACGCCTGTCAGGTAGTCCGCCGGCAGGTCCAGGTCGAGGATGCGCAGCGCACCGCAGACCTCATCCAGCAGGCGTGGGATCTCGACCAGTTCGGCGTGGTCCCAGTTGGTCTCGACGAACGCCACGAACGACTGGCGGGCATCGCCGAAATTGGCGATCGCCTCGCGCACGACGACTTCCAGCACTTTGCGCGATTCGCTGGCGAGCAGGTCCTCGTCGGCGCGGTCGTCGGTCAAGCCCAGGCGCGATACCTGCTCGTCGAGCGACGCGTCGACATAAAGCAAGGCGCCCGCCACGTCGAGTAATGCCGACTCGTCGGCCGGGCGCTGCCCTGCGACGATCTCGTGCATCGCATCGCGCTGCTGCAACACCACGCCCCGGGCGATGCCCAGGCCCATCATGCCGAGGGTGTCGCTGACCCGGCCCAGGGCTTCGACCTGCGGCCGCAACTCGGCGGCGTCGGTCTTACCGGTACGCAGGTGCAGGTCGAGCGAATCCTTGACCCGCAGCAGGTCTTCCTTTATCGCCGCCGAGACGGTGTCGAGCAACGCGCGGTTGCGGCCGCTGAGGCTGCCGCGGGCGTGCTCGATTTCCGATTCGCTCGGGAGTTCGGCATCAAGCTCGAAGGTCTGGCGCAGATTGTCCAGCGCCGGATGGCCGCCCTGGCTGTGGGCGACGTGGTACAGCAACTGCCGGGTCGGCTCGGCGTTGGGCTCGTTGCTCGGAGCGCTGTAGCCGTTGTCGTCGAGCATCTGTCGGGCTTCGCGCTCGACGCCGCCAAACGCCAGGCGCAGCGCCCGGGTCGGAGGCAACGCGCCGTCACGCAGCGCGCCGGCGACCGAGGAGGCCACCCACAGCATCCGCCGCAACGGTTCGACCGAAACTTCGGCCAGCAGTCCGTCGACGATGTTGGCCAGTTGCGCGGCATCAGCCGGCGCACCGGTCTCCGGCCACTGCGCGAGCGCGGCGCGCAGCGCGGCCAGGTTCGGGCTGCTCGGCTGGGCGCCGCTGCGGATCGTGGGCGCGGCGGCCACCGGTGCCGGCAGGTCGGTCGGCAACGGACGGTCGAGATTGGGCGCGAACAGCACGCTTTCGGTGAGCCCCGTTTCGCCGCGGGTCGCGCGCAATTCGTTGAGCAACGGCAACAGCACGATCGGGATGTCGCGGTGGCCGCCCTGCAGGCGCTCCAGGTAATCGGGCAACTGCACGACACCACGCATCAGCATCGCGCAGGCGTCGTCCCGATCACTGATCTCGCCGTGGACCAGCGCCAGCGACAGGCGCTCCATTTCCTCGGCAACCATCGCCGGCGCGTACAACTCGACCATGCGCAGCGTGCCGTGCACTTGGTGCAGGTGGCTGGCGCACTCGCGCATGCGGTCGATGTCACCGGGCGTCTCGACGAAGGCCTCGATTTCCTGGCGCGCCTGGCGCAGGGTCTCGTCCAGCTCCGGCTTGATCCAGCCCAGCGTGGTGGTATCGATTGCGTCACGCATCACGGTCATCGTGCACTCCACCGGTCAGCGGGGCCGGGTCGCAGGCGACGGCGGCCGGCGGTCATGCTGTTCATTGCAACGTCCAATCCGGGCTCAGGCCGGCAGCTTGAAGTCGGCGACCGAACGGCGAAGATCGGCGGCGAGCTGCGCCAGGTTTCCAATCGATTGCGCGGTCTGGTTCGCACCCTGCGTGGTCTGCGAGGTGATCTGCTGAATCGTGTTCATGGTCTGGGTGATGTTGGCCGCCGCACCGGACTGCTGCTGGGACGCTGCCGAGATGCCCTGAATCAAACCCGACAGATCCGACGACACCTTCTCGATCTCGCCCAGTGCGGTACCCGCGTCCTCGGCCAGTCGCGCACCGGCGACCACTTCCGAAGTCGTCTGCTCCATCGAGCTGACCGCCTCGTTGGTATCGGCCTGAATGGTCTGCACCAGCGATTCGATTCGCTTGGTCGCGTTGGACGAGCGTTCCGCGAGGCGCTGCACTTCATCGGCCACCACCGCGAACCCGCGGCCCGCCTCACCGGCCGAGGCCGCCTGGATGGCCGCGTTCAACGCCAGGATGTTGGTCTGCTCGGAGATGTCGTTGATCAGTTCAACGATGGAGCCAATCTCCTGCGACGACTCGCCGAGGCGCTTGATTCGCTTGGAAGTTTCCTGGATCTGGTCACGGATATTGTCCATGCCCTGGATCGTCTGGCGCACCACGCCGGCACCGGCCGTCGCGATCTGCACCGAGCGCTGCGCCACGTCGGCGGACTCGGCGGAGTTCTTCGACACCTGGTCGATACTGGCCGCGATCTCGCTGATGCGGCTGGAGGCGGAGGTGATTTCCTGCGACTGGTGTTCGGCGGCCTCGGCCAGGTGCATGGCGGTGGCCTGCGTCTCCTGTGCACTGGAGGCGACCTGCACCGAGGTGTCGGTAATCGTCTGCACCAGGCTGCGCAGCTGCTCGACGGCGAAGTTGATGGAGTCCGCGATCGCGCCGGTCATGTCCTCGGTCACGGTCGCCTTGACGGTCAGGTCGCCTTCCGCGAGCGAGCCCATTTCGTCCAGCAGGCGCATGATCGCCTCCTGGTTGCGGTCGTTGAGTTCCTTGGTGGTCTCGTAGCGCTTCTTCTGCTGGCTGTTGAGCGACAGCACCAGGAACACGATCGCGAGCAGCGCCAGCGCGCCGGAGATGATCGAGATCCACAGGTTGCCGAGGAGGCTGGTGTCCTTCAGCGAGCCGAACGCGGTGAACGCATCGAACAGCGAGCGGCTGTCGGACAGCAGCTTGTCGGAACCGTTGGTGATTGCTTCGGCTGCGGCCTGTGCGCGGAACAGGTTCTGCGAGCTGGCCACGATGGCGTCGAGATCCTTCTTCATTTCCGCCCAAAGGGTCTCGGTCTGGGCCAGTGCGGCCAGCGCGCCCGCGTTGGTCAGCTTGTTGACGCCACCGGCCTCGTCGCCCGTACGCAGGCCGGCGAGCACGTTGTTGAAGATCGCGGCATCACGGACCAGGCCGTCACCCGCGGCCTCCGCACCGGCGCCACCTGCACGGATCTCGGTCACCCGGCGCGCCATGGTTCCCGACAACACCACCTGGCGGAGTGCGTAGTAGACCTGCGACGACGGCGAGCCGCTGCCTGACATCGCGCGGACCAGTTCGTCCAGGCGCGCCTGCAACTGCGGCACTTGTCCGGTGAAGTTGTTGGCGCTGTCGGCCAGGCCCAGCACCGCCTTCTGGCTCGCGAGCACCTGCTCCGCGCTCTTGCCGAGCGGCGCCCAGGTCGCGGTTACCGTGTTGATCGGCCCGGTCACGCCCGGCGTGGCACCGAAGTTGGTGTTGAGATCGTTGATGTTCTCGTCGATCTGCGACTGCGTGGTCTTGAACTCGGTAAACGCCCCGGCGTTACCGCCGACCGCTTCCTGTCCCTGCACCGCCAGCTGCTGCGATTGCACCTGCAGGCTCGATGCCGCGGCGCTGGCGCCACCCAACCGGGCCGCCTTCCAGGTCGCGTAACCGGTGTTCAGGCCGAATACCAGCACCGCCAGGCCCAGCACGATCAGCCAGGTGTTGACGCCGACATTGCGCGCCTTGCCGGCGACGGAATTCATCTCAGTGCTCATTTTCGACCTCAGGTACGTTGCTGGCGCGGGGTGTACCGCTGTGGTGTTCAGGCCGCGGCATGTCGGAAGCGGCTTGTCTAAACTCGGGCGTGCGGGCCAGCCGGTCCAGGCTGAAGATGCCCCACGTGGTGTCGTCCAGGCGGTAGGCCCGTCCGATGAAATTGGCGTAGCGGCCGTCGCCCAGGTGCGTCGCGATCTCGTCGTCGGCCTCCACCAGGTGCTGCTCGTTGAAGCTGCGCTGGCCGTAGAGCTCGTCGATCAGTACCGCCACGTCGCCGCCGGGCTGGCGCACCAGCAGGATCCGCTGGCTTTCATGCAGCACGGTGCGCTCGCCTTCGAGAAACTGCTTGAGGTCGACGATCGGCAACAGGTTGCCGCGGACGTTGGCCAGGCCGAGCATCCACGGCTGCGCGCCAGGCACCGGGGTGACCTGTGGCAGCGGCAGGATTTCCAGCACTTCGCCGAAATCCGAGGCCAGCCGGCGGTTGCCGATGCGGTAGCCGACGCCACGCCACAGACCGGGCGCGTCGAGCTGCTCGGGCAGACCGGCAACGTGTTCGAGGCTGCGGCGCTCGTAGTCGACCAGGACATCGAACGGGGCCACGTTCATCGCCGGTGCGTTCATTGCGGGCGACTCGCTCACGACCCCAGCAGCGCGTTGATCCGGGCGATCAACTCGTCCTCGCGCGGCGGCTTGACGATGTAGTCCTTGGCGCCCTGGCGCAGGCCCCAGGCCTTGTCGGTTTCCATGCCCTTGGTGCTGACGATCAACACCGGGATGGACTTGGTCTCGGCATCGCGCGACAGCGCGCGGGTGGCCTGGAAACCGTTCATGCCGGGCAGGATGACGTCCATCAGGACCAGGTCGGGCTGCTCCCGGCGGCACATGTCGATGCCGTCCTCGGCGCTTCCCGAGGCCAGTACGTCATGGCCGTTGCGTTCCAGCAATTGGGTGAGAACCGCCGTATCGGTCGGCGAATCCTCGATCAGAAGAATACGTGCCATGTGATGCCTTACCCCCCGGTCAGGCGTTGACGTGCGTTCGGATGGCGTCGAGGAGTTCCTCGCGCGTGAATGGTTTGGTGAGGTACTGCTCGGAACCGACGATGCGCCCGCGGGCCTTGTCGAACAGGCCGTCCTTGGACGACAGCATGATCACCGGCGTGCCCTTGAAGACCTGGTTGTTCTTGATCAGCGCGCAGGTCTGATAGCCATCCAGCCGCGGCATCATGATGTCCACGAAGATGATCTGAGGCTGCTGGTCGGCGATCTTCGCCAACGCCTCGAAGCCATCGGTGGCCGTGACCACCGCGCAACCTTCTCGTTTGAGCAACGTTTCAGCGGTGCGCCGGATGGTCTTGGAGTCATCGATAACCATGACTCGCAAACCATCGAGGCTGCCGTTGCGACCCTCGTCCTGCATTTTCCAATGTCCCCTGTTGCGAAGCGCGCCGACGCGGAACCCCGGGCGCGTCGCGTAGAGTGCCTTTATTCCAAGCCCAATGCACGCTGTCAAGCTCGCAATTTTCGTCACAACGAACATGAATGCGATTGCGGGCCCGGAGTTGGCACGGATGTGCCTGCTACCATCGCCCGACTCCCACACCGCGTGCCGCCATGTCACTCGACATCGTTGTCGTGATGGATCCGATCGGATCGATCAAGATCGCCAAGGATTCAACATTCGCGATGCTGCTGGAGGCACAACGGCGCGGCCATCGGCTGTGGTACGTGATACCCGGCGGGCTGGCGCTGCGCGATGGTCGCGCGGTCGCGAAGGTCGCTGCGCTACAGGTCCGGGAGGATCCGGCGCATTGGTTCGATTTGGGACAGTCGTCACAAATCGAACTTGGCACCGGCCACGTCGTATTGATGCGCAAGGACCCGCCGGTCGACGACGAGTTCATCCACGACACGCAGATCCTCGGCGTTGCGCAGAGCGCGGGCGCGCTGGTGGTCAATGACCCGCAGGGCCTGCGCGACTACAACGAGAAGCTGGCTGCGCTGCTGTTCCCGCAGTGCTGCCCACCCACCGTGGTGACCCGCGACGCGGCGACGCTGAAGGCGTTCGTCGCCGAACACCGCGAAGCCGTGCTCAAGCCGCTCGACGGCATGGGCGGGCGTTCGATCTTCCGGGTCAGCCACGGCGATCCCAACGCCAACGTGATCCTGGAAACCCTGACCCAGGGCGGCCGCAGCCTGGCGATGGCGCAGCGCTACCTGCCGGAGATCAAGGACGGCGACAAGCGCATCCTGCTGGTCGATGGCGTGCCGGTCGATTACTGCCTGGCGCGGATTCCGCAGGGTGACGAGTTCCGCGGCAACCTCGCGGTCGGCGGTCGCGGCGAAGGTCGCCCGCTCACCGAGCGCGACCGCTGGCTCGCCGCGCAGGTCGCGCCGGAAATGAAGCGCCGGGGCATGCTGTTCGTCGGCCTCGACGTGATCGGCGACTACCTGACCGAGGTCAACGTCACCAGCCCAACCTGCATCCGTGAACTGGATGCCCAGTTCGGCCTGAACATCTGCGCCGACCTGTTCGACGCGATCGAAGCGCGCGCCAACGCGGCATGAGCGCGGTCGCGGCGCAACCGGCCATCAACGAGGGCCAGCGTCTCGGCGCGACCCTGGTATTGTCGTTGCTGCTGCACGGCGTGCTGCTGCTTGGCGTCGGCTTCGCGCTGGAAAGCGCGGCGCCGGTGATGCCGACGCTGGACGTGATCCTGACCCGGACCAGCACCGCGCTGACCCCGGAACAGGCGGATTTCCTCGCCCAGGCCAACAACCGGGGCGGCGGCGAGCACGAAAAAAGTAACCGACCAACCGAACGCCAGTCGGGACCGTTGCCGCAGGCGGCGAGCGGCATGGCCCCGCGCGAGTTGCGCGCCCAGTCGCCGGCACCGCAGCCGCGACCGCAGGAACGCGTGGTCAGCAGCACCCTTGGCGAAACAGCCACCGCGACTGCGCGCGCAACGCCCGAGCCGGACGAGCGGCCACTTCCGCGCGGCGATCGCAAGATCGCCCATGACATGGAGATGGCGCGACTGGCGGCCGAGATTCACCTGCGCTCGGAGCGTTACGCCAAGCGGCCCGAGCGCAAGTTCGTCTCCGCCAGCACCACCGAATATGCGTGGGCCGGTTACCTGCGTGGCTGGGTCGACCGGGTCGAGCGGGTTGGCAACCTCAATTATCCCGACGAGGCGCGTCGACGGCACCTGGCCGGCCAAGTGGTGATCAGCGTCGCGGTGCGTCGCGACGGCAGCGTTGAGAACTCGGAGATCGTGGTGTCCAGCGGCATCCCGCTGTTGGACGCTTCCGCGTTGCGCATCGCACGGCTGGCCGAGCCCTATCCGCCACTGCCGAAGACCGAGGAAGACCCGGACATCCTGCACGTGACCCGGACCTGGGCGTTCCTGGCCGGCGGTGAACTGGTCGATCGTTAGGCCGGTCGAAATCCGTCACGCGCGTCGCGCAGCGCCTGCTGCTCGCGGATGGTGAGTGCGACGTTGTTGCGCAGGTAGGCCGGCTCGACCCGCTCGGGTGCGACCGCTTCGCCGCGCTTGAAAGCCACGGCGGCGAGCCGCGCTACATCGCCCGCATGTGGCAGGGCGGTGGCATCGATGGATTGCAGTCGACCCGACAGGCGATCGCTCAGGGCGCCATCGCAGGCACCGAATCCTGTGCCGACACCGCGCCAGTCGTCTCCGCCATCGGGGACCTGCACCGTATCCGGTGTGCCCACCGTTTCGCGGTCGAGCGCGATCGCATCGCCGTCGCGCAGCTCGAATGCGGCGCTGTAGACCTCGCCCATGCGGGCGTCGATTGCGGCGAGGACACGGCGAGCTGACACGCCCTCACCCCGGACGTCTCCCGCAAGCGGGAGACGGCGCGCAACCGCCAACGCCGCCAGCGTCGAGACCGGCACGATCGGCCGGTCCAGCGCCAGCGCGATGCCCTGTCCGATCGCGATCGCCAGGCGCACGCCGGTGAAGGCGCCCGGGCCGCGACCGAGTGCGATCGCGTCGAGTTGCGACTTCGCCACGCCGGCCTCCGCCAGCAGGGCGTCGGCCCATGGCAGTGCCAGCTCGGCATGTCGTCGCGGCGCGATCTCGAAGCGCTCGCGCACCTCGCCATCGATCCACAACGCCACCGAGCAGGCCTCGGTCGCCAGTTCGAACGCCAGCAGTTTCACGGGTGGGTCTCCATTGCGCCGGCTTGATCATCGGCGTGGGCCAGCGATTCTGGCGCAAAGAACGCCTGCACGTCCTCGACCCGCCGCGTTTTCGGCAGCGGCGGCAGCGAGTCCATGAACACCCGACCGTAGCTCTTGCCGGTCAGGCGCGGGTCGCACAGCACCAGTACGCCGCGGTCGGTCTCGCTGCGAATCAACCGGCCAGCGCCCTGCTTGAGCGCGATCACCGCCTGCGGCAGTTGCTCGTCGCGGAACGGGTTGCCGCCGCCGCGGCGGATCGCTTCCAGCCGTGCTTCGAAGACCGGATCGTCCGGCGCGGCGAACGGCAGTTTGTCGATCACCACCACGCTGAGTGCATCGCCGGCGACATCGACGCCTTCGCGGAAACTCGCGGCGCCGAGCAGCACACCGTTGCCGGAGGCGCGGAAGCGCTCCAGCAGCAGCGAGCGCGGGCCTTCGCCCTGCACGAACAGCGGCCACGGGCCGTCGCGAAGCAATTGCGCGGCCTCGCGCAGGGCGCGGTGCGAGGCGAACAGCACGAACGCGCGGCCGGCCGAGGCTTCGAGCACGGGCCGGATCGCTTCCACGATCGAGTCGGTGTAATGGCGCGCGGCCGGTTCGGGCAGGCCCGAAGGCAGGTAGCACAACGCCTGGGTCGGCCAGTCGAACGGGCTCGGCGCCAGCAGCGTGGTCGGGTCTTTCAGGCCGAGCTTGATCGCGTAGTGCTCGAAGCGACCGCCGATCGCCAGCGTGGCCGAGGTGAACACCCACGCCGCCTGCGAGCGAGCGCGGTGCTGCGCCAGCGGACCGGCGACATCGAGCGGGGTGCGGCTGAGGCGGAAGCCGCGCGCGGTGAGTTCGTACCAGAGCACGCTGGGCGCGTCGTCACCGGCACGCAACGGGCCGCGATCGTCCGGCGGCTCGTCGCTGTCGGATTCTTCATCGGCCATGTCGGCACGCTCGCCTTCATCGTCGAGCCCTTCGTCGCGCCAGCGCCGCAGTCGGTTTTCGAACTCCTTCGCCCGCGCGGTGCAACTGTCGAAACCCGGCGCCGCCTCGCGCAGCGGCAGCAGCGCGGCGTGCAGATCGCGCAATGCCTGCAGCAAGCCGTCGATCGCGGCTTCGACATTGGCGTCCTCGGCCGCGCGGCGGCGGGTACCGCGCACCGGAAGTTCGTCCATCGCCGCACGCAGGCCGCGGACGGCCTGCTCCAGCGCGCGGGTCGGCTCCTGCAGCACCGCCAGTGCGCCGGTTGCCTGCTTGCATTCGGCCAGCGCGTCGCGCGCCAGTTCGACCAGCGGCCGCGCGCTCAATGCCTCACCGAAGAATTGCGAGGCCAGCTCCGGCAACTGGTGGGCCTCGTCGACTACAAACGCCTGCGCGCCCGGCAGGATCTCGCCGAAACCCTCCTGCTTGAGTGCAAGGTCGGCCAGCAGCAGGTGGTGGTTGACCACGACCAGATCGGCCGCCTGCGCACGCTGCCGCGCCTGCACGACGAAGCATTCGGAGAAGAACGGACACTCGCTGCCGAGGCAGTTGTCGGTGGTCGAGGTCACCATCGGCAGCAACGGCGAGTCGTCGGGCAGGGTTTCCAGCTCGGCGAGGTCGCCCATCCGGGTCCGCCCCGCCCAGGCGACGATCCGCTGGAACTGGCCGGCCATCTCGCGGCTATGGAAGCGGCCCTCGCCCTTGGCCTGCCCCAGCCGGTAATGGCACAGGTAGTTGGCGCGGCCCTTGAGCAGCGCGGTCTTGAGGCCGATCCCCAGCGCGTCGCGCACCCGCGGCAGGTCGCGGTGGTAGAGCTGGTCCTGCAGCGCGCGGGTGCCTGTGGACACGATGGTCTTGAGCCCCGACAGGATCGCGGGCACC
>JBOHYC010000129.1:0-1931 GCA_050737755.1 Lysobacter sp.
GCCGACGGCCAGACCCCGCTCGGCGTGGCGCTGTCGGCCGGCCGTCGCGACCTCGCCGACTGGCTCGACTGGCGTGGCTGGCCGTTGCCGCGCAGGCGACTGGAAGCCGCCGACGTCCCCGCCGCCGCCATCGTCGGTGACGCCGATGCAGTGCGTCGCCTGCTTGATCTCGGACTGCCGGTCGATGCGCTCGACAGCCAGGGCTGCACTGCTTTGCTGCGCGCGGCCGGCGGCGGGCACCGCGCGGTGGTCGACCTGCTGCTCGCGCGCGGCGCCGACCCGCAGCTCGCGGCCGGTTCCGGCGCGACCCCGTTGTCGGCGGCGGTCAGCATGCGTCACAGCGACATCGTCGACCGCCTGCTGGCGGCCGGCGCGGATATCGAACAGCGCCTGCCCGGCGAGCTGACCGTGCTGATGGTCGCCTGCGCACTCGGCCTGCCGGACCTGGCTGCGCGCCTGCTCGGTGCCGGCGCCAACGTGCGTGCGGTCGACGCGGAGGGCCGCACCGCGCTGCATTGCGCCGCGATGTTCGGCTTCGGCGCGCGCGAACGCACCCGGCTGGTCGCATTGTTCGACACCCTGCTGCTGGCCGGAGCCGAAGCCGACTCCGACCGCGCGGTCGATGGCGGTGCCACGCCGCTGCTGCTGCTGCTCGGCGCGCGTGCCGAACCCGGCAGCCCCGCCGACGAGGACGTGCTGATCGCCGGCCTTGAACAACTGATGGACCACGACGCCCGCCTCGACCGGCAGGACCCGCGCGGCTTCGGCCCGCTGCACCTGGCCGCGCTGCATGGCTTGCTGAAGGTGGTGAAGTGGCTGCTTCGCGAGTCCGCCGACCCGGATCTGCGCGATACCCTCAACCGCAGCCCGCGCGAGATCGCGGTCATGCGGGGCTTCATCGACATCGCAGCCGAGTTCGCCCCGCCGACCGCCGGAGGTGAGGTGTCGATGGCGCGGTTCCTGCGCGACGACCCGCGCTAGGCGCCGTCAGGCTCCCCGACTTCTTTCGGCGGCGGCGCGTCCTTGCGACGGGTGATGCCCCCAAGCACGCCGGCGCCCTGGTCGGCGTCGAACAACTGCTCCAGCTCGCGCCGCGCATCGCTGGACGCCTGCATCAACGCTTCGGCATCGTCATGGACCAGGTACTGCGCGTTGAGCAGCCGCTCGTCGTGGGCGAGGAACCGGCGGCCGTGGTCGCGCGCCACCGCGGCCGGCACGCCGAGCGCGACCAGCACGTCTTCGCCGACCTGCAGGCTCGACAGCAGCATTTCGCGTTGTGACTGCGCACCCAGGTCCATCAGGTCCCAGGCATGCCGGCGGTCGCGCGCGCGGGCGATGACCTTGGCCTGCGGGTAAAGCCGGCGGATCACCCGCACCGTGCGCAGGCTGGCTTCCGGGTCGTCGATCGCGATGACGAATACCCGCACGTGCGCGGCGCCCGCCGAACGCAGCAGTTCGGGCTTGGCCGGGTCGCCGTAGAACAGCGGGTTGCCGAAGCGGCGCATGAAGTCGACCTGGTCAGCGCTGTGTTCGATCGCGATGAACGGCACCTTCTGCGCCACCAGCAGGCGCGCGACGATCTGCCCGAAACGTCCGAAGCCGGCAATCAGCACCTGCGGATGGCCGTCGTCGGGCATCGGGTCGTAGTCGCGCGCCGGTCGCGCCACCGGATGGCCGCGCAGGAAGCGTGCGATCGCGATCATCAGCAACGGCGTCAGCGCCATCGATACACCGACCGCCGCGACCAGTCGGTCGCGCATCACGTCGTCGAGCAGGCCCGCCTTGACCGCCTCGGAGAACACCACGAACGCGAACTCGCCGCCGACCGCCAGCACCGCCGCCAGTTGCAGCGCATCGCGCCGCGACAGGCCGCCCGGCCGCACCCCGACCGCGAACAGGATCGCGAACTTCACCACCAGCAACGCCAGCAC
>JBOHYC010000130.1:0-6929 GCA_050737755.1 Lysobacter sp.
GCGGCGGCGCGCGACGGTGTCGGAGCGGTGCAGGTCGGCAAGTCCGAAGCCGTGGCCGACGTTGGGGAGGTGCGCGAGTTCGTGTTCGATCGCCTGCGCGGTTATTACGCAGAGCGTGGTGTGACACCTCAGCAGTTCGAGGCGGTGTTGCAGGGCGTGGCTCCAATCGCGACTCACGTCGCTCCTACAGGGGGTAGCGAGGTATCCGGAGATTTTGCAGGAGCGACGTCATTCGCGACCGGAACCGCCGGGTCGCTGCACGACTTCGACCAGCGCATCAAGGCCATCGTCGAGTTCGCCAAGCTGCCCGAGGCCGACGCCCTCGCCGCCGCCAACAAGCGCAGCCGCAACATCCTGCGCAAGGTAGAGGGCGAACTGCCCACCGCGATCGACCCGGGGTTGTTCGCCGAGCCGGCCGAGCGTGAGCTGGCCGACGCGATCGATGCCGCGATTACCGACACCGACCCTTTGCTGGCCGACCGCGATTACGTCGCCGTCCTCGGCCGCCTCGCGCGGTTGCGGCCACAGGTCGATGCGTTCTTCGAGGCGGTGATGGTCAATGCCGATGACGAAGCGGTCCGCAACAACCGCCTGGCGTTGTTGAAGCGACTCAGCGACCGCCTCGGCAGCGTCGCCGCGATCGAGCACCTGTCGAGCTGACGCGAACGCACGAAACCGGCACACCGCGTTAATCGCTTCTTGACGCCCACCGGCTATCCTGCGCGCATGCGCTCCCCCCACCGCATTGCCGCCATCGCGTCGTGCCTGTTCGCCAGCAGCCTCGCGATCCCCGCGGCGCATGCGGCGCAGGTCGGCGAGGTCCGTATCGTCGGGCTCGACGAGCCGATGACGCAGAACGTCCGCGCCGCCCTGACCCTGGTCGATGCGCAGGGCAAGGAGCTGTCCGGCCGCCGCCTCGCCTACCTGGTGCGCGAGGCCGATGACGAGACCCGCGAGGCGCTGCAGCCGTTCGGCTATTACTCGCCGACGATCAACGTCGAGCGTAGCCGCGGCGAAGGCGCGACCACCGTCACCATCACCGTCGAGCCGGGCGACCCGGTCACGGTGCGGCGCTCGCATGTCGCGATCACCGGCGAGGGCCGCCGCGACCGCTACCTGCGCGAGGACCTCGGCGAGTTCGAACCCGATGTCGGCGAGGTGTTCGACCACGCGCTGTACGAAGCCAGCAAGACCCGTATCAGTCGAAGACTCGCGGTGCGCGGTTACTTCGACGCGGACTTCGCCAGCCGCCGGGTCGAGGTCACGCGTGCCGACAACGCCGCCGACATCGACCTCGTCTGGACCAGCGGACAGCGCTACGACATGGGTCCGCTCACCTTCGAACAAACCCCACGGCAGATTATCCGACCCGCGCTGTTGGATCGACTGCAGTACTGGGAAGACGGCAGCTACTACCACCAGGGCAAGCTCGACCGCCTGCGCGAATCCCTCGCCCGACTCGACTACTTCGCCAGCATCGACATCCAGCCGCGTCCCGAGGATGCGGTCGGCAACGACGTGCCGGTCACCGTCACGCTGACCCCGGCCAAGCGCAGCATCTACACCGCCGGCCTCGGCTACGGCACCGACAGCGGTCCCGGCGTGCGGCTCGGGCTGGAGCGCCGCTACGTCAACGACCGCGGCCACAAGGCCCTGGCCCAGCTCGACTACGCGCAGAAGCGCAAGACCCTGACGCTGCAGTACCGCATCCCCGCGTTCGCCTGGCTGGACGGCTGGTACACGATCAGCGCGCAGGCCGCCGACGAGCAATCCGACTATGTCGACTCGCGCCGGATCGAGTTCGTCGGCAGCCGCAGCGGCGAGGTCAACGACCACCTGACCGTGGTCGCCTCGATGCATGCGCTGCGCGAGCGCTGGGCCTACCTCGCCGATGACGACGGCGACCCGGAGACGCCGCGCGATTACCGATACGCCACGTTTACGTATCCGTCGTTGCGCGCCGAGTACATCGACGCCGACAACCTGGTGTTCCCGCGCGACGGCCTGTCGGGCACGCTGCTGCTGCGCGCCGGAGTAGAGGGCGCCGGTTCCGATGCGAGCTTCGCCCAGATCCGCGCGACCAGCCACTGGTACCGCGGCATCGGCGAGCGCAACCGCCTGATCGTGCGTGGCGAACTCGGCCACACCTACACCAACGCGCTGGTCGACATGCCGCCGAGCCTGCGCTTCTTCGCCGGCGGCGACGACAGCATCCGCGGCTACGGCTGGCGCGAGGTCGGCCCGCGGATCGAGGGGGTCGATGGCAAGCTCTACGCGGTCGGCGCCAGGAACGTCGCCACCGCCGGGGTCGAGTTTGAGCATTACTTCACCCCGAGCTGGGGCGCAGCGGCGTTCGTCGATACCGGCAGCGCGTTCAACGGCACCCCGGACTGGCGCACCGGCGTGGGCGCAGGCGTGCGCTGGCGGTCGCCGGTGGGGCCGGTGCGGCTCGACATCGGCCATGGTCTGGACGATCCGGACTCGTCGTTCCAGCTCTACCTCAGCGTCGGCGCGGACCTGTAGCGATGGCACCGAGCCTTCGACAGATCCGTTTCCGCCGCCGGCACCTCGACCCGGACCTGACGCCCGAACAGCGCGAGGAACGCATCAAGGAGTTGCGCCGCAAGCGCGAGGCGCGGTTGCGCGTGCTCGCCGTGCGCAGCGTGCTGCTGGCCGGCGCGCTGGTATTGGCGGTGGTGCTGCTGGGCTACTGGCTGCTGACCACGATCGGCGGCCGCGACTTCCTGCTCGCACAGATCGTCGCGCGGCTGCCGGCCGACGCCGAACTGAGCTGGTCGCGCGCCGAGGGCCCGGCATCCGGCCCGCTGACCCTGCATGACGTGCGCTTCACCCTGCCGCGCCAGCGCGATCCGACCTGCGTGCCGACCGACACCGCGAGCTGCGCGATGGGCACGATCGTGTTCACCGCGCGCGAGGCCATGATCGACCCGGCGATCCGGCCGCTGCTCGGTCGCCGCCTGCGGCTCGACGCGCTGCAGCTGACCGACGCCACCCTCGACCTGCCCGAATCCGACGCGCCGTTCGAGTTGCCGCGCTGGCCCGACTCGCTGCCGCAGATCGCGCCGCCATTGGCGCTGCAAGCCGACGACGTGCGGATCGACGGCCTGCGCGTGTCCAGCGCCGGCGCGCCGCTGATCGACATCACCCGGCTGCGCGGCGGCCTGCTCGCCGACGACGGCGAACTGCACGTCGAGCAACTGGTGGTCGACAGCGACCGCGGCCGCTTCAACGTCAACGGCGACTACGCGCCCGGCGACAACTACCGCACCGACCTGGTCGCGACCGCTGTGCTGCCGGCGGCCAATGCACGCACGCCGGCGCGGCTCGGTTTCGTCGCGCGCGGCAACCTTGCGCGAATGGATGTTGCGCTGGCCGGCAACGCCCCCGGACCGCTGCGCGCGACGCTGGTGTTGCGCGAGGACAACCGCGATCCCAACCGCCCGCGCTGGCAGTTGCGCGCCAATGCCGACGCTCTCGATATCGGCCTGCTCACCGAACCCGCCGCCGAGCCCACCGACACGCCGCTGTCGCTGCGGCTGCAGGCCGATGGCATCGGCGGCGATGCGACCCTGAGCGGTCACGCGCGGCAGGGCGATTTCACCGCGACGGTGCTGCCCTCTAAAGTGCGTCTCGAAGACCAGGTGCTGCGGGTCGATCCGCTGCACCTGCAGCTGTTCGACGGCCAGCTGCGACTGCGCGGCCACGCCGACTTCAACGACCCCGGCAACGCCACGTTCCGCTTCGCCGCCAACGCCCGCGACCTGCAATGGGGCGGCGCGACCGCGACCGGTGCTGCGCCCGCCCCGGCGGCTCCGGAGCCAGTGATCGAAGCCGATGGCAACTTCGGCTTCGCCGGCACCATGCAGGCCTGGGCGCTGGTCGGGCGCGCCACGCTCGCCCGCGACGGCCAGCAGGCCGACCTCACCCTCGACGGCCGCGGCGATGCCGAACGCATGCAGCTCAAGACGCTGCACGTGCAGATGCCGACCGGAACCCTCGATGCCACCGGCGCGATCGCCTGGGCACCGGCGCTGGGCTGGGACATCAATGCGCGCCTCGCCGGCTTCGACCCCGGCTACTTCGCCACCGGCTGGGACGGCGCGGTCAACGGCGACATCATCAGCACTGGCCTGACCCGTGCCGACGGCGGCCTCGACATCAACGCCGACGTCAGCGACCTCGGCGGCCGCCTGCGTGGACGGCCGCTCGATGGCAACGCCAACTTCGCCATGCACGGCGCCGCCCCCACCGGCGGAACCACCGTCTATGAGGGCGAGGTCGCGTTGAGCCTCGGCGGCAGCCGGATCGATGCCGAGGGACGCGTCGATGATCGCCTCGACATCGACGCCCGCTTCGCGCCGCTGCAACTGGCCGACCTGTTGCCCGATGCCAGCGGCACCCTGCGCGGCACGCTGCGACTGGCAGGCCCGCGCAGCGCGCCCGACATCACCGCCGACCTCGATGGCAGCGCGATCCGCTACGGCGACTACTCCGCCGACTCGCTCGCGATCGACGGCGAGCTGCCGTGGTCGCGCGGTAGTGGCGCGATGACGGTGCGCGCCTCCGGGCTGGTCGCCGGCGTCGCGCTCGACCGGATCGACATCAACGCGCATGGCGCGGTCGAGGCATTGCGTCTCGACGCGCAGGCGCAGGGCGAAGTCGGTCGCCTCGACCTCGGCGCCGACGTCGCGCGTCGCGGCAACCGCTGGAGCGGCACCATCGCCAGCCTGCAACTGGCGCCGCAACGCGGCGCAGACTGGCGCCTGCAGCAAGCTGCTACGTTCGGCTGGGACAGCGGCCGCGCGACCCTGGACGATTTCTGCCTCGCCTCCAGCGCCGGAGGCTCGCTGTGCGCCGACGCCGACTGGCCGCGCCGCGGCGTCACCATCAACGGCCAGGGCCTGCCACTGTCGCTCGCCAGCGCCTACCTGCCGGAGCAGGACGGGCGCAAGTGGTTGCTGCGTGGCGAACTGGCAATCGACGCCCAACTGCGGCCGCAGGGCAACGGTTGGGTCGGGCAGGCACGCGTCGCCTCGGCCAGCGGTGGACTGAAGTTCAGCGAACGCGCGCGCCGCGAGCTGCTGCGCTACGACGACCTGCTGCTGCAGGCCAATTTCCGGCCGCAGGGCATCGAGACCACGCTTGGCACGGTGTTCAACGACGACGGCCGGATCGACGCGCGCATCACCACCGGCTGGGATGCCTACGCGCCGCTCGACGGCGAACTCGCGTTCGACACCGACGAGCTGACCTGGATCGAGATGTTCTCGGCCGACATCGTCGAACCGACCGGCCGCCTGTCCGGCCGCATTGCGCTCGGCGGCACCCGTGCGCAACCACGGCTCGGCGGGCAGGCGCAACTGGCGAATTTCGAGACCGGTATCCCGTCGCTGGCGCTCGCCCTGCACGACGGCAACCTGCAGCTCAACGCCCTGCCCGACGGCAGCGCGCGGATCAGCGGCAGCGTGCGGTCGAGCTCGGCCGTCGGCAATCCCGACAGCGGCGTGCTCAACATCGACGGCAGCCTCGGCTGGCAAGGCAATGACACCCCGCTGCTGCTCAACCTGCGCGGCACCGACGTACTGGTGTCCGACACCCCCGACCTGCGCGCGATCGCCAGTCCCGACCTGCAGATCAGTTACCGCGCCGGCGAGCCGCTGCAGCTGACCGGCGAGGTCGCCGTGCCCGAGGCGCGGATCAACCTGGAGGGCCTCGACGGCGGCGTCTCGACCTCGCCCGACGTGGTCGTGCTCGACCCGGTCGACCCCGAGGCCGGCCCCGGTGCGCCGCTGGCGATGGACCTGGTGATCGTCGTCGGCGACGACGTGAGCATGAATGGCTTTGGCCTCACCGGCAGCCTCGGCGGCCGCCTGCGCATCGTCGCCCGTCCCGGTCGCGAGATGATCGCGACCGGCAACCTCGACGTCGGCGGCGAGTACACCGCCTACGGCCAGGACCTGACCATCACCCGCGGCCGCCTGAGCTGGTCGAGCGACCCGATCGCCGACCCGATCATCAACCTGCGCGCCGAGCGCGAGATCGGCGAGGTCACGGCCGGCGTCGATGTCAGCGGCCGCGTCAGCGCGCCGCAGGCCGAGGTCTGGTCGAACCCGGCCAGCTCGCAGTCCGAGGCCCTCGCCTACCTGACCCTGGGCCGGCCGCTGTCGACATTGAGCGGCAGCGAGCGCGGCGATCTCAACGCCGCCAGCGCCGCGCTGACCGCCGGTGGCAGCCTGCTGGCCGGGCAACTGGGCGCGAAGATCGGGCTGGACGACGCCGGCGTGATGCAGAGCCGCGCGCTCGGCGGCAGCGTGTTCGGGGTCGGCAAGCAGATCTCGCCGCGGCTGTACGTCGGCTACGGCGTGTCGCTGCTCGGCACCGGCACGGTGCTGACGCTGAAGTACCTGCTCGACCACGGCTTCGACATCGAGATCGAATCGAGTTCGATCGAGAACCGCGGTTCGGTCAACTGGCGCAAGGAGAAGTAGCAGCGCCCGTGCGCACCGCGACGCGCGGCGTCAGTGCCCCGCCTTGTCGATCAGGCTCGCTTCCATCAGGTCGATCTCGCGTACCAGTTTCTGGTGGACGATGTCGTCGATCGCGAACGCGCGGCGCAGCTTGTACAGCTCGTCGCGCTCGGCATCCAGCGCGACCAGCCGCAGCCGGCGCTCGGCTTCGGCGACGCGCTGCATGTCTTCCGCGTTCTCGCCACTGAGGTCGCCGTAGTCGAGGTGACGCTGGTAGACGTCGCGCAGCACCATCGCCGCCTCCGCGCGCGCGGCAGTCGCCTTGGCATCGTCCAGCGGTTCGGCCAGCGCCTTGTCGATCCGCCGCAGCGCCGCCTCCGACGCCGCCACCCGCGCGTTGGCCTCGGTGTCCTTGCGCTCCGGTTCCGGCAGTACCTCCGT
>JBOHYC010000131.1:0-4332 GCA_050737755.1 Lysobacter sp.
TACACCGATACCGACCACCAGGTCTGGTCGCAATTGTTCGAGCGCCAGAAGGCGATCCTGCCCGGCCGCGCCAGCGACGAGTTCATGGCCGCGCTTGCCGCGATGGAGATGACGCCGGACCGGATCCCGAAATTCGACGACCTCAACCCGATCCTGCGCGCTGCCACCGGCTGGGAGCTGATCGGGGTCGAAGGCCTGCTGCCCGAGCTGACGTTCTTCGAGCACCTGGCCAACCGCCGCTTCCCGGTGACCTGGTGGATCCGCAAGCCCGACCAGATGGACTACCTGTCGGAGCCTGACCTGTTCCACGACCTGTTCGGCCACGTACCGCTGCTGATGAACCCGGTGTTCGCCGACTACATGGAGGCTTACGGCCGCGGCGGCGTGAAGGCGCACGGCATCGGCGAGGACGCGCTGGTCAACCTGACCCGGCTGTACTGGTACACGGTCGAGTTCGGGCTGATCCGGCAGAAGGACGGCCTGCGGATCTACGGCAGCGGCATCGTGTCGAGCAAGGGCGAGTCGATCCACTGCCTGGAGTCGGACGCGCCCAACCGGATCGGGTTCGACCTGCAGCGGGTCATGCGTACGCGCTACCGGATCGACACCTTCCAGAAAACCTATTTCGTGATCGACAGCTTCGAGCAGTTGATGGACGCGACCGGGCCGGACTTCGCGCCGATCTACGAGAAGCTGGCCCAGCTCGATTCGATTCCGGCCGGCAACGTGCTCGATACCGACAAGGTCCACAACCGCGGCACCGGCGAAGGCTGGCCCACCGACGCCGACGTCTAGCCCGCCAGGCGCATCCGCGGTTCGGCGACGCCGTACTCAAGCTCGCCCAGCCGGAACACCGAGACCGACTCGCTCAGCCCGCCCGCCTGCTGTTCCAGGCTTCGCGCCGCGGCACTGGCCTCCTCGACGAGCGCCGCGTTCTGCTGGGTCGAGTCGTCGAGCTGCGTCACCACCTGGTTGACCTGGTCGATGCCTGCGCTCTGCTCGGCCGAGGCCGCGCTGATCTCGGCCATCAACCGCGTGACCTTCTGCACGCCACCGACGATGTCCTGCATGGTCTGGCCGGCCCGGTCGACCAGCTTCGCGCCGACCTGCACCTTCTGTACCGAGTCGTCGATCAGCTGCTTGATCTCCTTGGCGGCGCTGGCAGAACGCTGCGCCAGCGTCCGCACCTCCGACGCCACCACCGCGAAGCCGCGACCCTGCTCGCCGGCGCGGGCCGCTTCCACCGCCGCGTTGAGCGCCAGCAGGTTGGTCTGGAAGGCGATGCTGTCGATTACGCCGGTGATGTCGACGATGCGCAGCGACGAGGCATTGATCTCGCTCATCGTGGTGACCACGCGGCCGACCGCGTCGCCGCCCTGCACCGCGACGTCGGAGGCTTCGATCGCCAGCGCGTTGGCTTCGCGGGCGTTCTCCGCGTTCTGCCGGACCACGCTGGTCAACTCTTCCATCGACGCGGCGGTCTCCTCGAGCGATGCCGCCTGGCGCTCGGTACGCACCGACAGGTCGGCATTGCCGGCGGAGATCTCGCGGGCCGCGTTGTTGATTGCATCCGAACCGGTGCGGATCTGGCTGACGATCCCGGCCAGCTTGTGCACGGTGGCGTTCGCGTTGTCCGCCACCTCGCCGAAGCGGCCGTCGAGACGACGCTCGATGCGCTGGCCGAGGTCGCCGGCGGCAACCGCCGCGAGCAGCCGGCCGATTTCACCGAGGCTGTCGTCCGAGGTCGCCATCAACTGGTTCAGCGCGCCGATCATGTCCCGATAGACATGCTCGAACCGCTCGATCTCACCGCGTTGCGAAAAGTCCCCGGCCACGGCCGACGCCACCAGCCGGCCGATCTCGCCGTTGGCGGCGACCATGCCGGCCTTGACCGCGTCGATGGCCTGGGTGACCTGGGCCTTCTGTCCCGGCATCCGCTCGATGTCGATCGACAGGTCGCCACGCGCGTAGCGCGACACCACCTCGACGACATGGGCGTTGAGCCGGATGTGGGAGTCCACGAGCTCGTTTACGCCGCGCGCCATGTCACCGTAGGCGCCCGGGAAGCCGGTGGCAGCAATCCGATGGTCGATCGCTCCGGCATCGTGCTGCCGCGAGATCTCGTCCTGGGCCTGGACGAAGCGTTGCAGGCCGTCCTGCATGGTGCGCATCGATGCCAGCAACTGGCCGATCTCGTCACGCGAATCGACCACGATGTCGTTGTCGAACCGGCCTTCCGCGATCGCCGCCGACACCGCCGTCGCGCGCGCCAGGGCACGGCCGATCAGGCGTGCGAGCAGCAGTCCGAATGCGAGCGCCAGCACGGAGGCTGCAATGGTAAGCACGGTGATGGAGATGATCGCCCGCTGGAATGCCGCCTCCGATACCGCCAATTGCTGCTGCAGTAGAAGGTCGTCGTGGTCCTTGAGCTTGTTGAGCGCGGTGAACATCTCCAGCCGCAGCGGATGCAGAGTATCCATCGCGAGTGACGTGGCGGTGTCGTAGTCACCGGTCGCCGCCGCATCGAGGAACGCCTGGCTGCCGTCGAGGTAGCGCTGGTACATCGGTGCGATGGCTCGATACATCGCCCGCGAGCTGTCATCGGTCAGCAGCGATGCGTACAGGGCGTTGGCCTCGTTCGCGCCGTTGCGCGCGAACTCGAAGCCCGGCAGCGCGCCCTGGTAGTCGCGGGTCTGCAGCAGGACCATCTCGTTGGTACGCAGCTCGGAGATCCAGGCGAACATGTTCGCGATTGCCCGCACCGATGGCATCTGGTTCTGGGTGATGCGCTGGATCTGCTGGTTGGACGCGGTGATCTGGGTGTAGGACAACACCCCGAGCAACACCGTCAACACGACGGACAAAGACACCCCCAGCAACTGCTTGCGGGCGACGGACATATCCTTGAACCACTGCATTGCGCTGACCTTCGAAGAGCCTGGATCGGCGCCGGAGCGGACGCCCGGCGTGGATGGGACGGGAACCATGGGCGTGCGGCTCATGGCAGATGCACCTTCACCAGCAAGCTGGCGGTGTTCTGGTCGGTGCCACCCAGCACGTCGCGGCCGAAGTGGCTGTCGTGATCGATGCCGAACTTGTTCTTCCAGTAGTCGTACTCGACGCCCACGTAGACGGTCTTTTCCGTCCAGCCGATGGCCTTGCCGACGTCGTACTTCACCTGCGGATTGAAATGCAGCTGCGCGTGGCTGCCGTCGCGGTTGTCGACTACCCAGTCGATAAAGCCGTCCACCAGGACATCCGACCGGCCCACCGGCAGCGTCAACGCCCAGACCGGCGTGACCTGCCACTGGCCATCGCCCGCGCGACCACCGCGGGGCTGGCGTCGGTAGACGTTGAGTTGCAGATAGTCGAGGCCGGGAACATCCAGATCGATGCCAGGGCCGACCAGCCATGTCTCGACCGGTCCTTCGCCGAACTCGTAGGCCATGGCCAGCAACACGTCTTTCACCGGCCCCGCGCTGACGGGCCGGCCGGAAATCTTGCCCAGCGACAGGCGCGGTGCGAACTCGCCGTACCACGCGCTCGCGCCGGAGCCGGCATCCGCCTCGCCGTTGAAGCGGGTGATGTCGACGAACAGGAAGTTGTCGCCGTACTTCCAGCCATCGGCATGTTCCAGCGTAAGGGTCTGCTGGCGGGCCGGCTGGACGGTGAAATCGTCGCCGTTGAGGTAGCTCAGGCTGTTGTTTTGCCAGTGCAGCCATTCCGCGGCGACTGCCGGGGTGGCCGACAACAGGCTTCCTGCCAGCAGGAGGCCCGCTGGCATGCGCATGAAGTTCATTATCTGGACTCGTGGGGGAGTTGACGGCGCAGTGGCCGGCGAACCGTCTATCGGCCACGGCGATCCGGGCTTGAGTGCGTATCCGTACGCGGATCCCCCGCAATTCGGATCGTGTGATCGCAGTCACGCGGTGCGCCCGCACTCCTCAACAAAAGCGCAGCACGTCGTGCGCACACGCTACCGCATCGATATCTACGGGAAGACCTGTTTCTTGATCGACAGCCGACCCACCGACCCCGACGCTTGACGCGGCCCATCGCCGGCGCGGACGTAACGCCGGTCGAGCATGACGGTTGCCGCCACCGCCAGCAGCACCGGCAGGAACCAGCCGGCCAGGTAGGCCCCGCTGCCTACGATCTCCGGCAGCAACCGCGGCAGGCCGAGCGCGAGGAAGGCGACGTGGGTGGCGGCGCCGTTGGCGACCATCGCGCCATAGTGCTCCTGCATCCACCAGTTCGGCCGCGCCGGCATCACCCGGCGCCGGCGCCACATGTCGATGCCGGTGAACACGCCGATCAGCGAGAAGCCGGCCA
>JBOHYC010000132.1:0-6250 GCA_050737755.1 Lysobacter sp.
GCAGGTTCTCGCCCTGGTAGCGGCAGGCGACGAACTGGGCGGACAGCTTGCCCTTGTCATCCTGGGTCGCGTTGGCCTGGGCGATGACGTACTCGTTTTCCTCGATCGCCGAGAGGTATTCGATCTCATCGGTGATCTTGCTGTTGACGACCTTGCGGTAAGGCGTCTCGAGGAAGCCGTAGCCGTTGGTGCGCGCGAACACGGCAAGCGAGTTGATCAGGCCGATGTTCGGGCCTTCCGGCGTCTCGATGGTGCAGACGCGGCCGTAATGGGTCGGATGCACGTCGCGCACTTCGAAGCCGGCGCGTTCGCGGGTCAGGCCGCCCGGGCCAAGCGCGGAGACGCGGCGCTTGTGGGTGACTTCCGACAGCGGGTTGTTCTGGTCCATGAACTGCGACAGCTGCGACGAACCGAAGAACTCCTTCACCGCCGCCGCGACCGGCTTGGCGTTGATCAGTTCCTGCGGGGTCAGGCCATCGGCCTCGGCCATGGTCAGGCGCTCGCGCACGGCGCGCTCCACGCGCACCAGGCCGACGCGGAACACGTTCTCGGCCATCTCGCCCACCGAACGCACGCGGCGGTTGCCCAGGTGGTCGATGTCGTCGACCGTGCCGCGGCCGTTGCGGATCTCGGTCAGCACCTTGATCACGTCGAGGATGTCGGACATGTCGCCGTATTCCTCGCGCATCCGTGCCGAATCCTCGTCCTTGCGCTCGGCGAAGTAACGGGCGTCGTACAGGATCGGTGCACCGGTGACTTCCTTGCGGCCGATGCGGCGGTTGAACTTCATCCGGCCGACGGTCGACAGGTCGTAGCGTTCGAAGGTGAAGAACAGATTGTGGAACAGGTTCTGCGCGGCGTCCTTGGTCGGCGGCTCGCCGGGACGCATCATGCGGTAGATCTCGACCAGCGCTTCGAGCTGGGTCTTGGTGCTGTCGATGCGCAGGGTGTTGGACAGGTAGGCGCCGCGGTCCAGGTCGTTGACCCAGATCGTGCCGATGCCCTCGATGCCGGCCTTGCGGAACTTCTCCAGGGTCTCCTCAGTGATCTCGTCGTTGGCCGTGGCCAGCAGTTCGCCGGTCTCGGCCTCGATCACGTCATGCGACAGGATGCGGCCGATCAGGTAGCTGTCCGGCACGGCAAGCGCGGCAATGCCCGAGTCGGCGAGCTGCTTGACGTGGCGCGCGGTGACGCGCTTTCCGGCCTCGACGATGACGTGGTCGCCATCGGCCAGGTCGAAGTCCAGGGTTTCGCCGCGCAGGCGCTCCGGCACCAGCGCCAGCTGCACGCCTTCGGTCGGGTCGATGTGGAAGGTGTTGATCTCGAAGAACTCGTTCAACATCTCTTCGTTGTTGTAACCCAGCGCGCGCAGCAGCACGCTGACCGGCAGCTTGCGGCGGCGGTCGATGCGGGTAAACAGCGCGTCCTTCGGGTCGAACTCGAAGTCCAGCCAGGAACCGCGATACGGGATGATCCGCGCGGAATACAGCAGCTTGCCGGACGAATGGGTCTTGCCGCGGTCGTGGTCGAAGAACACGCCGGGCGTGCGGTGCAGCTGCGAGACGATAACGCGCTCGGTGCCGTTGACGATGAAGGTGCCGTTGCCGGTCATGAGCGGAATCTCGCCCATGTAGACCTCCTGCTCCTTCACGTACTTGATGGCCTTGGTCGACGACTCGCGGTCGTAGATCACCAGGCGCACGGTCACGCGCAGCGGGGCGCCGTAGCTCATGCCACGCTGGCGGCACTCGCGCTCGTCGAACGCCGGCTCGCCGAGCTTGTAGCCCACATACTCCAGCGCCGCATTGCCGCTGTAGCTGGAAATCGGGAACACCGACTTCAGCGCCGCGTGCAGGCCACGGTCCTCGCGCTTGGACGATTCGACGTCCTCCTGCAGGAAGGCGCGGTACGAATCGACCTGGATCGCCAGCAGGAAGGGCACTTCGAGAATCGACTTGCGCTTGCCGAAGTTCTTGCGGATGCGCTTCTTCTCGGTGAACGAGTAGTCGGCCTTGGAGGCCGTCGTCTTGGAAGCTGTGGTCATGGGGCTACCGCCTCGATGTTCATTGGACCGCGCGTCCGCGGGCCCGGGGGAAACGTGAAGTTGCTACTTGGAAGTCGCTGGTATTGCCGGCACCAGCACGCCATCTCCTGCTACTTCCAACTACCAACTCGGTGCTTTTCTATCGTTGTTGCAACAACGGCCAAAGGCCGGGGGCTTACGCCCCCAGCCTCAGGTGGTCGCCGATGACGCCTGGCGACGCAAGTACGGCTTACTTCAGCTCGACGGTCGCGCCGGCGGCCTCGAGGTCCTTCTTGAACTTCTCGGCGTCTTCCTTCGAAGCGCCTTCCTTCACCACGCCACCGGCTTCGGCGAGATCCTTCGCTTCCTTCAAGCCCAGGCCGGTGATGGCGCGGACGGCCTTGATGACCTCGACCTTCTTCGGGCCGGTGTCCTTCAGGATGACGTTGAACTCGGTCTGCTCTTCGGCAGCGGCGGCGCCGGCAGCCGGGCCAGCGGCCATCATGACCGGGGCAGCGGCGGTGACGCCGAACTTCTCTTCGATGGCCTTCACCAGCTCCATCACTTCCATCAGCGACTTGGCGGCGACGGCGTCGACGATCTGATCGTTGGACAGGGACATTGTATTTACCTCTGGAAAATTGATCTTACGAATCGATTGAGTTGAGTCGCGGACGCGAATCAGGCTTCGGCAGCAGCTTCAGCGGGGACGGTTTCTTCGCCACCACCCTGCTGGTCGGCCACGGCCTTGACGACGCGGGCGAACATCGAGGCCGGCTCGGCCAGGACGCGGGCCAGCATGGACAACGCCTGCTCGCGGGTCGGCAGAGACGCCAGTACATCGACGTGCTCGGCCGGCAGCAACTTGCCTTCCACCGCGACGAGGCGCGGCTTGAGCTTGTCGTTGCCCTTGGCGGCTTCCTTGATCAGACGACCGGCAGCGCCGGGTTCTTCCAGCGAGAACGCGTACAGCAACGGACCGGTCAGGGCGTCCTTGACGACCTCGAACTCGGTACCGGCCACGGCGCGCGACGCCAGCGTGTTCTTGACAACCTTCAAGTACACACCGGTTTCACGAGCCGTCTTGCGCATCGCGGTCATCTGACTGACCGTGGTGCCTGCGTACTCGGCTGCGACCAAGGAGTGGGCCTTCGCGGCGATGTCTGCCAGCTCGGCGACTACTTCTTGCTTCTGGGACAGATTGAGAGCCATTGCACTCCTCCAATTGAATTCCGCTTACGGCTCCTGCCGTTTGCGGTCCTAGGCGACGCCTGTCCCTGGCATCGGAGACGCCTTGCGGCGTCCCGGTGGTGGCCACTCCAGAAAATTTTTCCAGAAGGCACCATCTACGCAGGTCGACCCGAAAGTCCGGATTAAGCAGTCCCGTTTCCACCGACGGCGATTCCCTGCCAAATCGAGCTTCCATGCCCGTCGCCGGTAGGCGTTGACCGCACCTGCGGTCTTTGACGGCTATCGCTCGGGCCGAAGCCTTCGCGATGCCCTCAAAATCTCTTGCTTACTTCAGAATCAGGGTCGACTGGTCGACGGTGACGCCCGGACCCATGGTCGAGCTGATCGCGACCTTCTGCAGGTACTGGCCCTTGGCGGTCGCCGGCTTGGCCTTGATCAGGTCGAGCAGCAGCGCCTCGAGGTTGCCCTTGAGCGAACCGTCGTCGAAATCGGCCTTGCCGATGGTGCAATGGATGATGCCGGCCTTGTCGGTGCGGTACCGGACCTGGCCACCCTTGGCTGCCTTGACGGCTTCGGCCGGGTTCGGCGACACGGTGCCGACCTTCGGGTTCGGCATCAGACCACGCGGGCCGAGCACCTGACCGAGCTTGCCGACCACGCGCATCGCATCCGGGGTGGCAATGACGACGTCGTAGTTCAGGTCGCCGGCCTGCATCTTTTCGGCCAGGTCGTCCATGCCGACGGCCTCGGCGCCAGCGGCCAGGGCTTCGTCAGCCTTGGCGCCGGCCGGGGCGAAAACCGCCACGCGCACCGACTTGCCGGTACCGGCGGGCAGCACGGTCGAACCGCGAACCTGCTGGTCGGACTTCTTGGCGTCCACGCCGAGACGCACGGCGACGTCGACGGATTCGACGAACTTGGCCTTGGTCGCGGTCTTAATGATCTTGATGGCTTCGTCGAAGCCGTAAGCCTTGCCCGGGACAACGGCGGCCTTGATTGCTTTTTCGCGCTTGGTCATTGCCATCTCTTAGCCCTCCACCGTCAAACCCATGGCGCGGGCGGAACCCGCAATCGTGCGCACCGCTGCTTCCAGGTCGGCCGCAGTCAGGTCCGCTTCCTTCGCCTTGGCGATCTCCTCGAGCTGGGCACGGGTGACCTTGCCCACCTTCTCGGTGTTCGGGCGCTTGGAACCGGAGGTGACGCCGGCGGCCTTCTTGAGCAGCACGGTGGCCGGTGTGCTCTTGGTGATGAAGGTGAAGGTACGGTCGGAGTACGCGGTGATGATCACCGGCGTCGGCAGGCCCGGCTCGAGCTTCGAGGTGGCTGCGTTGAACGCCTTGCAGAACTCCATGATGTTCAGGCCGCGCTGGCCGAGGGCGGGACCCACCGGCGGCGACGGGTTGGCCTGACCGGCCTTGACTTGCAGCTTGATATAGCCGACTACTTTCTTTGCCATTTGGTTTGCTCTCCGGGTGCAAGCGCCTGTTCAAGGCTCCCCATCGCGCCGGGAAAATCACGTGTCCCGGCTTCACGTCAAATCGATCACGTCACTGTTACGCCGACAGCCGCCTTGCGGCAGCTGCGGGATTTTGCGAACGGCTCGACCATGCGCAGCCGAGCAGTATACAGGTTTTCCGGGCGCTGTTTTCCAGGCACCCGTGCCGTTCAGGCGTCAGGCTTTCTCGACCTGACCGAAGGCGAGTTCGACCGGAGTCGAGCGACCGAAGATCAGCACTGCTACACGCAGGCGACTCTTCTCGTAGTTGATTTCCTCGACCACGCCGTTGAAGTCGTTGAACGGGCCATCGATGACGCGGACCATCTCGCCCGGCTCGAACAGCACCTTGGGCTTCGGCTTGGCGACGCCTTCCTGGACCCGGTTCAGGATCGCATCGGCCTCGTGGTCGGCGATCGGCAGCGGGCGGTCGGCGGTGCCCCCGATGAAACCCATCACCTTCGGGGTTTCCTTGATCAGGTGCCAACACTCGCTGTCGATCCGCGGGATGCCGGATTCGTCGTGGGTGGCGATCTGGACCAGTACGTAGCCGGGGAAGAACTTGCGCTCGGAACGGCGCTTCTGGCCGGAGCGCATCTCCACCACTTCCTCGGTCG
Organism: Lysobacter sp.; assembly: GCA_050737755.1. GTDB lineage: Bacteria > Pseudomonadota > Gammaproteobacteria > Xanthomonadales > Xanthomonadaceae > Novilysobacter. The sequence goes on from JBOHYC010000132.1 coordinate 5,327, forward strand.
GGACCAGCACGTCGCCGAAGCGGTCCTGCATCTCCGCCCGCATGATGCGGTCGCGCAGCGCCTGGGCTACCGACTTCTCGAAGCCGGAATAAGCGTGGACCACGTACCAGCGGCGATTGTCGGCCACGTTGTCCGTGGGGCTGTTGTCCGGGGTTTCCACCTGTGTCATCTCCTTAACGTCCCAGCAGCCACTTGACGCCGGCCTGGATGACCACGTCGAAACCCGCCAGCAGCAGGCTGAGGATCACCACTGCCAGTGCGACCACCCACGTGGTACGCATGGCTTCCTGGCGCTTCGGCCAGACCACCTTGCGCAACTCGAAACGCGATTCCGAGAGGAACTCGAGGGTCTGCGCGCCCTTCTGGCTGGACAGGAACACCGCGGTACCCGCCACCAGGCCGGCCACCACGGCCAGCGCGCGCAAGGTGCCCGGCCATTGTTCGAACCAGATGTAGACGAACACGCCTCCGGCGATCAACAACACCGCCAGTGCGTACTTGGCGATGTCGCCCGCGTTGGTGGACCTGGGTTGTTCGACCTTGCTGTTCAATCGATCTTCCGCATTTGGCACGCCAGGAGGGACTCGAACCCCCAACCTGCGGTTTTGGAGACCGCTGCTCTGCCAATTGAGCTACTGGCGTATTGACTGGTTCCGAAAAAGGCGACGGCGGCCTACGCCGCCACCACCGTTTTCATCGTTGTCCCGGCGACGCCGGAACAACACGCTTACTTGATGATCTTGGAGACGACGCCGGCACCGACGGTGCGACCGCCTTCGCGGATCGCGAAGCGCAGACCTTCGTCCATCGCGATCGGGTTGATCAGCGTGACCACCATCTTCACGTTGTCGCCCGGCATCACCATCTCCACGCCTTCCGGCAACTGGCAGGCGCCAGTGATGTCGGTGGTGCGGAAGTAGAACT
>JBOHYC010000133.1:0-7194 GCA_050737755.1 Lysobacter sp.
GGCACCACGCTGATCCACTGCGACGTGCGCGTGGTCGCCGCCACCCACCGCAACCTGGAAACCCATATCCACGAGGGCAAGTTCCGCGAGGACCTGTTCTACCGGCTCAACGTGTTCCCGATCGAGATGCCGCCGCTGCGCGAGCGCGTCGCCGACCTGCCCGACCTGATCGGCGCGATCACCCGCCAGCTGGCCGACAGCGGCCGTGGCCGGGTCGCGCTGAGCGACAGCGCGGTCACCGCGCTTGGCCACTACGACTGGCCCGGCAACGTGCGCGAACTGAGCAACCTGCTGGAACGGCTGGCGGTGCTGCATCCATCCGGCACGGTCCGCGCCACCGACCTGCCCGCGCGCTACCGCGCCGCGCTGCCGGACCTGGTCGAGGACGAGGCGATCGTCGGCATCACCCAGGATGACCTGCGCACGGTCGACCCCGCCAACTACTCGCCGACGGCGACGCTGCCGCCGGAAGGCATGGACCTGCGCAGCCACATGGCCGATATCGAGCTGGAATTGATCCGCGCCGCCCTGCAGCAGGCCGACGGCGTCGTCGCCCATGCCGCTCCGCTGCTGGGCCTGCGCCGCACCACCCTGGTCGAAAAGCTGCGCAAGTACGGCATCGAGCGCGACTGAGACGCCGGAATACGCCCGCGTCGGATTCCCGGCGCATCCGTGGCACGCGGCTTGCCTATGAACAGGCAGACCCGCTGAACGCGCAAGCCACGCAATGACCGACGCGATTTCATCGATCCTTTCCCAGATCCGCGCCCACGAGATGCGCGCACGCGGCCCGCTGGCCGATGCACCGGCCGGCAACGCGATCAACCCGCGCGACCTGCGGCCCGAAGCGCCCGGAAGGGCCGGCGGGGTCGAGGCGCCCGGATTCAACGAGACCCTCAACAACGCGCTGGATGGCGTCAGCCGCGCGCAACGCGTGTCCGGCGAGCTGCAGACGGCGTTCGAAATGGGCGACCCGCGCGCCGACCTGGCGCGGGTGATGGTCGCGATGCAGCAGTCATCGGTCGCGTTCAAGGCCACCGCCGAGGTCCGCAACCGGCTGGTCCAGGCCTACCAGGACGTCATGAACATGCCGATCTGACGGCACCGGACCTTTCGAACCATCTTTTGAGATTGCAACGATGAGCGTCATCGCATTGCCCAAGAACGCCGCCAGCAACCTGCGCGACCTCGGTCCGCTGCAGGACATCCCCGTGGTGCGCCAGCTCGGCCTGTTCGCGCTGGTCGCCGCAGCCATCGCGCTGGGCCTGTGGCTGTTTTTCTGGACCCAGAAACCCAACTACGTGCCGGTGTTCGCCGGCCTCGACGCGCGTTCCACCGCCGAGGCAACCGACCTGCTGCGTACCGCGCAGATTCCGTTCCAGATCGATTCGGGCAGCGGCGCGCTGTCGGTGGAGTCCGACCAGATCGGCAAGGCCCGGTTGGCGCTCGCCGCCGCCGGGTTGCCGGCAGCCGAGGGCGGCGGCTTCGAGATGCTGCAGGGCGACCAGGGCTTCGGCACCAGCCAGTTCGTCGAAAGTGCGCGCTACCAGCACGCGCTGGAGACCGAACTGGCCCGCACCATCGCCAACCTGCGCCCGGTACGCGAAGCCCGCGTCCACCTGGCCCTGCCCAAGCCCAGCGCCTTCACCCGCCAGAAGGAGCCGGCCAGTGCGTCGGTGGTGTTGCACCTGCGCAGCGGCAGCGTGCTCGAGCCCGGCCAGGTCACTGCAATCGAGCATCTGGTCGCGTCCAGCGTCCCGCAGATGCCGGTCGACAGCGTCACCGTGGTGGACCAGTTCGGCCGCATGTTGAACAACGACAACGCCGACAGCGAATCGGCGCTGTCGGCCAAGCGCTTCGAGCAGCAGCGCCGCGCCGAGGCGGTCTATGTGCAGCGCATCCAGGAGTTGCTGGAACCGCTGGCCGGTCCCGGGCGGGTCAGCGCGCAGGTCAGCATCGACATGAGCTTTGCCGAGACCGAACAGGCCAGCGAAACCTACGGCCCGGACGCGGCGATGATCCGCAGCGAGCAGGTTTCCGAGTCCGGCGACCTCGCCGCGATGGCGGCGCCGCAGGGCGTGCCCGGCGCGGCCAGCAACAATCCCGACACCGCCGCGGCCGCCACCGCTGCCGTGGCTGCAGCCGCAGCGCCCGCGGGCGCTGGCGGCACGGGTTCGCGCACCGCCGTGCGCAACTACGAGATCGACCGCACCCTCACCCACACCCGCCAGGCGCCGGGCCAGATCACCCGCGTCACCGCCGCGGTGCTGGTCGACAACGTCCCGCAGACCGATGCCGCCGGCAAGACCGCGTACCGTGCACTGACCGAGCCGGAGCTGGCGCGCATCCAGACGCTGGTGCAGCAGGCGGTGGGCTACAACGAACAGCGTGGCGACGTGGTCTCGGTGGTCAACGCGCCGTTCGCGCGCGGCACGGCCGGCGAGGAGCCCGAGGCACCGCCGTTCTGGCAGCACCCGCGCGCGCAGGAACTGCTGCGCATCGCGCTGGGTGGCCTGGCCGTGCTGGTGCTGATCTTCACCGTGCTGCGTCCCGCGTCGCGCCAGTTGCTCGCGCCCAAGGTGCCGGTCACCGCGGTCGCGACCGTGCTGCCGGAAGACGAGGAAATACCGGTGACGCTGTCGCCACCGCCGCCCAAGCCCAAGCGCGACCCGCAGGTGGCCGTGCAGGCCGCGATGGATTTCGACGAGAAACTGCAGGTCGCCAAGACTGCGGTCAGCAATGACGCCAAGCGCGTGGCCGGCGTCGTGCGCCACTGGGTGGAATCCGATGGCTGAGTCCACGAACGCTGCCCGCAAGCTCGACGTGCTGAGCGGTACCCAGCGCGCCGCGGTGGTACTGCTCTCGCTCGGCGAGTCGCAGGCCGCCGAGGTGCTCAAGCACATGAGCGCCAAGGAAGTGCAGAAGCTGGGCCTGGCGATGACCTCGGTCGGCGGCATCTCGCACGAGTCGGTCGCCGAGGTGTTCGACGACTTCGTCGACGTGCTCGCGCAGCCCGGCGCGCTCGGCTCGGCCGACGACTACATCCGCGCGGTGCTGACCCAGGCGCTCGGCGAGGAACGCGCCAGCAGCCTGATCGACCGCATCCTCGCCGGCCGCAACACTTCCGGCCTGGACACGCTGAAGTGGATGGAGCCGCGCGCGATCGCCGACCTGGTGCGCAACGAGCATCCGCAGATCATCGCAATTGTTCTTTCCCACCTCGACCCCGACCAGGCCGCCGACGTCATCAAGGTGCTGCCCGAGCGCGTGCGCCCGGACGTGCTGGTGCGCATCGCCACCCTCGACGGCATTCCGCCCAACGCACTCAACGAACTCAACGACGTGATGGCGCGGCAGTTTTCCGGCAGCCAGAACATCAAGTCCTCGACAGTCGGCGGCATCAAGGTCGCGGCCAACATCCTCAACTTCATGGACTCCGGCCAGGACGAGGTGATCCTGGGCAGCATCGGCGAGATCGACGATGTGCTCGGCGGCAAGATCCGCGACCTGATGTTCGTGTTCGACAACCTCGCCGAGATCGACGACCGCGCGATGCAGACCGTGCTGCGCGACGTGCCGTCCGACAAGCTGGCGGTCGCCCTGCGCGGCGCGGAAGCGCGGGTGCGCGAGAAGATCACCAGCAACATGTCGCAGCGCGCGGCCGAGATCCTGATCGAGGACATGGAAGCGCGCGGCCCGGTGCGACTGGCCGAGGTGGAGGCAGCGCAGAAGGAGATCCTCGCGATCGTGCGCAAGATGGCCGATGACGGCAGCATCCAGCTGGCAGCCAAGGCCGAGGCGTTCGTATGAACGACACGGTGCTGCACGAACGCTTTTCCGATCCGTCCGGCGCGGTGCGCTGGACCGCGCCCGGGCTGGCCTACGTGGAGCCCGAACCGCTGCCACCGCCGCCCAGCGTGGAAGACCTGCAGGCGCTTGAACGCGCCGCGCACGACGAAGGCTATGCCGTCGGCCACGCCGAGGGCCTTGCCGCCGCGCAGGCCGACGTGCGTCGCCAGATCGCCCAGATCGAAGGCGTGCTGGATGGTTTCACCCGCCCGTTGGCCCGGCTCGACGCCGAAGTGGCCGACGCGCTCGGCGACCTCGCAGTGCGCATCGCCGGTGCCCTGCTCGGCCGCAGCTATGCCGCCGACCCGACCCTGTTGGCCGATCTGGTGCGCGAAGCGCTCGACGCGGTCGGCACCAGTTCGCGCGAAGTCGAACTGCGCCTGCACCCGGACGATCTCGGCGTGCTCGCACCGCACCTGGCCGGCCTCAGCGGCGTGCGCCTGACCGCCGACACCGCCCTCGGCCGCGGCGAACTGCGCCTGCACAGCGAGAGCATGCGGATCGACGGCACCATCGCCGCCCGGCTGCAGGCCTGCCTGGACGCCTTCGTACACGCACCGGAAACGGAGCCCGACGCATGACCGCCATCGCCGCCGAACACTGGGAAGAAGCCCGCAACCTGCGGCTGGCCGCGCGGCTGGCCGGACTGGGCGCGCAACCGCCCTCCCTCGGCCTGGCCCGCGAGGGCGTGCTGCGGCGCGCGGTGGGGCTGACCCTGGAAGCCTCGGGCTGTTCCGCGCCGCTGGGTTCGCGCTGCCGGGTCGAAACCGCCGGTGGCCGCTGGGTCGAGACCGAGGTGGTCGGATTTTCCGGCGACCGCACCTTCCTTATGCCGACCGCCGACCTCGCCGGCCTGCTGCCGAACGCGCGCGTGGTCACCTCGCACCAGGAAGGCGAAGTGGCGGTCGGCGACGGCCTGCTGGGCCGGGTGATCGACAGCGACGGCGTGCCGCTCGACGGCCGCGGCCCGATCCGCCCGGAAAGCTGGGTCGGCCTCGGCGGCGTCGCGATCAACCCGCTGATGCGCGAGCCGATCACCCGCTCGCTCGACGTCGGCGTGCGCGCGATCAACGCATTGCTGCCGATCGGCCGCGGCCAGCGCATCGGCCTGTTCGCCGGCTCCGGCGTCGGCAAGTCGACGCTGCTGGGAATGATGACCCGCTATACCGCCGCCGATGTCATCGTGGTTGGCCTGATCGGTGAGCGAGGCCGCGAAGTGCGCGACTTCGTCGAGAGCACGCTCGGCGAGGAAGGCCTGCGGCGCTCGGTCGTCGTCGCCACCCCGGCCGACCGCCCGCCGCTGGCACGACTGCACGGCGCGTTGCGGGCGACTGCGATTGCCGAGTGGTACCGCGACCAGGGCCTGCACGTGTTGCTGCTGATGGATTCGCTGACCCGCTTCGCGCATGCGCAACGCGAAATCGGCCTGTCGGTCGGTGAGCCGCCGACCACCCGCGGCTATCCACCGTCCGTGTTCGCCAAGCTGCCGCAGCTGGTGGAGCGCGCCGGCAACGGCGCCGAAGGCCGCGGCTCGATCACCGCGTTCTACACCGTGCTGACCGAAGGCGACGACCAGCAAGAACCCATCGCCGACGCCGCCCGCGCGATCCTCGACGGCCATATCGTATTGACCCGCCGCATCGCCGACGCCGGCCAGTATCCAGCGATCGATGTCGAAGTCTCGGTCAGTCGCGTCATGCAGGAAATCACCGACCCGGCCTGGCGCGAGCGCATCCGCAAGCTCAAGCGCCTGATGGCGGCCTACAACACCCAGCGCGACCTGATCGCGATCGGCGCCTACCAGCGCGGCAGCGACCCTACCGTCGATGAAGCCGTGGCGCGCTGGCCGAAGATCCTCGACTTCCTCGGCCAGGACGTCACCGAGGCGTCCGATGTCGAAGCCAGCCGCGCCGCGCTCGCGCGCCTGCTCGACGACACCCGCGAGCCGTCCCCGGCCCCAACCAATTCCCCAACTGAACCCGTGCAGGAGACCGCCCGATGACGCGTTCGCAACGCCTGGACCCACTGCTGCGGGTGAAGCAGCAACGCCAGGACGATGTCGCCCGCGAGGTTGCCGAGCGCGACCGCGCCGTATCCGAACAGGAACAGCGGCTGGAGGCGCTGCGCCGCTATGCCGCCGAGTACGCATCGCCGGCATCGACAGTCACCAGCGCGGCGCTGCTGGCCAACCGGCTGGCGTTCCGCGAGCGGCTGGATGCGGCCGTCGTGCAACAGACCCGGGCCGTGGCCGACAGCCGCCAGCAGGCAGACGTCGAGCGCGCCCGCCTGCTGCTGGCGAGCCGCGAAACCCATGTGCTGGGCAAGCTTTCGGCGAGTTACCGCGCCGAGGAGAACCGGGCGGCCGAACAGCGCGTGCAGCGTGAACTCGACGACCTCGGCGGCCGCCGGGCGCGCGCCGCCGCGACCGACGCCGACCAGGAAGACGTGGCGTGATCACGTCCGCCCTGCCAACCCCAACGGCGCCGGCTGCAAAGGCGTCGGGTGGAAGTGGTGCAGCGGCGTCATCCGGGCCGGGCGAAAGCGAATTCAAACAGCTGATGGACGCACCGGCCGACGCGCCGCCGCGTTCCGACAAGAAGCAAGCGGACCGTGCGGCACCGTCGGATCAACGGGTCGCTGAGGCCAGCACCGAAGCCGGCGACGACGACGTGCCCGCGGACGAGGGCGAAACCGCCCTGCCGGAGCAGTTACTGGCCCTGATCGGCTGGCCGCCGTCGGCCAACCCGACACCCACGACCGGCACCGCGCCAGCTGTAACCGGGACCATCCGGTCCGCCACTACCGCCGACCCGACCGCCACGGTGCCGCAGGCGCTTACCGCCATCGCACTGGACGGCGCGGCGGCGAACGCCACGGCAACCCCTGCGCCCCAACCCGCCACGGCAGGGTTCCCGGGCACCGCCACGCCGACTGCAGGCGATCCGACCCTTCCGGGCCTAGATCCCACGGCTGCCGCCGCGATGCCGGTCGACGCCGACGTGCCCCCGGCGGATTTCGCCAGAATGTTCGCGCTGGCCGCGGATGCCGATCCGGCCACCACTGGCGAGACCGCAGGCCGAGGCGAAACCGGCGACGGCGGCCTGCTGCTGTCCGCGACGCCGGCCCCGGCAACCTCCGCCCGCAACCCGGCCACCGCGATCACCGCCACCCCGCTCACGATGCCCGCCGATCCCGACGCCGGCTTCGACGACGCCTTCGGCGCGCGCATCTCCTGGATGGCCGAGCAGGGCATCGGCCGCGCCGAACTGCGGCTCAACCCCGAACACCTCGGCGTCATCGACATCCGCCTGCAGATCGACGGCAACCGGATCTCCGCCGAATTCC
>JBOHYC010000134.1:0-10992 GCA_050737755.1 Lysobacter sp.
CCTGGGCGTCGTAGTTGCTGGCGCCGTCCTTGTCGACGACTTCGAGCCCCTGCCACTTCTCGGCCCAATCGTCCTCGTAGCTGCGGTTGTCGTGGTTGCCGCTCTCGGAGATGCCGACCTTGTAGAAATCCGGGTAGGTGAACATCGCGTCGGCAGTCGCGTAACCGCCGCCGGAGTGACCCCAGACGCCGACGCGGTCGAGGTCGATCCAGTCGAAGCGTTCGCCCAACTGCTTCAGCCCGGCGACCTGGTCGGGCAGGGTGTTGTCGCCGACATCGCCCCCGAACGCGTCGTGGAAACTCTTGGAGCGCCACGGCGTGCCCATGCCGTCGATGGCGACCACGATGAAGCCCAGTTCGGCCAGCGCCTGGTGGTCGCTGCGCGCCGGGGTGAAGCTGCGACCGCGCACCGAGCCGGTCTGCGGGCCCGGATAGATGTAGTTGACCACCGGGTATTTCTTGGAGGTGTCCAGGTCGGTCGGCTTGAACATCATCCCGTACAGGGTGGTCTTGCCGTCTCGTGCGGTGACCGTGATCGGGGTCGGCGGGACCCAGCCGGTGGCGCGCAGGCGGCTGTCATCGGCGCGGGCGACCGCGGCGACGGTGCGGCCATCGGCGCTGTCGCGCAGCACGGTCACCGGCGCCACGGTCGGGGTCGAGTACGCGTCGACGAAATGCTTGCCGTCGGGCGACATCGTGATGGTGTGGTTGGCGTCTTCCGGGGTCAGAAGCTGCGGCGCGGCGCCGTCGAAACCGACCTTGTAGAAGTGCTGGTAGTACGGGTTGCGGCCGTCCTCCATGCCGACGCCGCGGAACCAGATCGTGCGCGACTCCGGATCGACGTGCAGCACCTCGGTGACGTTGCCTTCGCCGGTAGTGATCGCGTTCTTGAGTTCACCGCTGGCCAGGTCGTACAGGTACAGATGGCCCCAGTCGCTGCGCTCGGAGAACCAGAGGAACTCGTTCGATTCTGGCAGGTAGCGCCAGTTGACCGCGCCGTTGCCGCTTTCGAAGTAGGTCGGCATGCGCTCGTGGTAGACCTCGCGGACCTTGCCGGTGGCGGCGTCGGCGACGCGCAGCCAGGTGTCCTTGTGGTCGCGCGAGGTCGAGGCGAATGCGAGCGTCCTGCCATCGGGCGCCCACTGCACGTCCTCCCAGCCGCCGGAGCAGCTGACGTCGTCGCACAGGGTGGAGCGGTGCTGGTCGGACGGCATCTGCAGGCGCACGACTTGCCGCTCCGGAGAGGGCGCGTCCACGTCGATGATCAAGCGCTCGATCATGGTGACGTCGTCATCGCCGACGAACGGGTACTTCCAGCGCTCGATCTTCGGCGCGCCGATGTTGGTACCGACCAGCACCATCTCGCTGGTCTTGCGCTGGTCCTGCTGGAAGGTCGCGATCTTTGTCGAATCCGGCGACCACACCAGGATCGCGCGGTCGCTGTGGGTCCAGCCGGCGTTGTCGGTGGCGTATCCGTAATCCTCGACGCCGTCGGTGGTCAGTTGTGTCTCGACACCCGTGGCGGTGTTTCGGACCCACAGGTTCCAGTCGCGTATGAATGCGGCCAGCTTGCCGTCGGGCGACTCGACCACCGGCGCGTCGCCGGGACCGCCGGCCTTTTCGGCGCCGGGCTTGCGGGTCTCGGTGTCATCGGCGGCGACGCAGGCGGGCTTGTCCTGCAGGTCGCACAGGTAATGTTGCTGGCGCACCGCGACGTCGAGCCGGCCATCCGCAGCGACCTCCAGTCCGGTCACCGGCAACTTGGCCGCGTCGATGTCCTTGCCGGTGGCAGCGGCCAGTGCGGCGGCGAGCCTGTCGTGGTCGAACGCCGGGGTCGCGGTGCCGCCGGCAACGTCCATGCGCATGAAGTGGTCGCCATCGGCGTCGTGGTCGCGGTACCAGAAGTGGCTCGCGTCCTGCCAGACCACGGCGTTGACCGCGTGGTCCAGCAGCGGCGCGGTGTTGTAACCCATGAACTGCTCGGCGCGTCTGTAGTCCGCGTCGGTCAGAGTCCGCCCGGCGTCCTGCGCCGCGACTGGCAACGCCGCCGTCGCCAGCAGCCCGCCCATCACTGCGCCGATCACGCGCACCTTGCCGTTCATAACACCCATGCGGTTCCCCTTCGACTGGACACTTGCGAACCGGACCACCCTAGCGCGACCCGGCCCCGGGCTCCCCTGCCGGAAGTCCGGGCCAGCGTCCACCCTGCCACGAACCTGCGGGCGCGTCAGGTCACCCGTGACAGCATCCGCCGGTTGCCGATCAGCCGCGCCCAGCGGGTGCCCAGGTCGGACCAGCAGACATAGGCGGCCTCGCCGGCGATCCGCAGCAGGGTGCGGGGGCCGAGTTGCAGGCGCGGTTCGGCCGCGCACAGTTCGGCATCGAAACCGAGCTGGCGGGCGAACAGCGCGCAGCGCGCGAGGTGGTAGCGGCTGCTCAGCAAAGTCACCTGCAACTGTCCGGGCGCGACCGGCACCAACGTCACCACGACATCGCCCGCCGGCAATTCCGACGACAGCATCGTGCGGGCGTTGCGCAGGTTCTGCAGGGTGTCGCGCGAGCGCGATTCCAGTTGCAGCGGGGTATCGGCGCCGAAACCCCGGGCGAGCAGGCCGCGCTGCGCGAGTTCGGCCTCGGTCACCTCGCCCGGCGCGCCGCCACCGAGCAGGACCATGCTGGCCGGCGGGCGCTCGCGCCAGAGCGACACCGCGCGGTCCAGCCGGGCTTCGAAATCATGGTCGATCAGGCCGGCCGGCGCGTGCTTGCCGAACAGCAGCACGCACTCGCCACGCTCGGGCACGCACGGCGCCTTGCGGGCGATGCGCAGGACGTGGACGAAATACCCGACATAGACCAGCCCCAGGCTCAGCACGCAGGCCGCACCGGCGACCACGCCCGAATGCCAGACGTCGCGATCGCCGACCAGGTCCAGCATGTGCGCGGTGCGCGATGTCGGTGGATTGTCCACGGCGGCAAGGTTCAACAGCGGGATCAAAAGTGTACGCGGGTGCACGTCGGCGGGGCGCTGGCATACTTCCGCCAGCGGCATGTTTTCGACCGTCCAGCCGCTCCCCAGTTCAGGATTCCTGCGTGCCAGCTGCGTCCCCGTCGTCCCAACCGCCACCGCCTTCCGCTATCGCGCCGATCAAGCCGGTCGCGATCCGTGCGTTCACCGCCACCACGGCACTGGGCCGCGGCGTCGAGGTCCAGCATGCCGCCCTGCTTGCGCGTCGTGGCGGATTGCGTCGCAATGATTTCGGGCCGGTGGGCGCCGATGGCGAACCGCTGCTGTGCTGGATCGGCCGGGTCGACGGCGTCGAGGACGCCCCGCTACCCGCGGCGCTCGCGGAGTGGGAATGCCGCAACAACCGGCTGGCCTGGCTCGCGCTGCAGCAGGACGGCCTGATCGACGCGCTGACCACGCTGGTCGCGCGCCACGGCGCTGATCGCATCGCGATCGTGATCGGCACCTCGACCTCGTCGATCGGTGCGACCGAAGAGGCGTACACGCGGCTTGATGACACTGGCGCGTTCCCGGCCGACATGTACCGGCCGGCCATACACACCGTGCATTCGCTCGGCGGCTTCGTGCAGGCTGCGACCGGATTGCGCGGACCATGCATCACCGTGGCCACCGCGTGTTCATCCAGCGCCAAGGTGTTCGCCCAGGCCGCGCGGTTGATCGAGGCCGGCGTGGTCGATGCCGCGCTGGTGGGCGGGGTCGACACGCTTTGCGGCAGCGTGTTGTACGGCTTCAACTCGCTGCAACTGGTATCGCGCGAACCGTGCAAGCCATTCGATGCGGGTCGCGACGGATTGTCGCTCGGCGAGGCCGGCGGGTTTGCGCTGCTTGAACGTGCAAACGCTGGCGAACAAGGCGGCCTGCAACTGCACGGCTACGGCGAGTCCAGCGACGCCCACCACATGTCGAGCCCGCACCCACAGGGGCTGGGCGCGCAGTACGCCATGCGCGACGCGCTGGCGCGGGCCGGGATCGATGCGGCGCAGGTCGGCTACCTCAACCTGCATGGCACCGCGACCCCGGCCAACGACGGCATCGAGGCCGCCGCGGTCGCCGCGCTGTTCCCGGACACGCTGCACGCCAGCTCGACCAAGGGCTGGACCGGCCACACCCTGGGCGCGGCGGGCATCGTCGAGTCGGTGTTCGCGTTGATCGCGCTGCAGCACGGTCTGCTGCCCGGCATCCTGAACAGCAGTACGCCGGACCCGGCCTGCGGCGGGCACATACGTTTCGACAACGCACACGCTGATATCGGTTACGCCATGAACAATTCTTTCGGTTTTGGCGGCAACAACTGTTCGCTATTGTTCGGGCGCGACGCGTGATCCTGTCCGCGACCGTCGAGGGCATCGGATTCTGGAGCCGCGGATTGCCGTCGTGGGATACCGCGCGTGCGTTCGCGACGGGCGGCGCGTTGCCCGACTCCGCGCCGTCGCGGCCATCGCCGCAACTGCTGCCGCCGAACGAGCGCCGTCGCGCGCCGGACACGGTCGCGGTCGCGCTTGAGGTCGCGCTCGCCGCCTGCCATGCCGCCGGCCGCGACCCGAAGACACTGCCATCGGTATTCGCCTCGACCCATGGCGAACTGTCGATCACCGACTACATGTGTTCGACGCTGGCCGCACAGCCCGAAGCGGTCTCGCCAACCCGTTTCCACAACTCCGTGCACAACGCCGCTGCCGGCTACTGGACCATCGGCGCCGGCGCGATGCAGCCGGCGACCGCGATCAGCGCGTTCGATGCGAGCTTCGCGCAAGGCCTGCTGGAAACACTGACGCAACTGGCCACCGGCAGCGAAGCGGTGTTGCTGGTCGGCTACGACGCCACCACGGTCGGTCCACTGGAGACGGTGTCGCGCAGCGAAGGCTTGCTCGGCGGCGCGCTGCTGTTGTCGCGCACGCCGCGCGTCGGCGCGCCGAAGCTGCAGATCGAACTTGTCGACGGCGTGGTCGATCGAAGCTCAGATGACTGCGCACCTCTCTTCCGGCATGGCGCCAACAACGCAATGGCACCGATGCTGCCGTTGTTCGACGCGCTGGCCGCGATCGATGCACGCGTTCCATCGCCGGTGCTGCTGCCGGCCGGGCCGGGCCGCGTGCTGCGGGTCGCGATCGAAACCGTCACCACGGAGCATGCGCATGGCTGAGCGGCTGGACCGGAGTAACATCGCCGTGGTCATCCCCGCGCTCAACGAGGCGCTGCGCATCCGCGGCGTGGTCGAGGGCGCGTTGGTCGAATGTCCCAACGTGATCGTGGTCGACGATGGCTCCGACGACGGCTCCGCCGCACGCATCGCCGACCTGCCGATCACCGTGCTGCGCCATGAACAGCGACGCGGCAAGGGCGCCAGCCTGCGCGACGGGTTCGCCGAAGCGCTGCGGCGCGGCTTCAAGGGCGTGCTGACGATGGACGGCGATGGCCAGCACCTGGCCAGTGACATTCCGCGCATGCTCGAGGCCGCCAGCCGTTATCCCGACCACATCGTGATCGGCGCGCGCCTGCGCAAACGCGCCCAGCAGCCACGCTACCGCCGGATGGCGAATGCATTCGGCGACTGGGGCATTGCCTGGGGCACCGGTTACCGGATCGCCGACACCCAGAGCGGCCAGCGCCTGTACCCGGCCGCGGTGGCGGCGCTCGACGACGTACCGGGCGAGGACTTCGTGTTCGAGGCGCAGATCCTGATCTCGGCCGCGCAGCAACTCGGCACCCGTTGCGTGTCGGTGCCGATCGAGTCGCGCTACCAGTGCGACGACTCCGAAGAACAGTTCCGCGCCAGTCACTTCCGACCGCTTCGCGACTTCAGCCGGATTACCCACCACATCGTCATGCAATGCCTGCGCCGCGGGAACCTCGCGTCGGTGTACCGCAGCATCCGCGCCAACCCGCCGACGGTCGACGACCCCAGCGGCGAGTTCAGCGCCCTCCCCGCCCGCCAACCGGCAAGGACTCCATGAACCGACCCCAGCCTGATTGCGATGTCGTCATTCTCGGTGGCGGCCTCGCCGGGCTGAGCCTTGCGATCCAGCTCAAGCAGCGCGATGCGTCGCTTCGCGTGACCGTGCTCGAGCGCAACGCCCACCCGGTACGCGAGGCGGCGTTCAAGGTTGGCGAATCGACGGTGGAAATCGGCGCGCATTACTTCTCGCAGGTGCTTGGGCTGCGCGCGCACCTGGACGAGCAGCAGATCCGCAAGTTCGGCTTCCGCTTCTTCTTCAGCGAGAGTCGCCAGCAGGTCGACCAGTGCACCGAGCTCGGCGTCAGCCAGCTGTTGCCCGCGCCGTCGTGGCAACTCGACCGCGGCCGTTTCGAGAACTTCCTCGGCGAACATGCGCGCGAACTCGGCGTCGATTTCCGCGATGCCACCGTGGTGCGCGGCTTCGAACTCGGGGAGGGCGATGCGTCGCACGTGGTCCGGTTCGAACACGCCGACAACGCCGGAACGCTGACCGCGCGCTGGCTGGTCGACGCCGCCGGCCGCGCCAATCTGCTCAAGCGCAAGCTCGACCTCGCCGAGGCCAACGACCACGACGCCAACGCGGCCTGGTGGCGGGTCGACGGCCATGTCGATCCGCAGGACTGGTCGGACGATCCCGAATGGCTGCAACGCTGCACCCCGCCGCTGCGCTGGCAGTCGACCAACCACATGTGCGGGCCGGGCTACTGGTTCTGGCTGATCCCGCTAGCGTCGGGCTCGCACTCATTGGGGATCGTCTGCGACGCCGCGATGCATCCGCTGGATACCATCAACACGCATGCCAAGGCGATGGACTGGCTGCGCGAACACCAGCCGCGGATGGCGGTCGCGCTCGATGACCCGCGCCACGCGGTGCAGGACTTTCGCTTCCTCCGGCATTTCTCGCATGGCTGCAAACAGGTTTTCTCGGACCAGCGCTGGGCGATCACCGGCGAGGCCGGGGTGTTCCTGGACCCGTTCTATTCACCCGGCAGCGACTTCATCGCGATCAGCAACGGCTACGTCTGCGACCTGATCGAGTGCGAACGCTCGGGCGAGCCCATCGCCCAGCGAGCCGACCTCTACCAGCAGCTGTATTTTTCGTTCTACCGCAGCACGTTGACCCTGTACCAGGACCAGTACCCGCTGTTCGGCGACGCGCAGGTGATGCCGCTGAAAGTGATCTGGGACTACACCTTCTACTGGGGCGTGCTGGCGCCGCTGTACATCAGCGGCCGGGCCGGCTATCTGCCGGTGCTGGGCCGGGTGCGTGATGCGTTTACCCAAGCCGACGGACTCAACGTATCGGTACAGGCGATGCTGCGTGAATGGGGCCAGTGCAATGGCGAGCGCGACAGCGACGTGGCAGGCCCGCTCGACAGCCGCGACCTCGACCAGTTCAAGCTCGACTGGTTCCGGAGGATCAACCGCTCGATCACCGCCGAGCTGGATGACGACGCGTTCGTCGCGCAGATCAAGGGCAACCTGGCATTGATGAAGCGGCTGGCGGCGGAACTGTCCGCCAACGCGCGGGCCATGCATCCCGCACTGGACGACCACGGCCTTTCGGCGTTGCTGCCAGCTTCGAGCGACACCGGCGAACCGCTGCTTCCGCCGCACTGGTACGGCGTGACCGAAGCCGCGGGCTGAATTCAGTCGACCGGTGGGCGGGGCTGGCTGCCGGGCGCCGGCGGGTCGTACACATGGATCGCGATGCCGCGCGCATGTTTGGGCGTCGGAGTAATGCTGACGCCGATGCCACCGCCGACATGGCTGCTACCGCCGAAGCGGCCACCACCGATGCCCACGCCCACGTTGCTGCCGCCATACCCCGTCGCCGAGCCCTCGAACAGCACGCCATTGGCGCCGAGTCCGGCCGCGGCGGTCCGCAACTTGCCGATCACTTCGTCCATCTTGTTCTGCTCGCCGTAGGTCAGGCCGCCGCTGGCGGTCTCCAGCATCGCGATTTCGTCGTAGCGTCCCGGCGGTGGCGAGAAATACACCATCACCTGCTCCGGCGCGATCGCCGGGCGCGCGGCGCCGATCATGACCTTGGAAGTACTGGCGCAGCCGGCGGCGGCAAGCGCCAGGCCCAGTACGAGTGCGGTTTGGATTCGCATGGTGGTTCTCCTGCGGATGCCCGGTTGGATGGCCGCGAGTATCGCGCAGCGGCGCAGTCGGGGGATGAAATCCTGTCGCAGGAGCATGAACCGCTCACACGGCGCCGTCAGCCCCGCGCCCCTCAGCCCATGCCGCCGTTGATTCCGATCACCTGGCCGTTGATGTAACCAGCCGCATCCGAGCACAGGAAGGCGACCAGCGCGGCCACTTCCGCGGGCCGACCCGAGCGACCGGCCGGCACCATCTGCTTGATCACCTCGGGCGGGAATGCATCGCCCGTCATCCGTCCCTCGATGACGCCCGGCGCAACCACGTTGACGCTGATCCCACGGCTGGCCATCTCGCGCGCCAGCGACATGCTGGCGCCGTGCAGGCCGGCCTTGGCCGCCGCGTAATTGCTCTGGCCGCGATTGCCCAGCACCGCGGCCACGCTCGACACGCTGACGATCCGGCCCCAGCGCGTGCGCGCCATGGGCAGCAGCAGCGGCTGGGTGACATGGAAGAAACCGTGCAGCGACACGTCGACCACCCGCTTCCACTGCGCGTCCGACATACCTGCCATCGGCGCGTCGTCATGGATGCCGGCGTTGTTGACCAGCACCTGGATCGGGCCATCGGCGAGCAGGGGGTCCAGCGCCGCGCGGGTCGCCTCGCCGTCGGCGACGTCGAATGCGACCGCCTCGGCACTGCCGCCCTCGTGGTGGATCGCGGCGACCACCGCTTCGGCGCGTGCGAGGTTGGCGTTGGCGTGGACGATCACGTGCAGGCCGTCGGCGGCCAACTGCATGCAGATCGCGCCACCGAGGTCGCCGCTACCGCCGGTGACCAGCGCACGGCGTGCTGTGGGGATATCGTTCATCCGGCCTCTCCTTGCTCAGTGGCCCCATTGTAGGAGCGACGTAAGTCGCGATCGCACGGCGGAATCGTGTATCGAGGTTCGCCACCAGGCCAGGAACCCGCGCCGGCAACCCAAGCGCACAATGCGCAATAGAGGGGGATCAGTGAAATCGCGACTTACGTCGCTCCTACATCATCGGCTTGCTGCAGCATCACCGCGGCACGGCCCTCGGCCAGCAATGTACCGGCGTGATGGATGCGGAATGCGTATTGCTGGCTCACTTCCGATTCGGCCAGCATCTGCGCTTCACATTCCAGCGCACCCGGCAGGTCGTCGATCCGCGCAACCTGCAGCTGTACGTCGCGCAGCGCGACCAGCACGCCCGGTTTCACCGCGCCATCCGAGGCCCGCGCACGCAAGCCGCCATGCACCGCCATCGCCTGCGCGCCGTACTCGCACAGGTGGATCGCGCGCAGGCGGTTGTTGCTGCGCAGCGGATGCGTAGCGTCGCGATGGTTGTATGCGCGAAGGCGGATGCTGTCCGCGTCCCAGTCGACCACTTCGTCCCACAGACACATCGCGCCCTGGTGCGGGACAAGGGCTAGGATGTCGGCGCGCCCGATCATGCCGCAGGCCCTCCTGCCCGAGTAGGAGCGGCTTCAGCCGCAAGCTTCTGATCGGGACCAACTGCCGCCGGCTGGCGCGATACCAGCAGTGCCAGCACGAAGTTGCCCAGCACTCCCAGCGCCACCGTGCTGCCGATCGCGCGCAGCACCGGGATCGACGACAGCGCGAGCAGGGAGAACACCAGCAGCGTCATCAGGCTGCACACGATCAGCGCATGCAGGGTGCGCAACTGGTCGGCGTAGTCGCCGCCGGCGTGGTCGAAGAACAGCGCGTAGTCGAGGCCGAGGCCGGCGGCGAGGATCAGCGCGACCAGGTGGAACAGGGTCAGTTCGACCCCGCACAGGCGCAGCACCGCGAGGATCAACAGCGTGGTCAGCGCCATCGGCAGCAGCACGCGCGCGGTGCGGTGCGCGGTTTCGCGCGTAATGCCGGCGCGCGGTGACGGGGCGCTGACGTCGGCTTGCGTCGCACGGCGATGCGCGACCACCGATATCCGCATCGCGATCCACACCGTCAACGCAAGCAGTACCGCGGCGACCGCGAGCGCGGCCAGCACGCGGCCGCGATAGGCGACCACCAGCGACTCGGACGCCGCCTTCATGTCCAGCAGCGCGGCGCCGTTGAGCCGCGCCACACGCGCGACCGCGGCCGTGTCCTCCAACCCGGTCAGCGATACCAGCGCGGTGGCGTGGCCATCGCCGCCGAGCAGCAGGCCACCGACGCCGGTTTCCAGCGGCGTGCCGGCGAGGTCGGCGCGCGACAGCGGGTGCAGGGTCTTCGCCTTCGCCACGTCGTCGACGAACTCGCCGAACACGTCGGCACGGAACGGACTGTCGGCCAGCGCCGTTTCGAGCGCGGCGTGCAACGTCGGCGCATCAGGCAGCTTGCTCTGTCGCGCATTCTGCACCGCGGCACTCGGCAGGTAGCGCGCGGCCATGTCGTAACCGGCCAGCGCGCCATCGCGCACCAGTTGGTCGAGCGCGGGGCGCAGGTGTTCGGAGGCTTGCAGCACCGCCTCGTCGTCGCGACCCTGCAATGTCAGCACGTAGCGCACGTCGGGAGCACCGAGTTCGGCCCGCAGGTCGGCGTCGCGAGCGAGCGCATCGCTCGGCACGGGAGTGAGTTTCGACAGGTCGTTCTGCCAGAACGCGCCGGGCGCCAGCGCGATGGCCGTCAGCGATGCCAGCGCGAACACCAGCAACGACCATCGCGGCCGCGGCAGGTGCCGGGTCCACGACCACATGCGCGCCAGCGGGCGCGAGTCGGCGAAGTCGCGCGACGACGGGTCGATCAATCGCGGTAGCAGCAAGCGCGTCGACAACGCGGCGACGGCCAGGCCGGTGATCGTGAACACCGCCAGCTGCTGCAGGCCGTCGACACCCGAGAACAGGAAGGTGACGTAGGCAATGCAGGTGGAGACGACGCCGGT
>JBOHYC010000135.1:0-2045 GCA_050737755.1 Lysobacter sp.
ACCAGCACGGTGTTCAGGCCGTCGAGCGCTGCCTGCGCGGCGAGGTGGGTGGCGATCGTGGTCTTGCCCACGCCGCCCTTGGAACTGGCTACCAGCACGGTCTTCATCGACACCCCCTGTCCGGATAGTGATCAGGCTTGTTGATGGAGCGGAAGCCGCAGCGTACACCGCGGCGCGGTGATGGGGCGGTCAACCGGCGGGCTGCAGATCTGGCGCGAGCAACGCTCGCTGGCCCGGATTCCCGGGCTGCCAGCCGGAGAGCGGCTGCAGCGGAATGCCGTTGCGCTGCAGCACCTGGCGAGCCGCGCTGACCTCACCGTCGTCCGCTATCGCCTGTGCGTGGGTTTCCATGCCGACAACCGCCACGCCGGGACGGCTCCCCGTCAGCAGACCGACGAACTGTTCAGACAACCACACGTGCTCGCGCAGTCGCGCCTGCCATGCCGCCCGCTCGGGACCGCTGGCGAGTTCTATCAGCAATGGCAATGCAATGGACGGATAGATCAGCATCGAATCGTTGCCCGCCAGCTTGGCCATGGACGCGGTGCAGTCCTGCCGGAGCGCTGCGTCGAGTCCGGGTTGATCCTGACCCGCGCCACACAGCTGCACCGCCGCGGACAGCGCCGGCATCGAGTAGGCCGCCCATTGCGCCATCGACAGCATCCCGATGACGTCGTCATTGGTCGCCGGCCGCCCCAGCGGCATGGTGGCACCCAACACCCGACCGGCGTCCTCATCCAGCGGTGGCAGAGGTGCCGCGCTGCGGGCCTCCAGAAGCATGGCCATCAGGCGGTTGCCATAGGGCTCGAATCGCGTGGCCTCGGCGGCCAGTCGCAGGTGGGTCCGCGCGGCAACGGGGTCATCGGCCTGCAGGGCGGCATTGACCGCCAACCACTGGACGGTCGCGTTATCACCATCGACTTGCAACAGCCGCGCGAGGCCGGCGTCGGAGTCGCAGCGGGCGGCGTCGAAGATCGGGCAACCGCTCGCTTCCAGCCAGGCGACGAGCGGATCGGCGGGCCGGGCGTGGCGGGCCGCTTCGAACCAGCCGACCGATTCGTCCGCGGCGGCGGGCAGCGGCTGGCCCGTCGTCTCGTCGTAGGCGATCGGAAAGATCATGGCCGCGGCCAGCAGGCTGCGAGCGTCGCCGCGCGCAGCCAGGGTACGCGCCTGCTGGACCATGGCGGCCTCGAAGCCCACACGCCAGCGCTCATGCGCCTCCTGCAATCCACGGTCCTGGGCCATTGCCACGAGCTCCGCCATCTCCGGCGGCAACGGCAACTGGAGCTCTTCGACGCAGGCGAGGCCGGCTTCGTCGTCCTCCATCTGGAAACAGGCGTCCAGTGCGGCCTGCTCCGCCCCGCTCAAGTGCAACTGCTGCGGCGTGGCGCTTGCGGTACCGACGGACAACACGGCGATGGCGATCCATGCGTGGACTGGTCGAAGCATTGTTTTCCCCGGGTCTTTGTATCGCTCCGATCCTAGCAGCGGCCGGCGCGGGATTCGCCGCCGCTACCGATAGCGCTCGGCGACGTAAAGGCGCAGGCGGTCGGTTGCGGTGTGGATGTCGGCGACCAGCGCGGCAGGATGGTTGGCGGGATCGTCGCGGCTGCCGGCTTCGAGTTCATCGGCGGCGGCGGCCAGCTCGGTCGCGCCGACCAGCCGCGCCGCACCCTTGATCTTGTGTGCCTGGCGCGTGACCCCCGCGATGTCGCCGGCGGCGAGGGCGTGGTCGAGTTCGGCCAGGTCCTGGGTGGTGCTGCCGAGGAAATCGGCCATCAGCATGCGGGCTTCGTCGAGGTCGCCGCCGGTCAGGCCGTCGAGCGTATGGCCGTCGAGGGCGGGCGGGTGCTCGAGCTGTGGCAGGCCCGGCGACACCGGCGGCGATCCGACCGGCGCAATCGCCGCCGGGTCGATACCGCCATCGTCCGTCTGCGGCAACCAGCGTTGCAGGCAGGCCTGCAGCACCGGCACCGAGACCGGCTTGGCGAGGTAGTCGTCCATGCCTGCGCCGAGGCAGCGTTCGGCCTCGCCTTTCAGCGCCG
>JBOHYC010000136.1:0-4433 GCA_050737755.1 Lysobacter sp.
CGCATGGAAGGCGACGCGCTCGTGGGAGCCGCGGGCAACATCAACGGTACGGAATGGACCTGGACCGCCGAACAGGAAAATCAGTCGACTACGCAGTGACTGGTGAGGTTGAGCGCACCCGAGGCTAGCGACAGATCGCCGTCAGAGCATCACCTGCCAGTAGCCCACGTCGACCCAGCGGCCGAGCTTGAAGCCGACCTCGTCGAACTGCCCGACCTTGCGGAAGCCGAGCTTCTCGTGCAGCGCGATGCTGGCTTCGTTGGGCAGGGCGATGCCACCGATCGCCACGTGCATGCCGGCGTCCCGAAGCAACGCGAGCAGCCGCTCGTAGAGCTGCCGTCCCAGCCCACGACCATGCGCCGGCGCGTCGAGGTAGACCGTGGTTTCCACCGCGAAGCGATAGGCGCAGCGGCCTTTCCATTTGCTGGCGTAGGCGTGGCCCAGCACGACGCCGGCCTCGTCTTCCGCCACCAGCCACGGCAGACCGGCGGACTGGACCTCGGCGATGCGCGCAGCCATGTCCGCTTCCGACACCGCGGTCTCCTCGAAGGTGATCGTGGTGTCGCGCACGTAGTGGTTGTAGATGTCGGCGAGCGCCGCGGCGTCGTCCGGGGTTGCATCGCGAATCACGGTTTGCTCCTGATCGCGGAGGCGCGTTCCATCGGAAGGCCGGTCCGCATTCCTGCTTCGTACCACCCCTTGCTGCGGTTGACGATCCGCACCACCGACAGCATCACCGGCACTTCGATCAACACTCCAACCACGGTCGCCAGCGCCGCGCCGGAGTGCACGCCGAACAGGCTGACCGCCGCGGCGACGGCCAACTCGAAAAAGTTGCTGGCGCCGATCAGTGCCGACGGCCCGGCCACGCAATGGGCGACGCCGAACCGGCGGTTGAGCAGGTAGGCCAGTCCTGAATTGAAATAGACCTGGATCAGGATCGGCACCGCCAGCAGCGCGATCACCAGCGGCTGCTCGATGATCTGCCGGCCCTGGAAGCCGAACAGCAGCACCAGCGTCAGCAGCAACGCCCCCAGCGACAACGGCCCCAGCCGCGCCAGCCAGCGCTCCAGCAGCGCCGGCCCGCCGCGCGCGACGATCAGCTTGCGCGCGACCACCGCGATGACCACCGGCACCACGATGTACAGCGCGACCGACAGCGCCAGCGTGTCCCACGGCACGGTGATCGCCGATATCCCGAGCAGCAGCGCCACCAGCGGCGCGAACGCGAACACCATGATCGCGTCGTTGATCGCCACCTGGCTGAGGGTGAAGTTCGGCTCGCCATCGCACAGGTTGCTCCACACGAACACCATCGCAGTGCACGGCGCCGCCGCCAGCAAAATCAGCCCGGCGATGTAGGAGTCCACCTGCCCGGCAGGCAGCCACGGCGCGAACACGTGGCGCAGGAAGAACCACGCCAACAGCGCCATCGAGAATGGTTTGACCGCCCAGTTGATGAAGAGCGTCACGCCGATGCCCTTCCAGTGCCGCCCGACCTGCCCCATCGCGGCGAAGTCGATCTTCAGCAGCATCGGGATGATCATCAGCCAGATCAGCACCGCGACCGGCAGGTTGACCTTGGCCACTTCCATCGCGCCGAGCGCGGCGAAGCTGCCGGGCAGGAAGTGGCCGAGCGCGGTGCCGACCACGATGCAGAGCGCCACCCACAAGGTCAGGTAGCGCTCGAAGAAGCCGATGCCGGGGCGCGATGGCGCCGGCACCTCGCAGGCGGCCGCCTCAGACATGCTCGCCATCCTCCGACTCAATGAACCCGATCCGGTCCAGCGCCTGCTTCAGCGCCTCGCGGTCGCTCCACTTGTCCGGCGTGAGGGTCAGGAATGCCATCAGCCGCTTGCGGATCAGCGCATGCGCCTCGGCGAACGCCGCACGTTTGTCGTCGTCACTGCCCTCCACCGCGGCCGGGTCCGGCAGGCCCCAATGGGTGCGCACGAAATCACCGAAGAACACCGGGCAGGTCTCCGCCGCAGCGCTGTCGCAGACCGTCACCACCACGTCGATCGACGGCGCGTCGTCACCGGAGAACTCGTCCCAGGACTTGCTGCGCAGGCCGGACGTCGAAATACCTTCGGCCGCCAGTTGCTCCAGCGCGAACGGATTGATCGCACCGGTCGGCTGGCTGCCCGCGCTGGAGGCCTCGAAGCGGCCGCCGCCCCAGGCGCGCAGGGTCGCCTCGGCCAGCACGCTGCGGGCGGAATTGCCGGTACACAGGAACAGCACTCGATGGCTCATGGGGTCTTTCCCTTGGAGGGCATGGCGGATGGCACGCAGTCGGCCGAGGCCGAACCGGCGCAGCAGTTGTGGGTCAGGAAACCGATCAGTGCGTTCATCGCCCCGAAGTCGGCGCGGTAGCAGACATAACGGCCCTGTGGCTCGCCGTGGACCAGCCCCGCGGCCGACAGCTCCTTGAGGTGGAACGACAGCGTCGCCGCCGGCACTGCCAGCGCCTCGGCGATGTCGCCGGCCATGCGCCCCGCCGGTCCGGCCTCCACCAGCAGGCGGAATACCGACAGCCGGGTGTTGTGGCCCAACGCGGTCAGTGCGCGGATTGCATCGTTCATTTCCATTTTTGTAGAATAATAAAATCAAATGACAGCAGGCAAGTCTCGCCCATGACTTTCGACGACCTCCCCAACGTCAGCCCCGACGCCATCGATTTCCCCGGCCTCGACAAGCTCGGCCTGCCAACCGAGGCCGGCCATGCCCCGCGCATCCTGATCCTGTACGGCTCGCTACGGCCGCAGTCCTACAGCCGCAAGCTGGCGCTGGAGGCCGAGCGCATCCTGCAACGCTTCGGCGCCGAAACCCGGGTGTTCGATCCGAATGATCTGCCGCTGCTCGACAGCGTCGACAAGCAGCATCCAAAGGTCCGCGAGCTGCGCGAACTGTCGCAGTGGTCCGAGGGACAGGTCTGGGTCAGCCCCGAGCGCCATGGCGCGGTCACCGGTGTGTTCAAGAACCAGATCGACTGGCTGCCGCTGGAAGACGGCAGCGTGCGCCCGACCCAGGGCCGCACTCTCGCGGTGATGCAGGTCTGTGGTGGTTCGCAGTCGTTCAACGTGGTCAACAGCCTGCGCCTGCTCGGGAGGTGGATGCGGATGGTGACGATCCCCAACCAGTCGTCGGTGGCCAAGGCCTGGCAGGAGTTCGACGACGATGGCCGGATGAAGCCCTCGCCGTACTACGACCGCGTGGTCGACGTGATGGAGGAGCTGGTGAAGTTCACCCTGCTGGTGCGTGGACGCAGCGACTATCTGGTCGATCGCTACAGCGAGCGCAAGGGTGCAGTTGCGGCGCGCGCGTTGACGCAGCAGGCCGCCGTCACCGGGACCTGAGCCGGTTGCGACCGCCAGCTCATCACGACGCTGGCGGGAGCGCGCCGACCGGTTCCCCGATGGGCTGGCCCTGCGGTGTCAGCAGACTCCAATGCCCCCAGTCATCGCGGAGGTCGTGACCGGTGGTGTCGCCGCGCGCCGCGTCGCCGACGTAGTGATACAGCGGGTGGCCGTTGTAGCTCATCTGCGCGGTGCCGTCGTCCCGGGTGACCACACCTGCGAGGACCGGCGCCAGCCCCGCGCCGAGGTCCGGTTCGGTGGTCGGCGCGTAGACCGGCGCCCACCGCTTGAGGCAATCGTCCGTGCAAGCACTGCCGTCGGTGTCGCCGTCCAGCATGTACACCGCGCGGCGGTCGCTGTCGGCCACGAACGGCTCCGGCCCGCCCACCGACATGACCTGCAGGCTGTCGGCGGTCATCGTCCGCTGGGTCACCAGCGCACCGCTGTCGGACGCGGTGGACGGCGTTTCGGCGCCTTCGACGAGCATCGGGGGCCGGTCGACATCGCCGCCGCAAGCCTGCATCAGCAGAACCGCCAGCAGGCAGGCGGCGAGAGTCGGAAGGGCGGATCGATTAGTTCGTCGCAACGGCTTCATGGGCTTTCCTCCGGGTCGATCATGGCAAGGGCTTCGTCGACAGGTTGCTGTTCGGTCGGGCGCACCAACCGGGCCACCTCCTCGCCATCGCGCAGGAACACCAGCGTCGGCCACAGCTTGACGCGGTAGGAACGCCCGAGACGCCTGCCGGGGCCGTCCTCGATCTTGAGATGGCGCACGTTGGCGTGGCTGGAAAAAGCGCCGGCAATCAGCGATTGGGCGGCGGTGCAATGGCCGCACCAGTTGGTCCCGAACTCGATGACCGTGGCGCCCGGCAAAGCGTCGACGTCTTCCCTTGTGGGCGCATCGGCGGTGTATTCGCGTTGAATGGCCAAGGTCCACTCCTTACCTGTCACGGACCGGGCAAAGCCTAGCGCCGCTCCCATGCACGGGGCGCGAAAACAATCCACCTGTTCCAAGCCAAAACGTGCGAAATGTAGGAGCGACGTGAGTCGCGATTTCACTGATGTCCGGGGTTGCCG
>JBOHYC010000137.1:0-2435 GCA_050737755.1 Lysobacter sp.
TCTCGATCGGGAACACGTTGAGCCGGTAGAACAGGTCCTCGCGGAACTTGCCCTCGTGGATATGGGTTTCCAGGTTGCGGTGGGTGGCGGCGACCACGCGCACGTCGCAGTGGATCAGCGTGGTGCCGCCGACGCGCTCGAAGGTGCGCTCCTGCAGCACTCGCAGCAGCTTGACCTGCATCGCCAACGGCATGTCGCCGATCTCGTCGAGCAGCAGGGTGCCGCCCTCGGCCATCTCGAAGCGGCCCTTTCGCTGGGTCAGTGCGCCGGTGAAGGCGCCCTTTTCGTGGCCGAACAGTTCGCTTTCCAGCAGGTCAGGCGGGATCGCGCCACAGTTGATCGCGACGAACGGCTTGTTGCCACGCTTTGAGCGCTGGTGCACGGCACGCGCGGCGACTTCCTTGCCGGTGCCGGACTCGCCGAGGATCAGCACGGTGGTGTCGAACGGCGCAACCTGGTCGATCATCCGTGACAGTTCCAGCACCGCCGGGCTGCGACCGGTCGGGCCACCACCGGCGTTCTGCTCGCGACGCTCGTCCTCGTCGATCCGCTTCAGGCTGGCGCGGCGAAGTGCTTCCTGCAGTTGCACGCGGCGCAGCGGGTAGTCCAGCGGCCACAGGGTTTCCGGGTGCAGGCGCGCGCGCCATTGCGCGTCGTGTGGATGCACGGGCAGCACCAGCAGCGGCGGGTGCAGTGGCTGCGCGCCGAGCCACTCGACAAACCCGTCCCAGTCGGCGCCGCCGGCGTTGCCCACGACCACTGCGACCCAGTCACTGGCGCGTGCCTTGCCCAGGTCGATGTCGGACAGCTCGGTGACGATGCGCGGGGTGAAGTCCATGAACTCCAGCAGCGTCGCCATGTGCTCGGCGCGGTCCATGTCCTGCTCGACCACGAGGATGCGTGATTCACTCATCGCCGGTCACTCCTGTCCGGCGACGGTGGCTCGGGCGGACAGGGCCTCCAGCAGCGGAACCACGTCGTGGATGTAGGACAGCTTGCTGACGAAGGCGTCGGCGCCGGCGCGCAACGCGTGCTCGCGGTGCTCGGCGTCGTCGAAGTGGCTGGCGATGATGATATAGGGCGGGTTGTCCTGCGCCTTGATCAGGCGCGTGGCCTGCAGCCCGCCCATCTCCGGCATGGCCAGGTCCATCAGCACCGCGTCGGGGCGCAGCGCCTCGCACTGGGCGATGGCCTCGATGCCGTTGGCGGCGGAGCCGACGATGTCGAGCCAGTCGATCCGGCGCAGGTGGCGCATCGCCGCGCTGATGAAGCCTTCGTGGTCGTCGACCAGCAGCAGTCTCACGGTATTCATGCGGTTCTCCGGGTCAGGCCGCGAGGGCCGGCTTGCAGCGCTGTCGCGCGGACGGTATCGACAACTGGTCCCGGTACTTTGCCACCGTGCGGCGCGCGATGCGGATGCCGCGGCGGGCGAGCAGGCCGGCGATCACGTCGTCGGCGAGCGGAGCATGTGCAGGTTCGGCGTCGATCAGGCGCTTGACCACCGCCTTGACCGCCGCGCCGGAAATCGATGCGCCTTCGAGCCGGACGGCAAACAGCCGCTTGAGTTCGAACGTGCCGCGCGGGGTCTGGATGTACTTGCCACTGGTGATGCGCGAGACGGTGGATTCATGCATGCCGATCGCGTCGGCGACCTCGCGCAGGGTCAGCGGGGCAATCGCCTCCTCGCCGCGTTCCAGGAATTCGCGCTGGCGTTCGACCAGCACCTGCACCGTGCGCAGCAGGGTGTCGTTGCGCATGGCGATGCCGCGGACCAGCCAGCGGGCTTCTTCCAGCAGGCCGCGCAGCACGCCCTGGTCGCCCGGCGCGTGGGCGAGGGCCTGTTCGCAATGGCTGGCGATGCGCACGCGCGGCGCTGCACGGCCGTTGAGCGCGACGCGCCACTCGCCGCCGATGAAGCGCACGCTGACGTCGGGGATGATGTGGCCGTCGTCGCTGGTGGCCGGCTCTTCGATCGCCGACGGGCTCAGTGACAGGATCAGCGCGGTCGCGGCGGCTACTTCGTCGGCACCGGTCCCGAGCGTGCGGGCCAGCGCCGCGTGGTCGTGGGCGGCCAGCGCATCGATCTGCTCGCTGATCATCCGCTCGGCCAGCGCACGCTCGGCCGTGGCCGGATGCTTCGCCAGCTGGGCCAGCAGGCATTCGGCGGCGGACGATGCGGCGACGCCGGTCCAGTCGCCGTGCAGCAGGCGCTGGCGGATGGACTCGATGTGCGCCAGGGACGTGCCCGGCATCGACGCCCGGGCATCGGCCAGTGCTTCGTCGGCATCTTCGAGGAAGCCGAGTTCATCGCAGTGGTCCAGCCATGACTGCGCGATGCGCAGGTCGTCGATGTCCCAGTCGAACGCGAGTTCCTGCAGCAGGCGTACGCGCCAGTCGCTGGAGCTGCCGGCCTCGATCCGCGCGCAGGCATCGTC
>JBOHYC010000138.1:0-20634 GCA_050737755.1 Lysobacter sp.
CGTTCGACCAGCTCGATCGCGCGCGCCAGCAGTTCCGACTGCCGGGTCCACAGCGGTTCGCTGAGGCCGACGCCGCCGGGGAAGTTGTCGTACAGGTAGATCGTCGGCACGAACTGTTGCACCTCGATTCCCTCCCTGCCGGTCTCGACCCGGGTCGGGGCGCCGGGCTCCATCGCCACGAAATCGTCGTGGTCGTCCAGCGGCAGGCGCGCCCGGGCACTGCCGGGCGCGATCGCCAATCCGTCGACCGGTGCTTCGACCCCACGCAACTGTCCGCGCCCCTTGGAGTCGGCGGTCGCGAACCACGCGCCATCGCCGTTGCCGACGGCCTTCTGCAGGTCGCGCGCGTCGGCCATCACCGCGACGGTCGCGACCACGTGCAACGCATAGCCGGCGCCGAGGAAGCCATCGAGTGCGTCCTGCCTCGAGGCGAACCACGCCAGCAGCGTCGCCTGCGGCAGCTGCCACCAGACCGCGGTGGTGTGCAGTTCCTGGTCGGGCAGGTTGACCGGGCCGTAGCCGATGTTCTCGTGCGTGTAGTAGCGGATCTTCTTGTAGCCGGCGACGCGGCGGACCACGTGGACCTCGCCGTGGCCGCAGTCGCCGTGGCCGGCGTCGGTGCCGTCGAAACGCTCGAGCACCTTCAGCTTCGAGTAGTCGATCGAGTCGGTGTAGTAGTCGACGTGCGTGCGCGTCACGTAGGCCTTGCGGCCGTCCCAGTCGAGCCGCTCGACCTGGTACGGCGTGCTCTGGACCATGTGGATAGCGCCTTCGTACAGCGTCAGCGCGGCAGCGGAGTAGTCGACCTCGGCGATGATCTGCTGCTTGCCGCCCGTGCGGTCGACCACCACGAAGTTGCCGTCGGCGACCGAGCGCAGCGACACCGCGTTGGCCGGGTAGCTGTCGGCAATCCATTCCCAGCGGTCGCCTTCGCGGTGCACGACTTCGGTTTCGGCCAGTGCCTCCAGGTACACCTCCGGCTCGATCGGGCCGAACATCTCGTCGACCACGAACGGCAGCTCGAATGCGGCGCAGCGAATATGGTCGAACAGGATCAGCGGCTGGTCCGGTGCGGTGCGAGCATGCTCGGGCGAGGCGTCGGCGAAGAAATCGGGATGGCGCACGACGTACTGGTCGAGCGGCTGCGAGTTGGCGACCAGCACGCCGAGCGACGGTTGCTGCCGTCGGCCGGCGCGACCAAATCGCTGCCACGTCGCCGCGACCGAGCCCGGGTAGCCGTTGAGCACGACCACGTCGAGCGAACCGATGTCGACGCCAAGTTCCAGCGCCGAGGTCGAGATGATCCCGTCGATGTTGCCCGCGCGCATGTCGCGCTCGGCCGCGCGGCGCTCGGTCGGCAGGTAGCCGCCGCGGTAGGCGCGGATGCGCGGCGGTTTGCGCGGGTCGGAGTCGAACACGTCCTTGAGGTACTTGGTCAGCACCTCGACCATCAGCCGGGTTTGCGCGAACACCAGCGTCTTCAACCCCGCCTTGATCGCGATGCGGGCGATGCGGTTGGCCTGCGACCGCGCCGACGCGCGCAGGCCGAGGTCGGGGTTGATCACCGGCGGGTTCCACAGCAACACGTGCTTGTCGCCGGTCGGCGCACCGGATTGGGTAATCGCGTGCACGTCGGCCTCGATCAGCGCGCGCGCGTGTTCGGCCGGGTTGCCGATCGTCGCCGAGCACAGGATGAACTGCGGGGTCACGCCGTAGAACGCGCAGATCCGCTTGAGCCGGCGCAGCACGTTGGTGACGTGGCTGCCGAAGACGCCGCGGTAGGTGTGGATCTCGTCGATCACGACAAAGCGCAGGTTCTCGAAGAACTGCGCCCACTTGGTGTGATGCGGCAGGATCGCCTGATGCAGCATGTCCGGATTGGAGACGACGATGTCGCCATGCAGGCGGATCGCCTGGCGCGCGTCGCCGGGGGTGTCGCCGTCGAAGGTGAAGGCCTTGACCCCGAGGTCGCCGGCGCGGTTGAGCTCCAGTAGTTCGGCGACCTGGTCCTGCGCCAGCGCCTTGGTCGGGAACAGGTACAGGGCCTTCGCACCCGACGTCATCGCCGCGCTCACCACCGGCAGGGTGTAGCACAGCGACTTGCCCGACGCGGTCGGGGTGACGATGGCGACGTTCTCGCCACGCTGCGCCGCGTGCCAGGCGTCGGCCTGGTGGCGGTAGAGCCGGTCGACGCCGCGTGCGCGCAATGCAGACGCCAGTGCGGCCGGCACGCCGTCCGGAATCGGTGCGTAGTCGCCCTCGCGCCCGGAAATGGTGAAGCTGCCGGTGATGCGGTCGGCGTAGCGTTTCGACAGCGCCGCGGTCAGTGCGGCGCCGTCGCCGCGGCGGCGGTGGCGGTGGCTGCGCACCGGCAGGGTGGCATCGGGGTCGAGCGGGTCCGTCGTTCCGTTCGGTTCCGCACCCTGCTGCACCAGCGCCTGCGCCATGTCCCGCTCCCGCAAAGGGGCGCAGTAGGGCAGCACGCCGTCGCACACGGTGAGACGGGACATGAATGCTTCAGTCCACGCCGCACGTTCCCACAGGCCGGATCAGTGAGCCCCCGCCACGTTGCGGCGGGGGCCCGGCTTCCTCAGTGGTTGATCTGCACGTCGTCGATGTAGACGTTGACGTCGTAAGCAGTCTGCGCGCGGTACAGCCACACTGCGTCGAGCTTCACCGTTCCGGCGGTGATCGCGCCATTGCCACCGGCCCAGGCGTTCCATTGCCCGGCATCGGTGAGCGACCACGACACGTAGGTCCAGCTGTTGGCGGCCAATGACCGCGTGACCGAGCGTTCGGTGCCATCGCTGTCGTCGATGCCGACACCCACGCGCATGCCGCTGCCTCCGGCGTACACCCAGAACCCGACGCTGCCGCCGGACCGGGTCAGCGGTGTATTGGCGCCCGGGCTGCCGGTACCCGACAGCAGCCGTACCGCCCAGCTCGCCGACGACGCGCTGTTGTCCTTCAGCAGCACCCGCAGCGAGCAGTTGCCATTGCGGCGGGTGGCACAGGTGCGGGTCGCGCTGGACGCGGTGGAGATGCCGGCGGTGCTGCCGGAATAGGTCGGGCTGGTATTGAAGTGGCCGACGCTGCCCTCGAAGCTGTCGAGGATGGTGGTGCCGCCTCCGCCGCCACCGGGATTGAGCAGGTCGTAATAGCGGCCCCAGTTCCAGTTGATGCCCGGGTCGGTGTGGGTCTGGCTGCTGTAGTGCTGGTGGCCCTTGATGTCGATCGCGGTCGACAGCACGACCACGCCGCTGTGGGCCGGACCGTCGTAGGCATTGGCGCAGGTGATGGCCGAGTACTTGCCGCAGAAGTTGCGCACCAGCGCGGCGGAGCTGTTGTACATCGCGGTGGTGTACCAGGAGCTGTTGCTGACGTAGCCCTCGTGCTCGATGCCCAGCGTGGTGTTGTTATGCACCCCGACGTGGTGGGCGGCTTGCGAGTTGCGCACCATCTGGGTGACCTGGCCGTCGGAGCTGCGGATCACGTAGTGCGCGCTGACGCTGTACGGGTTGTTCTGGAACCACGAGATGGTGCCGCCGTAACTGCCCTGCGCGGTGTGGATGGTCACCGAACTGTAGGAGCTGCGCGCGTGGTAGTACGGCGAGGCGACCCACAACGCCGGGCCGTAGTCGGTGCTCATCGTGCCCATGTCGGGGCCGGCGCCTTCCGTGCGTGCGGCCGCCTTGAGCGGTGCTTTGGCTTTCAGCGTCTCGGTGGCCGGGTCAAGCTCGTAATCGGCAGTCTCGATGAGGTCGTTGGCGACGTCGAGGCGTACGAACGGCGCGCGCAGCTTGACCAGCTGCTCCATGTCGAACGCCCGCTCCCACTCGATCGGCCGCTCCGGCACCTTGATGCCGCGGTCGTCGACGCCACGGTCCTGGGCCAGCAACACGTCGTAGGCGAAGGAGGTGCGGGCGTACTCGGCGATCTCGCTGTCGGCGGCGGCCTGCGAGGGTGCGAAGCCGGCGTAACGCATCAGCGCCGGCCGTATCGACTCGGGCGTGCGGCCTTGCCGATCGAGCCGGACGCGCTGGTTGGCGGTGCCGCTGTCGGCGCGGATCTCGCGATCCAGCAACGCCGCCGCGGCCAGCACGTTGAGGCGGGCATCGTGGCTGACGCGCGCGGGCGTCGTCCCGATCAGGCGGGCGCCTTCGGCGATCTGGTCCGCGAAGCCTTCGCCCGCATACAGACCCATCGGCCCGTGTGCGGCCGGCATGTGCAGGTGGCGTTCCGCCTGCATCTGTTTCGGGTCCGGCTGCAGGTCCATCCAGCGGCTCTGGACGTACGCAATGGCCTCCAGGGTGCCGGCCGGAATCGCCGGGTAGCGTGCGTAGGCCTGCCGGAAATATCCCTGCAAGGCCTGCCTCTGGGGTTGCAGCCGGACCTCTTCGGCATCCAGTCGCGTCTGCAGCGCGGCTTCGTTCGACAGTGGCGACTGGGCGAAGGCCATCGGTGAGATGAACAACGCGGCGGCTACGGCGGACATCAGGACAACAGTCTTTCGATTCATTCCGTGAACCCCTCTGGTTCGCTAACCCCCTGCGCAGCCGTTTCTACACGGCGGGCGTGGCCTGGATGCGGCAAAGTGGGCCGGGGGAACCAAGCTGTGACAGCAGTTGTGAACCGGCGTCGTTTTGCTGTCGTTCATCCGCGGATTGCGAGTGGTCGGTTCCGAGTGATGGCGCAGCGCATCGATACTTTGCGCTACGCATCCGTATGGTGCGGCCCGTCGCGGCTGAGTTCCGCCGGCGCAACCGGCCGTAATCGTAGTGTCCGCAACGCGGCCTCGCTTGCCACCCCGATACCGCGGCTGCGGCCCGCCACGTACAGCGTCACGTGCGGCGGCGGCAGCGGCAACTCACGGCCGAGCACGCGGCCGAGGCCCCGGTGGAATGGCGCCATCGCCGGCAGCTCAACGCGCTCGATGATCGAGTGGGCGAAACGCCGGCCGGCGATCGGCCTGCGAAGCAGCAGGTAATCGCCGGTGCGATCGAAGTGCCAGTCCTGCTCGCCATACCCGGCTGCAACCACCGTGCGAGCCCGCGAATCGCCGAACGCCGCGCGCAGCTCCCGCACGAGCGCGCTGCCGATCAGGGTGATGTGCAGTTCCGGCTTGGGGTCCAGGGCGATGCCGTCGACGGTGACCGACGTGATGGGCGGCGACCATTGACCGGGCGGAATCGGGAGGATCAGGGTGCTGTCGAAGACAGGGCGCATGCGTGGGAGTGTGCGCGGTTGTCGCGTGGTGTCGTTGCGAACGGACGCCTGCGCGACACTGTCGGACCACTACCGGACCCTGCGCCATGACCGCCGACAACAAGTCCTTCTCCCCCGCCTGCGAACGCAACCGCAAACCGATCCTCGCGGTGCTGCGCGAGCACTTCGCCGATGCGCGCCATGTGCTCGAAATCGGCAGCGGCACCGGGCAACACGCGGTGCATTTCGCCGCTGCGATGCGGTGGCTGACGTGGCAGTGCAGCGACCGCGCGGAGTACCTGCCGGGTATCCGGGCATGGCTCGACGAGGCCGGGTTGCCGAACACGCCAGAGCCGGTGGAACTGGACGTCGGGGAATGGGCGCCGGGCGCCGTCGCCGAACCGGAGCCGTTCGATGCGGTGTTCAGCGCCAACACCCTGCACATCATGGGCTGGCCGCAGGTGCAGGCATTCTTCGCGGGGGTCGGAGCGGTGCTTGCCGGTGGCGGCACACTGGTGGTGTACGGGCCGTTCAATTACTCCGGTGATTACAGCAGCGACAGCAACCGCGAGTTCGATGGTTGGCTGCGCGGGCGTGATCCGGCCTCGGCGATCCGCGACTTCGAGGCGGTCGATGCACTCGCGCGCGGGGCGGGACTGGTGTTGCAGGACGACATCGCGATGCCGGCCAACAACCGTTGCCTGGTGTGGCGGCACGCCGGCACGGGCGGTTGAGTCGAAGCGGCGTGTCGGTATTCGGAACGGTTTGACCGCTACGCAAAGTCCGCAACGCGCTGTTTCACCACCGTTACCGCAAGCTCGCCTGTTGCGGCGCACAATAGGCGGCTTGTTTTTCCCGCAAGGACTCCGGCTTGTCGGACGATCCCACCATGACGGCCCACCAGCGCAACCATCGCAACTACGCGCTGATCCTGTTCGCGCTGGCGACGGGCGGGTTCGCGATCGGCACCAGCGAGTTCGCGATGATGGGGCTGATGCCCAGCCTGGTCGAAGGCTTCGGCATCACCGAGCCGCAGGTCGGCCACCTGATCAGCGCCTATGCGCTCGGGGTGGTGGTCGGCGCGCCACTGCTGGCGATCCTTGGCGCGCGGATGCCGCGGCGCTCGTTGCTGCTCGCGTTGATGGGTTTCTACGCGCTGGCCAACCTGGCGACCGCGTTCGCGCCCAACTACCACGCGATGCTGGCGGTCCGCTTCATCGCCGGCCTGCCGCACGGCGCCTACTTCGGCGTGGCGATGCTGGTCGCCGCCTCCATCAGCGGCCCCGGCCAGCGCGGCGCGGCGATCAGCCGGGTGATGCTGGGCCTGTCGATCGCGATCCTGGTCGGCAATCCGCTGGCCACCTGGCTGGGACAGGAGTTGAGCTGGCGCTACACGTTCGCGCTGGTGACGGCGGTGGCGGTGCTGACGGTGGTGCTGGTCGCGCGCTGGCTGACCCATGACCCGTCCGAGCCGCGACAGACGCCGCTGCGCGAGATGCGCGCGTTCAACACCTCGCAGGTCTGGTTGACGTTGCTGATCGGTGCGATTGGATTCGCCGGCATGTTCTGCGCCTTCAGCTACCTCGCGCCGACGCTGACCGAAGTCACCGGCACGTCCGACGGCTGGATCCCGATCGCGATGGGCGTGTTCGGCGTCGGCTCGATCATCGGCAACCTCGCCGGCGGCTGGCTGGTCGACCGGATGCACTTCCGCGCCGCCGCGGTGATCCTGGCGTGGTCGGCGCTGGTGTTGCTGATTTATCCGATTGCCGCCGGCTCGCTGTGGACGATGCTGCCCGCAGTGGTCGCGGTGGGCACCATGGGCGCACTGGCGCCGGTGCTGCAGACCCGGCTGATGGACGTCGCCGGCGAAGCGCAGACCCTCGCCGCCGCCTCCAACCACGCTGCGTTCAACGCCGCCAACGCGCTCGGGCCGTGGCTCGGTGGGCTGGCGATCAGTGCCGGCTTCGGCTGGACATCGACCGGTTACGTCGGCGCCGCGACGGCGGTGGGCGGCCTGCTGGTCTATGCATGGGCGCGTCGAGACGAGCGGCGGGCAGGCGCGCTGGATGCGGCGTAGCGGGCTCAGGCGGAGCAATCAACCTGTGGGTTGATATTCAACTAATCAACTGATAGGTTGATATTTAATTTATCAACTTGTAGGTTGAATCATGGCTACACCCATCCGCATTCCCGACCAGCTCGGCGGATTGTTGCGTACCGCCCGGCTGCAGCAGGGCTATACCCAAGCCGATGTCGCCAAGCGGATGGGCGTCAGCGTGCAGGCGATGTCCAAGCTCGAGAACAACGCCGGTCGTGCCGCCTTCGATCGCATCCACCGGCTGTGCCTCATCCTCGGCCTTGAACTGGTGTTGCAACAGCGAACGGGCACCGATCTCCACGCGCCAACACCGGAGTGGTGACAGTGTCGACACTCGACCTGTGGATGAATGGCGTGCCGGTGGGTCACTGGACACGGCGGAGCGGCGTCGACCGGTTGGTCTATCGACGCGAGTGGATTGAATCCCCCGAAGGCCGGCCGCTTTCGCTGTCGCTTCCCTACCCACGGCAGACGGCGCGGGATGTCACCTTGCGCGTGCCCGCGGTGGCGGCGTACTTCGAAAACCTGATCCCGGACAACGAACGCATCCTGCAACGCATCCGCGACCGCTATCGGGCGCGCAGCGCCAGCGCATTCGATTTGCTGGCGGCGGTCGGACGCGATTGCGTGGGCGCCCTGCAACTGGTTCCGGACGGAGAGGAACCGGGTGATCCCCGCAGGATCGATGCCGAGCCACTGGACGACGCCGGCGTGGCGAGAGTGCTGCGCAACACCACGGTCGACCGCTTGCTGACGCCAGGTGACGAGGATGCGTTCCGACTCTCGATCGCGGGCGCCCAGGAAAAGACCGCGCTCCTGC
Source organism: Lysobacter sp. (assembly GCA_050737755.1). GTDB lineage: Bacteria > Pseudomonadota > Gammaproteobacteria > Xanthomonadales > Xanthomonadaceae > Novilysobacter. The sequence continues at coordinate 8,127 of JBOHYC010000138.1, forward strand.
GCCACGACGATCGCTGGTGCGTCCCGCACGGCGCCACCCCGAGCACCCACATCTTCAAGCTACCGCTGGGCATGGTGGGAAACATGCGTGCGGACTTGTCGTCTTCGGTCGAACTGGAATGGCTCTGCATGGAACTGGCGCGCGCCTATGGGCTACCGGTGGCCAACGTGGAGATCGGTCGTTTCGAAGACCAGAAGGCGCTGGTGGTCGAGCGCTTCGACCGCCGGCTCTCAAGCGATCGCACGTGGTGGACGCGCATCCCGCAGGAAGACATGTGCCAGGCCCTCGGCCTCCCGCCGTCGTTGAAGTACGAGTCCGATGGCGGCCCCGGCATCCGCGGCATCATGGATCTGCTGCGTGGTTCGAACGATTCCGTGGGCGACCGGATCACGTTCTTCCGCGCACAGCTGCTGTTCTGGCTGATGGCGGCAACCGACGGGCATGCAAAGAACTTCAGCCTGACGCTGCTGTCCGGCGGTGCCTACCGGTTGACACCGCTGTACGACATTCTCTCGACCTATCCCATCCAGGGACGCGGGGCGGGCAAGTTGGAGCCGCGTGACGCGAGGCTGGCAATGGCCGTCACTGGACGCAACCGCCACTACAAAGTGCATGAGATCCACCGCTGGCACTGGACTTCAATGGCGACCCGGCTTGGTCTTGAAACCGCACCCGGTGAACTGATTGCTGCCGTGGTGGCGGATACCCCGCGGGTACTCGATCAAGTCGGCGAGGCGCTGCCCGAGCGGTTCCCGCAAGCGGTGTACGAGGCCGTCCGCAACGGAATGCTCGCCGCTGCGAAAAGGCTGGAGGCGGAACCTGACCAGCGCGGCAGTGCGGACAAGTGACGCCGGCTCCAGGGTGGGGCGACACCCGCTAGCTGCCAACACGCGACGGCATCACTGCGGCAGCGCCACCTCGGCAACCCCGTCGTCCTCGCAGCGCGCACCCGCATCCGCCACCGGCGACGGCACCTGTGCGGGCACCTCCGACGGCACCGCGATCGCATCGGGATCGACCGGCAACATCCGCGCCTCGCGCCAGCGGCCCCATTTGTAATAGGCCAGCGACAGCGCCATCGACACGAACGCGCTGACCGGGAAGCTCCACCAGATCGCATCCACGCCCATCTTCGGCTGCAGCCAGTTGGCGAACGGCACCCGCACGCCCCACAGCGCCAGCCCGAGGATGATCAGTGGCGGCACCACCGCGCCGGTCGAGCGCACCACGCCGGCGATCACGAAGGTCACGCCGAAGAACAGGAACGACCACACCGCGATGTGGTTGAGGTGGCGCGCGATCTCCAGCGCTTCGCTGCCGGCCGGCATGAACATCGACAGGGTGAAGCGGTCGAGCAGGATCAGCGGCACGATCAGCGCGCCGGTCAGCAGGAAGTTGAAGCCGACGCCGGCGCGCGTGGTCGACTCGACCCGGTCCCATTTTCCGGCGCCGACGTTCTGCGCCGCCATCGACGAGCACGCCGCGCCGATCGCCATCGCCGGCATCTGCACGTACGTCCACAGTTGGAGCGCGGCGCCGTAGGCCGCGGTGGTGTGGGTGCCGTACTGGTTGACCATGGTGATCATCGCGATCATCGCCATCGAGATCATCACCATCTGCAGGCCCATCGGCACGCCCTTGGTGACCAGCGTGCGGACGATGGTCCAGTCCGGCACGAACAGGTGGCGCTCGCCGCGGCTGATCCACAGCGGATGCCGCTTGTGCCGCAGCCACGCCAGCATCGCCGCCAAGGCGATCACGTTGGCGACCAGCGTGGCCATCGCGCTGCCGGCCATGCCCATCTCGGGCAGCGGCCCGACCCCGAACATCAGCAGCGGCACCAGCACGATGTCGAACACCACCGCCAGCAGCAGGAACAGAAACGGCGTGCGGGTGTCGCCGGCGCCACGCAGGATCGCCGACAGGAACGCGAACGCATACAGGAAGGGCAGCGCCAGGAAGATCACCTTGAGGTACGCGTCGGCCAGTGGCAGCGCTGCCTCGGGCGTCGACATCCAGACCAGCACGTGGCGCGACAACGGCAGGCCGATCGCCGCCAACGCAATCGAGATACCGAGGAAGAACGTCGCCGCGCTGCCGATCACCTTGCGCGCGCCCGGCAGGTCCTTCCGGCCCATCGCCTGCCCGACCAGAATCGTCGAGGCCATGCCGAAGCCGAACACTCCGCCCAACAGCAAGAACATGATGTTGTTGGCGTTGGCGATCGCCGTCAGTGCTTCCTCGCCGAGGAAACGACCGACCCAGACCGCATTGACCGAGCCGTTGAGCGACTGCAGCACGTTGCCGCCGAGGATCGGTAGCGCGAACACGAACAGGGTGCGGCCGATCGGGCCTTCGGTGAGGGTGCGTTGCTGGGTCATGGCGGCTCCGGGCAGGCGGCCAGCCTAGCGGAGCGCGGTGCACGGGGCGCGAATTGCGTAATAATTTCCCATGCTTCGACTGACCGATATCCAGCTGCCGCTCGACCACCCCGAACCGGCGCTGGCCGAGGCGATCCTCGCGCGGCTCGGCATCGGTGCCGACGATCTCACCGCCTACACCGTCGCCAGACGCGGCTACGACGCACGCCGGCGCGGAGGGATCGTGCTAATCTATTCGGTCGACGTCGAGACCCCGCGCGAGGCCGAGATCCTGCAGCGGCTGCCGCCCGCGGACGCCAGTGCCGGGCCGGCGAGGGTCACACCGACACCGGACACCGCCTACAAGTTCGTCGCCCGCGCGCCGGCCCGATTGCCGCTGCGGCCGATCGTGGTCGGCTTCGGACCGTGCGGGCTGTTCGCCGGGCTGGTGCTCGCGCAGATGGGCTTCCGACCGATCATCCTCGAGCGCGGCAAGGCGGTGCGCGAGCGCACCAAGGACACCTGGGGGCTGTGGCGCAACAAGATCCTCAACCCGGAGTCGAACGTGCAGTTCGGCGAGGGCGGCGCCGGCACGTTCTCCGACGGCAAGCTGTACAGCCAGATCCGCGATCCGCACCACCACGGCCGCAAGGTGCTGGACGAGTTCGTCAAGGCCGGCGCGCCGGCGGAGATCGCCTACGTCAGCAAGCCGCACATCGGCACGTTCCGGCTGGTGTCGATGATCGAGCAGATGCGCGCGACGATCGAGTCGCTCTGCGGCGAGATCCGTTTCAGCCAGAGGGTCGACGACCTGCTGGTGGAAACCGACGCCGCCGGCAACCGCCAGGTGCGAGGTGTAGTGCTGGCCGACGGCAGTGAGCTGCGCGCCGACCACGTGGTGATGGCGCTCGGCCACAGCGCCCGCGACAGCTTCGCGATGCTGCACTCGCGCGGGGTGTTCGTCGAAGCCAAGCCATTCTCCATCGGCTTCCGCATCGAGCACCCGCAGACCTTGATCGACAACGCCCGGTTCGGCCCGCAGGCCGGGCATCCGCTGCTGGGTGCGGCCGACTACAAGCTCGTCCACCACTGTCGCAACGGGCGTTCGGTCTACAGCTTCTGCATGTGCCCGGGCGGCACCGTGGTCGCCGCCGCGAGCGAGCCGGGCCGGGTGGTCACCAACGGCATGAGCCAGTACTCGCGCAACGAGCGCAACGCCAACGCCGCGATCGTCTGCGCGATCACGCCGGAGGATTACGCGGCGTATGGAGAGGGCCCGCTCGCCGGCATCGCGTTGCAGCGGCACTGGGAGACGCGTGCGTTCGAGCTGGGCGGCGGCGAGTACGAGGCGCCGGCGCAACTGGTCGGCGACTTCCTCCGGGGCACGCCGTCGACCGGGTTCGGCACGGTGCTGCCGTCGTACACCCCGGGGGTGCGGCTCGGTGATGTCGGCCAGTCGCTGCCGGATTACGCGATCGACGCGATCCGCGAGGCGCTGCCGGCATTCGACCGCAAGTTGCGCGGCTTCGGCATGGACGACGCGCTGCTGACCGGGGTCGAGACCCGCACCTCCTCGCCGGTGCGGATCACCCGCGGCGTCGACGGCCACAGTCTCAACACCCGCGGCCTATTTCCGGCCGGCGAAGGCGCGGGCTACGCCGGCGGCATCCTGTCGGCCGGTGTCGACGGCATCAAGGCCGCCGAGGCGGTCGCGCTGAGCATGACTGGCGATTGATGGGTCGTTGCTGCGACCGGGGAAATCCAGTCGGACATTCGAAGTAAGCCGGGTCGGAGATGGATCCAGGTCGCTCCCGCCCGTGCCGTTTGGCAGGGGCCACAGCGGCACGGGTCCGTAGGATGGGGGATCACCGTCCACCGGGGTTTGTCGATGTCGAAGTTCCGCACCTCCGTCGCGTTGCCGTTGCTGGCACTGCTTCCGTTGTCGATCGCGCTTGCGCAGTCGCCCGCCACCCCGCCGATCCTGACGGCCGCGGTCTCGCCGCAGGGCGCGCTGGTCGATACGGTCTATCCCGGCACGATGGTGCTGACCGTCGATGCAACCGACCTCGCGCGGCGGGTGCTGCACGTCAGTCAGCAGATCCCGGTCGCCGCGGGTCCGCTCACGCTGCTGTTCCCGAAGTGGATCCCCGGCAAGCACCGTCCCGATGGGCCGATCAACAAACTGGCGGGCCTGAAGATCAGCGCCAACGGCCAGCCGCTGGTGTGGAAGCGCGACCCGCTCGACGTCTATGCCTTCAAGATCGAAGTACCGGCCGGCGTGAGCTCGCTCGACATGCAGTTCGACATGCTCACCCCGACTGGTGGCAACGAGGGCCGGGTGGTAATGACCCATGACATGCTCAACGTGCAGTGGGGCACGGTCGCGCTGTACCCGTCGGGTTACCACGCCGCCAACATCACGGTCACACCGAGCCTGGTGCTGCCGGCGGGCTGGCAAGCCGGCACCGCGCTGGAACTGCAGCAGCGCCAGGGCGACACGCTGCGCTACGGCACCGTCAGCTTCGAGGTGCTGCAGGACTCGCCGGTGTATGCCGGTCGCCACTTCAAGCGGGTCGACCTCGACCCGGGTGCCGACGTGCCGGTGATGCTTGACCTTGTCGCCGACGCGCCGAAGTACCTGGAGTACGACGAGGAGCAGATCGCCAAGCACCGCGCGCTGGTCGAGCAGGCCTACAAGCTGTTCGACTCCAAGCACTACGACCACTACGACTTCCTGCTGTCGCTGTCGGACCGCATGGGCGGGCAGGGCCTGGAACACCATCGCTCCAGCGAGAACGGGGTCAAGCCGGGCTACTTCAGCGACTGGGACAACTCGGTCGCCGCGCGCGACCTGCTGCCGCACGAATACGTGCACTCCTGGAACGGCAAGTTCCGCCGCCCGGCCGGGCTGGCGACACCGGACTTCCATGTGCCGATGGACGGCAGCCTGCTGTGGGTCTACGAGGGCCAGACCCAGTACTGGGGCATGGTGCTGGCCGCGCGTTCGGGGCTGTGGGACAAGGAGGATGCGCTCGGCGCACTGGCGCTGGTCGCCTCGACCTATGCCACCGACCGCCCCGGCCTGGACTGGCGCAACGTGCAGGACACCACCTACGACCCGGTGATCTCCGCGCGCCGGCCGATGCCGTACCGCAGTTACCAGATGAGCGAGGACTACTACAACGCCGGTGCGCTGGTCTGGCTGGCGGTCGACGCCAAGCTGCGCGAGCTGTCGAACGGCCGGCACTCGCTGGACGATTTCGCCAGCACGTTCTTCGGCGTCGACGACGGCAGCTGGGAGGTCAAGCCCTATGTGTTCGAGGACGTGGTCGCCGCGCTGAATGGCGTCGAGCAGCACGACTGGGCGACGTTCCTGCGCAGCCGGTTGGATGCCAACGCGCCGCCGCTGGACGGCCTGGCCGCGAGCGGCTGGAAACTGGTCTACACCGACACGCCGAGCGATTACCACAAGGGCGTGCTGTCCTCGCGCAAGGCCGCCGACTACACCGCCTCGCTGGGCATGGTGGTGTCGAAGAAGGACGGCAAGGCCGGTTCGGTGCGTTGGGATGGCCCCGCGTTCAACGCCGGCATCGCGCCGGGCGCCACGTTGCTGGCGGTCAACGGCTACGCGTTCGACACCGGATTGCTCGACGAGGCGGTCAAGTCCGCCAAGGCCGACGGCACGCCGATCGAACTGGTGGTCAAGCACGGCGAGGTGGTGAAGACAGTGACGCTGGATTATCGCGAGGGCCTGAAGTATCCGCATCTGGAACGGATCGAGGGCACCCAGGATCGGCTGAGCGGGATACTGGAGCCGCTGTAGGCGGCTACGGTTCTTCGGCCGCGACCGGCCTGCCCGGTACGTCGCGGCCGACCGGCGCCGGGCGGCCGAACAGGTAGCCCTGGCCGAATCCGCAGCCGAGCCCGAGCAACAGGCGATGTTGCTCGGGTGTCTCGATACCTTCGGCCACCACCGCCATGCCGAGCGCGCGGGCGAGCGCGATCACGGCCGAAACCACCGCCGCGCAATTGCCCGGCTTGCCGAGCGCGGCGAGGAACGTACGGTCGATCTTGATCATCCGCAACGGGAACGCGTGCAGGTAGCTCAGCGACGAATAACCGGTACCGAAGTCGTCCAGCGCGACCCCGACCCCGGCGTCCTGCAGCTGTTCGAGCAGATTGCGCACGCATCCCGAATCGTCCAGCAACGAGCCTTCGGTGACCTCGATCACCAGTCGTGACGGGGCGAGCCCGGTGCGCGACAACAGGCCGAGCAGGCGCCGTGCGAAGTCCTCGCGCAGCAGGTGGCGCGGGGCGACGTTGATCGTCAGATAAGTGTCGTCATCCAGCGCCGCGGCGTGGGTCATGCTGCGCTTGAAGATGCGCCAGTCGACCGCCTCGATCAGGCCGCTGTCCTCGGCCACCTGCAGGAAGTCGGCCGGACTCAGCACGCCACGCTGTGGATGGTTCCAGCGCAGCAACGCTTCATGGCCAACGACCTGGCCGTCGTCCAGTCGCACGATCGGCTGCAGGTACGGCTCAAGCTGGTCCTGCCGTATCGCCACGCGCAGTTCGGCCTCGATCGCGAGCACGTCGACCGCGAAACGCTGCAGTGACTCGTCGAACAGGTGCCAGCGCTTTCGCCCCAGTCCCTTGGCCCGGTACAGCGCGCTGTCGGCATCGCGCACCAGCTCATCGGCGTGGTCGTAGTGCGCGTCTCCGATAGCGATGCCGATGCTCGCCGACGGCTCCAGTACCCGCCCCGCGATCCGCATCGGCTCGGTGAGCACGTCGAGTACCCGTTGCGCGATCGCGGACGGGGTGACGCCGGCGTCCTCGCCGTCGGGCGTGACCTGTTCCAGCAGGATTCCGAACTCGTCGCCGGACAGCCGCGCGACCAGGTCAGGCTTGCGCACGCACGACTGCAGGCGGCGCCCGATCTCGCGCAGGAACGCGTCACCCGCGAGGTGGCCGAGGTTGTCGTTGATGACCTTGAAACGGTCGACGTCGAGGTACAGCAACGCGCAGCGTCCGGACGGATCGTCGCGCAACCGTGCGAGCACCGACTCGATCCGTTCGTGCAGCTGGCCGCGGTTGGGCAGGCCAGTCAACGCGTCGTGCATGACCTCGTGCTGCAGCTGGCGCTGGATCTGTTCGCGCTCACGGATCTGCCGGCGCAGTTCGAGGGTGCGTTCGGCCACGCGTTCCTCCATCTGCGCGTACGCCTGTTGCTGGAACTGCGCGCTGCGCCGGCGATGCAGGCTGTTGGCAATCTGTGATGCGACGAAGCCGAGCAGCTCCTGGTCCGCCGGTCCGTAGCTGATGGCCGGGTCGTAGCTTTGCACCGCGACCAGGCCAATCACGGTATCGCCGGAGAACAGCGGCACACCCAGCCAGCACTCGGAAGGACGGCCCTGGCCAGGGCGGTGTTCAATTTCGCCCTGCCGCTCCAACTCCTGCATTTGCGCATGGTCGGCAAGCAGCGGGTGGCGATGGCGCAACACATACTCGCTGAGCCCGCGCGCCAATGGACGGTGCACCGGGTGGTCGTCGTGGTGTGGGTCGGCGAAGTAGGGAAACTCCAGCCGCATGCGATCGTCGGACAGCAGCCCGATGAAGAAATTTTCGGCATTGAGCAACTGGCCGACGACGGCATGGATGCCCGAATAAAACGCCTCTTCGTCGATGTCTTCGGTTGCCAGCTGCGCGATCTGGAACAGTGCGGTCTGCAGCCGTTCGGCGCGCTGGCGCTCGGCGACTTCCAATTGCAGGTCGCAGTTGGCCTGGGCCAGCTCCTGCGTGCGCAGCTTGACGTTGTGCTCCAGCAGTTCGCTGCTGCGCTTGCGTTCCAATGCGGTAAGGATGTGGCTGGCGACGAACTCCAGCAGGGTCTGGTCGGCCTCGCTGAAGTGGATGTCGGGCTGGTAGCTCTGCACCACGATGGCGCCATGCACGACCCCCTCGGCCAGCATCGGCACGCCGAGCCAGGCGGGACTGTCAGAGCCGAACAGGGCGAGCGGGCCGTCTACCTGCTTGAGCAGACGCTCGTGATTGCCGCGCAGCGCCTTGCCGTCGCGCAGCATGTACCAGGTCGCCGAATGTCTGATGTCGTCGCAGGGCACCTCGTCGAAGGGCGAGTCGTCCTGCACGTCGACGAAGTACAGCATGCGGATGGTGTCGTGGGTTGCATCGCGCAGCACAATGAAGAAGTTTTCCGCATACATCAGCGTGCCGACGATGGCGTGGATTCCCCGCAGTACGTCCGCCATGTCGCGATCGGAGCCCGACAGCTGGGAGATCGCGAACAGCGCGCGCTGGATCTGCTCGGAATGCTCCAGCCGCACCACCTCGCGCTCGAGTTCAGCCAGGCGGTTGTGGCGTTGCAGCTCGCGGTCGGCCACCTGCAGCACCGGCGATAGTTCGTCCCAAGGCGCGGCGCCGATATCGCCGTCGGACTCCACCACCAGCACCGCCGTGCTGGCCGGCAACGGGATGGCCAGGAGGCGTCCGTCGTCGCTGGCATGCAGGCGCGCGTCGCTGATGGCGGCATCGGCGAGTGCCTGTTCCTGCGCGTCGGCCGGGCGGTGAGCGGCGTCGCCCAGCTCCCACAGCAGCCGTGCGCCGCGCACCTTCGGCAGCGATCGTGCGGTCCGCTCGACCGCCGCGATCACCTCGCGCGGATTGCCGGCACCGAGCAACAGAGCACGCCAGTCCTCGACGCTGAATGCGTCGTGGGTGGGTGCGCCGATGGAGTCAGGTTTAGGCGGTCTGTGCGGCATCCGGGGCGTTCCGGGCCGGCAAGAGGCTTCGACCCGACGACGATATCGGCACCCGGTCACAAACCTTTAGCCCGATCGTCCATCACGGCCCGGACATGAAAAACCCCGCGTTCGCGGGGCTTTTCATGGGGGCTGGGGTGGCCTACGCCACCTGGACCAGTCGCAGCGGGTTGTCCCACTCGGCCAGCAGTTCCGCCTCGCGCACCTTCGCCTTGGCCAGGTGCTCGTCCTTGACGTGGCCGTAGCCGCGGATGTGCTCCGGGATCGAGGCGATCTCGGCGGCCAGGCCGATGTTGCCGCGGTCGAGCCTCGGCAATAGCGCTTCAATGGTGGAGAAGTACTCCCCGATCAGCCGCCGCTCGGTGCGGCGCTCCTCGGTGTAGCCGAACACGTCCAGCGCGCTGCCACGCAGCCGGCGCAACTTCGCCAGCGCCTTGAACGCGGTGAACACCCACGGTCCGAACTCGCGCTTCACGCCGCGGCCGTGCGCGTCCTTCTTCGCCAGCAGCGGCGGGGCGAGGTGGAACTTGAGCTTGAAGTCGCCATCGAACTGCTGCTGCACCCGGCGCATGAAGTCGCCGCTGGTGTACAGCCGGGCGACCTCGTACTCGTCCTTGTAGGCCATCAGCTTGAATGCGTAGCGCGCGACCGCCTCGGTCAGGTCGCTGCTGGCGGCGACGCGGGCGTGCTCGGCCTCGCGCACCTTGCCGACGAAATCGGAATAGCGCCGTGCGTAGGCGGCGTCCTGGTAGTCGGTCAGGAACGCCACCCGGCGGGCGATCACTTCGTCGAGCGAACGCGACAGGCGGGCGTCGTCGAGCGGCAGGAAGGCGACGCTGTCGCCCTCGGTGCCGTGCTCGGGCACGTGGCGCAACTCGTCCTGCGCGCTGGTCGCGCGCGGCGCCGACGGGCTGCCGAACTCGTGGCCTTCCCATTCGCCGGCACCGAGCATCGGCAGCGCGTGCGGGGTCGACTCGGCCGCGGTCGGCCGGTTGCGGACCAACCCGGCGGCCTCGGCGACGGCGGCCGGATCGACCACCGCGAGGCGGCCCCAGGCAAACGCCGCCTTGTTCTTCTCGATCGCCGCGCCATTGAGTTCGACCGCACGCATGATCGAGTCCAGCGACAGCGGCACCAGCCCCTGCTGCCAGGCGTGGCCGAGGATGAACAGGTTCGACATGATCGCGTCGCCGAGCAGCGCGGTCGCGAGTTGGGTCGCATCGACCACGACCGGCTCCTCGCCGCCGAGCGCCTTGCGCACCGCGTCGATGATGTCGGTCGCCGGGAACTGCATGTCCGGACGGGTGGTGAACGTGCCCGGCATCGCCTCGTAGCTGTTGAGCACCACGGTCGAGCGGCCGCCGCGGACCTTCGACAGCGCCCAGTAGTCGTTGACCACCACCATGTCGCAGCCGAGCACCAAGTCGGCTTCACCGGCGGCGATGCGCACCGCGTGGATGTCGGCCGGGGTGTTGGCTATGCGGATATGGGTGGTGACCGCGCCGCCCTTCTGGGCCAGGCCGGTCTGGTCGAGCACGGTCGCGCCCTTGCCTTCGAGGTGCCCGGCCATGCCGAGCAGCGCGCCGATGGTGACCACGCCGGTGCCGCCGACGCCGGTGATCAGGATGTTCCAGGGCCTGTCGAGCGCCGGCAGGGTCGGCATCGGCAGGTCGGCGAGGCGGTCCCTGGTGCTGGCGCCGCTCTTGGAGGGCGAGCCCTTCTTCAGCGCGCCGCCTTCGACGGTGACGAAGCTCGGGCAGAAGCCTTCGACGCAGCTGTAGTCCTTGTTGCAGTTGGACTGGTCGATGTCGCGCTTGCGGCCGAACTCGGTTTCCTTCGGCAGCACCGACACGCAGAACGACTTCTTCCCGCAATCACCGCAGCCTTCGCAGACCAGCGAGTTGACCATGACGCGCTTTTGCGGATCGACCATCTTGCCGCGCTTGCGGCGGCGACGCTTCTCGGTCGCGCAGGTCTGGTCGTAGATCAGTACCGAGGTGCCTTTCACTTCACGCAGGCGCTTCTGCACGTCGTCGAGGTGCTTGCGATCGAAGAACTCGACGCCGCCGGGGAAGATCGACGGGTCCGACCATTTCTCGATCTCGTCGGACACCACCACGATCGCCTGCACGCCTTCGCTGCGCACCTGGTGCGCGATCTGCGGCACCGACAACGTGCCGTCGACCGGCTGTCCGCCGGTCATCGCGACCGCGTCGTTGTAGAGGATCTTGTAGGTGATGTTGACCCCGGACGCGACCGCCTGCCGGATCGCCAGACTGCCGGAGTGGAAATAGGTGCCGTCGCCGAGGTTCTGGAACACGTGCTGGGTGTCGGTGAACGCCGCCTGCCCGGCCCAGGTGACGCCTTCGCCGCCCATGTGGGTGTAGGTGTCGGTCGACCGGTCCATCCAGGTGACCATGTAATGACAGCCGATGCCGCCCAGCGCGCGCGAGCCTTCCGGCACCACGGTCGAGGTGTTGTGCGGGCAACCCGAGCAGTAGTGCGGCACGCGCGGGAACTGCGCGCGCGGCAGCGCCAGCTCGGCTTCCTTGGCCGCCATCCACTGCAGCACCTGGTCCATGCGCTCGCTGGCGCCGGCGTCGAGCGCGATGTTCTTCCGGATGCGGCGGCCGATCACGCCGGCGATCGTCGCCGGGGTCAGCTCGCCGGTGCTCGGCAGGATCCACGCGCCGGACTCGTCGTACTTGCCGATGATGCTCGGGCGGGCGCCGCCGAAGTCGGCCTCACGCCAGTTGTACATCGACTCCTTCATCTGGTTCTCGATGAAGGCGTGCTTCTCCTCCACCACGAGGATGTCCGACAGGCCGCGCACGAAGTTGCGCAGGCCGACCGGCTCCAGCGGCCAGGTCATGCCGACCTTGTAGACGCGGATGCCGAGGTCGCCGCAGGCGCGCTCGTCGAGGCCGAGGTACTCCAGCGCGGTCAGCACGTCGAGGTAGGACTTGCCGGTGGTGATGATGCCCAGCTTCGGCGTCGGCGAATCGATCACGATGCGGTCGACCTTGTTGGCCCGGGCGAACGCCTGCGCGGCCTTGACCGCGTAGCGGTGCAGGCGCATCTCCTGGTCCATCGGCGGGTCGGGCCAGCGGATGTTGAGACCGCCGACGGGCATCTCGAAATCGTCGTCGCCGGGCACCACGATCTGCAGCGCCAGCGGGTTGACGTCGACCGAGGCCGACGACTCGACCGTCTCGGCGATCGTCTTGAAGCCGATCCAGCGACCGGTGTAGCGGCTCATCGCCCAGCCGATCGCGCCCATGTCGAGGATGTCCTGCACCCCGGCCGGGTTGAGGATCGGGATCATCGCGCTGGTGAATTCGCCCTCCGAACCGTGCGGAAGCGTCGAGC
>JBOHYC010000139.1:0-8491 GCA_050737755.1 Lysobacter sp.
TTGGCACCGGCCAGGTCCGCGGCTAGGCTGGGCGGCACGATCTGCGGATTGGCCTCGAGCACGCGCAGCGCACGGCGGCAGAACACCTCCGACTTGGCGCCCATGTACAGCAGGTTGCCGCGCTCCGACGCCGGCGTCGCCTTCAGGCCGGACAGCGAGGTGGCCATCAGTTCCAGCCCGTCGCTGGCGCCGGTGACCTGCTCGGGAGTGAGGGTGAGGGAAATGTAGTCCTGGGACACGGTGATCTCCTTGTCGATCCATGTGTGAATCCGGCGGGGTGCCGGATGCGTCCTTGCTCCGCGCGGTCCGTGTGGCGTGTGGGTGATCGCGGGTACGGGGCGATCGGAGCGGGGGTGATTCTGGCAGATAAAGCATGGCCAGTCCGATGGGCTCCGGGATCGCTACATCTCCGGCGTCGACGCTACTCCGGCCCATGTTTCATTGGCACCGCATTAAAGAACACCCCGCGGTCATGCTGCCCCTGCGGCCCGTTCGCGTACACATGCGGCAAGGCATCGGCGCTCGTCTATCGAGGACCGTCCTGCAGTTGGTGGTGCACGTGCGGGCTGCTGGAATCGCCTGAACTTCCGAGCAGGCCGATTTCCTGCTCCTGCTCCACTTGCTGGCCTTCGGCAACCTTCAAGCTGCCGTGCTGCATATGACAGAGCAGACTGAACTCGCCATTGCTGTGGTGGATCACAACGTGGTTGCCCGGGTCGCCGCCATTCGGGAACTCCGCCACGAAGAACTCCGGATCGGACAGTCCCAGCGCGGGCTGGTCCGGGCGGTCGTTGCGCGCTTGGTGTCAACCAGCACGGCGTCGACGCCGCGGGCCTGCAGTGCGCGCGCACAGCAGTCGGCGAGGCGGATGCCCACCGTAGAAGGCAAGGACGCATTCGGACATGTGGACCTCGGTAGTCGTGAGCGTAAGGGCTACTGGCGCACCAACCCAGGACGACGGCTCGCGGACCCCCAAAGACAGAGGCCGGTCGGGCTTAGGCCAGGCTTCAGCACCTCCAAGCTCGGAGCCTTCACTCTGATCCCCGGTTTTGGAAGAGCAGCTGGGGCGCTCCGTCCGGCCCGGGCGCATCGGGTGGCCGCGACGTAGCGTGAAACCCGCGGAGAGAGACCAGGAAGGTTGACTCTGCAATATTTTCGCCTCCCTGTTCTAGACCCCATTTTTATAACTAATCAGGCGCACTTCCGAACAATCCTGTCCGCCTTGCAAGATGCATCCACTGTTCCGCAACTCCCACACGCTTTTGGTGCTGTACAACGAGATTTCGATAAAGCTCCCTCTCTAGCTCGAGCACCTGACGCTGATAAATAATGCACAACTCCTCGTATGTATTTAACGATGACTTCCAGTGCGCCATCTCCCCACTCGCGTCCCCGGCCAAAGTCGCTTCGCAATAATCGGTAATCTCTACATAAGCCTTCGACTCGAGCGATAAAGCTATTAACTTCGAAAAGTCGTAGCGCCACGGGAAAAGTGCCTCTTGCGTTCGCCAATAGTCTAGGTATCCCGACCCCAAAAGCGCGCCAGCAAGTTTCTCATCGAGATCCGGCCGCTCGATAGCAGTCTTTGTGACATCCGACACACACTCTATCGCCGGAAGAAGTGCACGAGCCGCAGCTAGCAGTGCGTTGGTCACCTCACGCATTCCGGCGGTGGCGTCACTATCCTCCAGACGCCTTGCCTCGTCATCCGGGACATGAATCCAAGCCGGCTCTATTTCAACTAAGAGAGAACATTTATTTAGCGCCTCCGGGGTACAAAAGTCTGGGTTGTCACAAAGCCGTACTCCAACCGACGCAAAGGCCCGAGCGACTAAGCGCGAACAGAACTGCCTACTCGACGCACGTCCTTTTACGGGCGAGACAGACCTCATTGCTTCTGCCGTCGCATAAGGAGTTCCAGTCGTCTGACGGACATACGCAACCGCCCCGCTTACGACCTCCGCCGAAAGTGGCTCCCTGAATCGAAGGATATGAATCGTGCAGTCATCGGGGAAGAACATCTTCTGAGGGTTTCGGGCCTGCACACCTTCGCCGGTGGAATCCATTACCGAAAACTGGGAGACACATAGCATTGCATGCGATATGTCGCTCTTGGTCACGCCCCTAATCACCTTGCTCTCAAAAGCTGGAGATGTGGTAAGAACGATGTCTCCCGTACACAGGATCTCAGCGTTGATTCGCCTCACTTGCCCCCCCAATTCGCTGCAATGAACTGCTGCAGTGGTAACCGTTCGGTGATACAAGAACGGAGCATCTTTAAATAAATGCATCGGGCCCGCGTTGCACTTGCTGAGGAACTAACCCAACCCCTATTCCTTTGAGGAGTCGACTCTAACCCCTCCTTTGCGCCGGCCGCGGCCACCTAAAAAAGTCCACTCTGGCTCCCATTCTTCTGCTTCTTTGCAACTCAGAAGGTCGCCTCTTGACCCCGCTGCTCGCTGTTGCTGTCGGCGTCAGAATATTCGCAAGCAGCGAAAGCCAATGAAACCGTCTGAAAGAGTATCCTAACCGACGAAGCATAACCTTGCACCATCAGAGCAGCACAACCGAGAACAACTAAGAAGACGGCAATAGTTCCAAGCGCATCTCCCCTTGAAGAATCAGGGAAGGCCGAATCGAAAACAGTATGGCTAGCATACCAACTCACTCCGCCCCAGATGATTCCCAGCAACCACTTGAGTGAAGTAGCTCGCGCCTCAGAGCGCCCTTGATAGACAGCGATTGCATCAGCCAGTGCAGCTCGCTGAGGTCCTGATCGCGCGACGCTTCGGACAACTTTCGCCACATCGTCTACACCGCTTTCCGAAACCCCACGCAACGCGAATGCACTCGGGAGTGCAAACACCAAAAAAAGTGCCGGGATAAACTGACAGGCGTAGAAAATTGCCGCTCGACTCGGCGAATCCAGCTCGCTAGGCATTGCGTAACTTGCGATCGTCAAAAAACCAAAGGCAAGAAAAGCCCACGCTGACACCAGTTTGATCTTGCTCTCGATTCCGAGCATCAAAAAAGTAAGAGGCCCCAGGAGCATATGTAAAATCGCGTCGAGCTGCGGTAACGGGGAACGGAACTGCCTGCGGGCAACAACCGCCTCCGCCGATCGCATAACCCAGTCCGCGATTTCAACTATCGATTTCATCTTTACACTAAAAAATCGCGCCGCCTTGTTCAGTCATAGCCTTCTGCACGCCAACGTAAAGCAGCAACGACCGAGTGATAAACGTTGAAGATGAATGACTTGAGTTGAACCAAAAGAAAGTACTGAAATGTTGCCATGACAACGAATGCGATTTTCGCCAATGCGAATGTCACCTCGCGGGGATAGGGGGAAAGCTTCACAAGCGTTGCTACCAAACCACCGCTGCCACCGAAGAAAATTACCAAGTAACAAAACACAGCAAAGACAAGAAAATAGAGAAACGTCCTAATAAGAATGAAAAACGTGAACTTGAGCCACGACAGCCCACTCTCGAGATGCCGCATCGCACCCATGCGAATCAACATATTGGGGTTCGAGATAGTGGCAAATATCGTGAAGCCCGCCACCAAGAATCCGAGGACGGTGAGAGCACCGTTAAAGCCAAGAGTGGCAAACTCTCGAACCATCTTAATTGTAGCGGATGTCGACGCCTCACTTAGCCAACTCGTAACTACTGCGCCTAAGAACACGAGCAGGGTAGTAACGGCATTGAACTTGTTAGTTGGGATGCGTCGTGCCTGGATATAGATCGCCCACAGACTCTTTTCCTTAGTGAAAGCACTCGGCAACAGATCATCGTCGCTCATCAAAGTACTCCGCAAATATCGCTGCGATGGCGCGGGCTGTCCGCTTGCCAATGTTCGGCAACTGGATCAAGCCGCGATTGGCGAGGTCGCTGAAAGCTTCAAACATCTGGTCCGCAGCAGCTTCGGGGTCAGAGCTTAGATTTTCCAATGGCGTGCGCAACTGAAATTTCTCATTATTTCCTATTAGCGTATCGCCGCCCTCGTCGGAACCCCTCAAGGTCACGCTCTGGTTGCCCTGAGCGGTTGCCGCTGCAACTTGCGAGATTGCTTCGTCTTTGTCTAACCCATCCCTCGCACGATGAGTGAGGGTTGTATCTGCACTGCCAATGGAGTCCTTCGCGTGCTGCATCTGGTTAAAAAACTCGTCTAGGTCAGCCTCATCGTTTCGCTCAGACAGAACGATGCGAATCTGAGTCAGAACCTCATACTTGCTGATGAATTCTTCAATGCTTTCCTCGGAGGTTAGAGCTATTAGCTCAAGTGTCGGGCGCTGATACTGCTCACGAATTTGATCTTTTGCTTCCTTGGCAGCATCCCGGTCCATCTCGCCCGCATCAACCGCACTAAGTTTTTCTTTGAGAACCCGAGCATGAACTTGACGAAGGAAGCTGAGCAAAGTTGACCGGAATGCCTCTTTGGGCGGTGCATCCACCGTTTCCTTTACGTAGACAAGGCGATGGCTGTTAAGAATCAAGAGAAACAGGGCCGAGGGCGACGACTGCATCTGGTCGCGATCGTGCATTAATCCTTGACCTTCGACGTAGACCTGTTCTCGCGTGAGAGTAGTGTCTTTGATGAAGCGGCCGCAGATACCCAGAACCTCATTTCCATTTCGACCCGCCAAATGGACCAACTCCACCTCGTCAAAGAAGTAGGTTGTCGTGCCATAACGACGGCGAAGTTCTTCGTCGGTGAAGCTTGGGTACACAATCTCGTCAAAGTGATCTAGTAGAACCTTATCTCCGAAACGGCACACAAGGTTTGCAAACTCTAGCGCCCTAGTTGCTGACATCCTCATCCCCCCCCATTTTGTCTAATCTTTTTCTCACTACGTGAGACCCCTTCGGCAGGGCAATTTCGAATTGCCCCAAGCCCCCTCGCGCCACATAGCAAGAAGGCTCGCAAAGCGAGCCTTCTTGAGATATCAACACATTCACATGTTGCGACGATACTCCCCACCCACGTCATACAACGCATGACTGATCTGCCCCAGGCTGTGCGTCTTCACCGCCTCCATCAGCGCGGCGAACACGTTCTGGCGGTCGCGGGCGGTTTTTTGGAGGTAGGCGAGGCCGGCGTCGCGGTCGGTGGTTCCGATCGCGACTGACGTCGCTCCTACAGGGGCGGACGGGGTCAGGGCGTTGCGGAGCTGCTGGTAGTTGGCGACGTTGTCGATCTGCTGGCCCTTCTCTTCCTCGGTCGAGCGGATCAGTTCGATCTCGGTGACGATGTCGCCGGCGTGCTCCTTCGGCAGGAAGGTGTTGACGCCGACCAGCGGCAGGCTGCCGTCGTGCTTCTTGTGCTCGTAGTACAGGCTCTCTTCCTGGATCTTGCCGCGCTGGTACATGGTGTCCATGGCGCCGAGCACGCCGCCGCGCTCGCTGATGGCCTCGAACTCCTTGTAGACGGCTTCCTCGACGATGTCGGTGAGCTTGTCGACGATGAAGCTGCCCTGCCAAGGGTTCTCGCAGAAGTTCAGCCCCAGCTCCTTGTTGATGATCATCTGGATGGCGACGGCGCGGCGCACGGACTCTTCGGTCGGGGTGGTGATGGCTTCGTCGTAGGCGTTGGTGTGCAGGCTGTTGCAGTTGTCGAACAGTGCGTACAGGGCCTGCAGCGTGGTGCGGATGTCGTTGAACTGGATCTCCTGCGCGTGCAGGGAGCGGCCGCTGGTCTGGATGTGGTACTTCATCATCTGGCTGCGGCTGCTGGCGCCGTAGCGCTCGCGCATGGCGCGGGCCCAGATGCGGCGGGCGACGCGGCCGATGACGGTGTACTCGGGGTCCATGCCGTTGCTGAAGAAGAACGACAGGTTGGGCGCGAAGTCGTCGATCTTCATGCCGCGCGCGAGGTGGTACTCGACGATGGTGAAGCCGTTGCTCAGCGTAAAGGCGAGCTGGCTGATCGGGTTCGCCCCGGCCTCGGCGATGTGGTAGCCGGAGATCGACACCGAGTAGAAGTTGCGCACCCCGTTGTCGACGAAGTACTGCTGGATGTCACCCATCATCCGCAGGGCGAACTCGGTGCTGAAGATGCAGGTGTTCTGGGCCTGGTCCTCCTTGAGGATGTCGGCCTGCACGGTGCCGCGCACGGTCTTGAGGGTGTAGGCCTTGATGCGCGCGTAGGTCTCGGCGTCGACGACCTGGTCGCCGGTGACGCCGAGCAGGCCGAGGCCGAGGCCGTCGTTGGTCTCGGGCAGCATGCCGCCGTACTGCGGGCGTTGCTTGCCTTCGAAGAGCTTCTCGATCTTGTCGTGGGCGGCGTCCCAGCGGGCCTGGTCCTCGCGCAGGTACTTCTCGACCTGCTGGTCGATGGCGGTGTTCATGAACATCGCCAGGATCATCGGCGCGGGGCCGTTGATGGTCATCGACACCGAGGTGGTCGGCGCGCACAGGTCGAAGCCGGAGTACAGCTTCTTCATGTCGTCCAGCGTGGGGATGTTGACGCCGGAGTTGCCGATCTTGCCGTAGATGTCCGGGCGCGGCGCCGGGTCCTCGCCGTACAGGGTGACCGAGTCGAACGCGGTGGACAGGCGCGCGGCGGGCTGGCCGACGCTGAGGTAGTGGAAGCGCCGGTTGGTGCGCTCCGGGGTGCCCTCGCCGGCGAACATGCGGATCGGGTCCTCGCCGGTGCGGCGGTACGGGTAGACGCCGCCGGTGTAGGGGTAGGCGCCGGGGAGGTTTTCCTTTTGCAGGAAGGTTAGGAGTTCGCCCCAGGACTTGTAGGTGGGGGCAGCGATCTTGGGGATCTGCTGGTGCGACAGGGACTCGCGGTAGTTGTCGACGCGGATGGTCTTGTCGCGGACCTGGTATTCGTTGACGTCGTCGGTGATGGATTTGAGGCGGGTTGGCCAGTCGCGGAGGAGCTTCAGCGCCTCGGAGGAGAGCGATTGGACGGCGTCGTTGTAGCGCTGGCGGAGGGTTAGCAGGGTGCGGTCGACGGGGGGATGCGTGGCGGGGTCGTGGGTTCCCTCCGTCTGGGGTGTGCGGCTTCCCTCCGTTGCGTGGGTGCGGCGTTCCTCCGTCTCGGGTGTGCGGCTTCCCTCCGTTGTAGGAGCGACGTTAGTCGCGATTTCCTCGGGGGTACCGGAATGTGCGGCGTTCGCGACTGACGTCGCTCCTACAGGGGGCGATGTTCGGCCGCTGGAGATTGTCGGCCGCTGCAGGTCTTCGGTCTGGTAGAGGTCGAGCTGCTTGGGCAGCTTGGGGTCTTCCAGGTCGTGCAGGCTCTGCCAATAAGACTGGGCGCGGTCAGCAGTCTCGGCCTGCGTCTCGATCTGGCGGTTGATCCCCCTGCCCTGCTCGGCAATCTCGGCCAGGTAACGCACGCGGCTGCCGGGGATCAGCACGGTGGCGCGCGGCTCCTTCAGCGTGTTGTCGATATCGGGCGACCACTTGTCCACCGGCAGTTCCAGCTTCTCGCGCATCAACCGGCACAGGTTGGCGAACATCCAGCTGATGCCGGGGTCGTTGAACTGGCTGGCGATGGTCGGGTAGACCGGGACGTCCTCGTCCCTGGTCTGGAAGGCGACGCGGTTGCGCTTCCACTGCTTGCGGATGTCGCGCAGGGCATCCTCGGCGCCGCGCTTGTCGTACTTGTTGAGCACGACGAGTTCGGCGAAGTCGAGCATGTCGATCTTCTCCAGCTGGCTCGGGGCGCCGAAGTCGCTGGTCATCACATACATCGGGAAGTCGACCAGGTCGACGATCTCCGAGTCGCTCTGGCCAATACCCGCGGTCTCGACGATGACGAGGTCGTAGCCGAGGCCCTTGAGGAAGCCGATCGAGTCCTTGAGCACGGCGTTGGTGGCGGCGTGCTGGCGGCGGGTCGCCATCGAGCGCATGTAGACGCGGTCGCTGCGCAACGAGTTCATGCGGATGCGATCGCCGAGCAGCGCGCCACCGGTGCGGCGGCGGGTCGGGTCGACCGAGATCACCGCGATGCGCGTCTCGGGGAAGTTGGCGAGGAAGCGGTTGAGCAGTTCGTCGGTGACGCTCGACTTGCCGGCGCCGCCGGTGCCGGTGATGCCGATGACCGGGGTCTTGCCGCCAGCCAGCTGCCACTCTTTGCGCAGCTTGGACAGTGCGTGTTCGTCGAAATGGCCTTCCTCGATCGCGCTGAGCATCTTGCCGATGGCGATCTCGTCGGTGATCGCCGGCGACGTGTCATCGGCCTCGCCTTCGACCCGGCCCTCGCTGGCGCGGCGCACGACGTCCTCGATCATCGCCACCAGCCCCATGTGCATGCCGTCGTTGGGGTGGTAGATGCGCTCGACGCCGTAGGCCTGCAGCTCGCGGATCTCCTCGGGGGTGATGGTGCCGCCGCCCCCGGCGAAGACCTTGATGTGGCCGGCGTCGCGCTCCTTGAGCATGTCGACCATGTACTTGAGGTACTCGACGTGGCCGCCCTGGTAGCTCGACAGCGCGATGCCGTCGGCGTCCTCCTGCAGCGCGGCGCGGACGAC
>JBOHYC010000140.1:0-15925 GCA_050737755.1 Lysobacter sp.
TCGTCATCCACCCCGGCCACCAGCCGCGCGCGGCCGGCACCATCCCACAGCACCAGGCGGATACCGCCGGCGTCGGCCTTTTTGTCCAGCCGCATGCGGGCCAGCAGCTGGTCCGGCGCGAGCCCGGCCGGCAGTGCGGTCGGTAGGTCGAGTCGATGCAACAGCGCTTGCAGACGTTCGGCGTCGGACGACGGTGCCAGCCCGAGCGCAGCCGACATCCGCGCCGCCAGCACCATGCCGACTGCGACCGCCTCGCCATGGTTGAGGCCGTTGCCATTCGTGCCGGCGTAGCCCTGTTCGGTCTCGATCGCATGGCCGAAGGTGTGCCCGAAATTGAGCAGCGCGCGGTCGCCGTGCTCGCGCGGGTCGCATGCGACCACGTCGGCCTTGAACCGGCACGATCGCATGATCGCCTCGGCCAGCACCGCGTCGTCGCGCGCAAGCAGGGCGTCGGCGTTCGCGTCCAGCCAGTCGAGGAAGCCGGCGTCGAAGATCGCGCCGTACTTGACCACCTCGGCCAGCCCCGCGCGCAGTTCGCGGTCGGGCAGGGTGCGCAGCACGCGGGTGTCGGCGACCACGGCGCGCGGCGGGTGGAACGCGCCGACGAGGTTCTTGCCGGCTGGCAGGTCGACCGCGGTCTTGCCGCCGACCGAGGAGTCCACCATCGCCAGCAGGGTGGTCGGCAACTGCACCACGTCGATCCCGCGCATCCAGCAGGCCGCGGCGAAGCCGGCGAGGTCGCCAACCACGCCGCCGCCGAGGGCGATTACGCACGCATCACGCGTCGCGCCAAGGGTGGCAAGCGCATCGAGGGACTCGTTGAAGCGGGCCAGGGTTTTCTCGTGCTCGCCGGCGGGCATGACGAAACGCGCCAGCGACAGCGCGGGACGCGACGCACGCAGCGCCGCTTCGACCTGTCCGGCGTAGAGCGGCGCCACGTTGTCGTCGCTGACGAGCAGGACGTGGTTGCCGCGAATGCGGTGTGCCAGATGGTCGCCATCGTCCAGCAGGCCGGGGCCGATGGTGATGGTGTAGGGCGTCGTGCCGCCGACATCGACCGTGCGCCGGATGCTCATTGGGTTTCCCCGCGTTGCCATTGGACGTCGAGTTGTTCGACCAGCTTCGCAGTTGCATCCGCGGTGGCGAAGCCGTCGGTATCGAAGCGCAGGTCGGCGACCTCGGCATACAGCGGTGCACGCCGAGTCGCCATTTCGTCGAGGACCGCGTCGCGGTCGTCGCGCTGCAGCAGCGGCCGGGTGGTGTCGCGCGCCAGCCGTGCGAGTTGCTGCGGCGGGCTCACATCGAGATGGACCACGAAGCCGCGAGCATGCAGCAGCTGCCGGTTGTCCGGGTCGAGCACCGCGCCGCCGCCGGTCGCGAGCAGGATGCCGTCGTCGGCCAGCAGCTCGACCAGCGCGGCGCGCTCACGCGCACGGAAACCGGCTTCGCCCTCGCACTCGAAGATGGTGCCGACGCTGGCGCCGGTACGCTGCTCGATCTCGCGGTCGGCGTCGACCAGACGCAGGCCGTAGTGCCCGGCGAGGCGGCGGCCGATGCAGCTTTTCCCGGCGCCCATCGGGCCGACCAGGATCAGGTTCGCGGCGGGATTCATGCGCCGATTGTAGGGGCTGCTTGCAACTTCTTAACAGTTGCCGGCCTACGGTGGTCGCCCGCCTTCAGCAACAGGAGATCGCCATGTCGGTAGCGAAAGTCATCGAGCTCAACGCCTCGTCCAAGAAGAGCCTGGAGGACGCGGTGCAAACCGGCCTGAAAAAGGCCGCCACGTCGGTCAAGGGCATCAAGGGCGCATGGGTCAAGGAGATCAAGGTAGTCACCGATGACGACGGCAACATCACCGAGTGGCGTGCCGACATGAAGGTGAGTTTCCTGGTCCAGTGACCCTCAGTCGACGGGGCGGCGGCTGGCATCCAGCCGCCGGGTCCGGTCGGCGATTCCCGGCAACACCTGCCATGCGTGGCGGCTGACGCGTTCGAAGAACTGCACGAAGCGCATGACCTGTGGCCGGCTCATCGCCGCGCGCCCGGGGTTGGCCGCCTGCAGGGTGCATTCCTGCTGCCAGCGCCATTCCGGGACCTGGTCGAACCCCGGGCCCTGCAGGAACAGCAGCCGGTCCAGTTGCGCCCACAGCGGGCCGTAGTCGTTTCCGAGCGAGGTGTTGCAATACGTGCGCCAGGTGCCTTGCGGGTCCTCGTCACGCTCCAGTTCGTTGACCGGCTCGGACAGTTCGTCCGGCAATTGCGCCGGAACCTTCTGGAACCAGCCCTCGAACAGCACCAGATCGACCCCGTCGACCACCGGCCAGTCGGTACGCGGCAGGCGGCGGTCGGCGATCTTGTCGAAGCGTGGCAACCGGGTGCTGCGGCCCTCGCGCAGCGCGTCGACCACCTCGCAGGCCAGCGCCACGTCGTGCGATCCCGGCGGGCCGCGTGTGGCCAGCAACGGATGCACCTCGCGGCCCAGCCGGGCACGCTCGTCGTGGTCCAGGTAGAAGTCGTCGATCGACAACGCTACCGCATGCAAACCGCGCTCGCGCGCAAGCTCAACCAGCTGCGCGGCAATCGTCGACTTGCCGGTGCCCTGCAGCCCGGTGATCGAGTACACCCGGCAGTCGTGGGCGAGGGCGTCGTCCAGCACCTCGGCGACGAAGGCCGGGTCGTAGCCGGCGGGCCGGGGAGCGGTGCCGGGCGGGGTAATCTGTGGGCTCGATGTCATCGGATCAGAATATCGCAATGGACCATCCCGACCTGCTGTCCGAAGCCCATGCCACTTTCGCCGACCTGTTCGAGCAGGCGCGCGTGGCCGGCGAGCCCGACCCGACCGCGATGACCGTCGCGACGGCCGGGCTCGACGCGCGCCCCTCGGCGCGCACCGTTCTGCTGAAGGCGCATGACGCGCGCGGCTTCGTGTTCTACACCCACCTCGATGGCCGCAAGGGCCACGAGTTGCAGGCCAACCCGCACGCCGCTTTGCTGTTCCATTGGCCGCGGGTGCGCGATGGCGTGCAGGTTCGGATCGAGGGCCCGGTCGAGATCGTCAACGACGACGAAGCCGACGCCTACTTCGCTACCCGCGCGCGCGGCAGCCAGATCGGCGCGTGGGCGTCGAAACAGTCGGAAACGCTGGAATCGCGTGAGCAGTTCGAGCAGCGCGTGGCGCAAATCGAACAGGAATTCGAAGGTCGCGACATTCGGCGCCCGCCGCGCTGGACCGGCCTGCGGGTGCAGCCGCGGGCGATCGAGTTCTGGTACGGCGCGCAGTACCGGCTGCACGAGCGCTGCCTGTACGAGAGCGACCTCGCCGGCGAATGGTCCAAGCGGATGCTGTACCCGTGATGACAACCGGCCCGCGCCGCATCGTCTGCCTGACCGAGGAGCCGACCGAGACCCTGTACGCAATCGGCGAGCAGGACCGCATCGTCGGCATCAGCGGTTTCACAGTCCGCCCGGCGATCGCGCGCAAGCAGAAGCCGAAGGTCAGTGCCTTCACCAGCGCGAAGATCGGCGAGATCCTCAAGCTCGAACCGGATTTCGTGGTCGGTTTCTCCGACATCCAGGCCGACATCGCCGCCGAGCTGATCCGTCGCGGGGTCGAGGTCTGGATCAGCAACCACCGCAGCGTCGACGGCATCATCGACTACATCCGCCGGCTCGGCGCGCTGGTCGGCGCGGCCGACAAGGCGAATGCCTACGCCGATGGACTGCAGCGCGGACTCGATGGCATCGCCGAGGCGGCTGCGCGATTGCCCCAGCGGCCGAAGGTGTATTTCGAGGAGTGGGACGAGCCGCTGATCAGCGGCATCCAGTGGGTCGCCGAACTGGTCCGGATTGCCGGCGGTGACGACATCTTCCCCGAGCGCGCGGCCGAGTCGCTGGCGAAACAGCGCATCCTCGAAGACCCGACGGAAGTGGTCCGCCGCGCGCCCGACATCATCCTGGGCTCGTGGTGCGGCAAGAAGTTCCGCCCGGAGAAGGTCGCGGTCCGGGATGGCTGGGACGCGATCCCCGCGGTGCGCGACGGCGAGCTGCACGAGGTCAAGTCACCGATGATCCTGCAGCCCGGTCCGGCGGCGCTCTCCGACGGCATCGGTGCGATCGCCGCGATCATCCGCGATTGGGCGGTGCGCCACGGCTGAGTCGTGGCGTGAGGTCCAGGATCGCGTCACTGGCGCCATGGGCCCGCAAACGTTTGTCCGCCGGCGATCTCTCGCATCGCTTTTTTGTAGGAGCGACGTAAGTCGCGAATGCAGGGCGATCCCGGTTATCAGTGAAATCGCGACTTACGTCGCTCCTACAACGAAGCCTGCCTCAAACGCTGCGGGAAAATCCGCACGCAACTGAAGTCACTACTGCGGGAAAAACTCCCGATTGAAACGCATCGTCGAATCCGCCATTCCCTGCCGCTTGACCAACACCTCGAACGCCAGCGTATCCGGCAGCGACACCTGCAACGTCCCCACGTAATCGACCAGCTCGCCACTGGAGAGCTCGCGCATCTCGACGAGCTGCTTGCGACCGCGCAGGTCGGTTACCGTCGCGGTGACGGTCGCCGGCACCGAGACCTCCTCGGCCGGCGCCCCCTCGCGCAGGCCGACCAGCAGCATCACGATGTCGTCGCCACGCTCGATGCCGTATTGGCGCGCGACCGTGTCGTTGAGCGCCGAGGTCTGCAGCACGCTGGCGCGGATGGTGGTGTCGCCGGCTTTCAGCATCGCTTCCTGTGGCGCGGCGGCCGGGCTGGCGACACGCGACGCGGGTTGGCTGTCACAGCCGGCGAGCAGGGCAGGGCCCAGTAGCAAGGCGCCGAGGATCGGGGCGAGCAGGGTGCGCATGGTGAGACTCCGGGGCAAAGGGTGGAAGCGGGGCGTCCGGTTTCAGTCGTCGTTCGCCGCGGACAGTTCGCGACCGCGCTCGGTCGCGGCGGTGATCGCGCGGTCGACCAGTTCGCGCAGGCCACCGGACTCGAATGTCTCGATCGCAGCCTGGGTGGTGCCGCCGGGCGAGGTGACCTTTTTGCGCAGCACGTCGGCCGGCTCGTCCAGTTCGGTCAGCATCTTCGCTGCGCCGAGCAGGGTCTGGCTGGCCAGTTGGCGCGCGGTGTCGGCGGGCAGGCCCTGTTTCACGCCGGCGTCCTGCATCGCCTCGGCGAGCAGGAACACATAGGCCGGACCGCTGCCGGATACCGCAGTGACCGCGTCCATCTGTACTTCGTCGTCGATCCACACGGTCGGGCCCACCGCATCGAGCAGGTCCGCTGCCTGCTTGCGCTGGGTCGCGTCCGTGCGGTCGTTGGCGAACAGACCTGTAATCCCCGCGCCCAGCAATGCCGGCGTGTTCGGCATCGCGCGCACCACGGCGATGTCGCCACCCAGCCAGCCGGACAGCTGCGTGGAGGTGATGCCTGCGGCAACCGAGATCGCAACCGGACGGGTGTCCTGCGCAACGGCCGTCAACTCGCCGCAGACCGTGCGCATGACCTGCGGCTTGACCGCGAGCAACCAGACCGATGCGCCCTCGACGGCCTCGCTGGCGCTGGCGAAGCAGGGCACGTCGAAGTCGCTTTTCAATGCATCGCGCAACGCTTCCACCGGTTCGGCCACACGCACCCGCGCCGGGTCGGCGCCACGCGCGATCATCCCGCCGATCAGGCTTCGCGCCATGTTGCCGCCGCCGATGAATGCGACGACGGGGGCGTCGGACTGCTTGGATGGATTGCTCATGGATGTGGGCCTTTGGTACGAATCAACGCCCAGTGTAGAAGGGTAAAGCTGGTGTTCCTACCGGGTGCGCGCCCCGAACAACGCGGTGCCGATCCGCACCATCGTCGCGCCTTCGGAAATCGCCACGGCCGCATCGCCGCTCATCCCCATCGACAGGGTGTCGACCTGCGGATAACGCTCGCGCAGCGCGTCGAACAGCGCACGACTGCGACGGAATGCCGGGCGCCCCAGTTCCGGGTCGTCATGCGGCGTCGGTATCACCATCAGCCCACGCAATCGCAGCAATGGTTCGCCCGCAATCGCTGCCGCCAGCACCTCGACCTCGTCTGGTCGGCAGCCATGCTTGCTGTCTTCGTCGTCGATGTTGACCTGGACCAGCACGTTCAACGGGCCGCGCGCAGGGTCGCGGTGGCGGGCCAGCGCGGTGACCAGCTTGGCGCGGTCGACGGTCTGCACCCAGTCGAACAGCGCCGCGGCCTCGCGAGCCTTGTTGGATTGCAGGTGGCCGATCAGGTGCCATTCCAGCGACGGCGCCCCCGGTTCAGCTTCCTCCAGTTCCGCGATCTTGGCCGCCGCTTCCTGCACGTAGTTCTCGCCGAACGCGCGCTGGCCCAGCGCGGCCAGCTCGGCGACGGCGTCCGCCGGCTGGGTCTTGCTGACCGCCAGCAGGCGCGGTGACGGCCGGCCGGCGCCGCTCGCAGCGTTGTCCAGCAATCGGGAGATGTGGTCCAGTGGATGTGTGTTCACGTCGTTTGATCCTGTGATGCAGGGCTGGATTGACGGCGCGGGTCCGGGGCTATACTGCCGCGAAGGGGGACTGGCTCGCCAGTCACAAGTCATCCGTTGTGCAGGGGAGCACGCATGGATATCGCCGAACTGTTGGCGTTTTCGGTCAAGAACAAGGCATCCGATCTGCATCTGTCGGCCGGCATGCCGCCGATGATCCGGGTCGACGGCGACGTCCGCCGGATCAACATTCCGGCATTGGACCACAAGGCGGTGCACGCGCTGGTCTACGACATCATGTCGGACAAGCAGCGCCGCGACTTCGAGGAATTCCTCGAGGTCGACTTCTCGTTCGAGATTCCCGGGCTGGCCCGTTTCCGTGTCAACGCGTTCAACCAGAACCGCGGCGCCGGCGCGGTGTTCCGCACGATCCCGTCGGACGTGCTGACGCTCGAGGATCTCGGCACGCCACGGATCTTCAAGGAGCTGATCGACCAGCCGCAGGGTCTGATCCTGGTCACCGGGCCGACTGGCTCGGGCAAGTCGACCACGCTTGCGGCGATGATCGACCACATCAACAAGAACGAATACGCGCACATCCTCTCGGTCGAGGATCCGATCGAGTTCGTGCACACCTCGCAGAAGTGCCTGATCAACCAGCGCGAAGTCCACCGCGATACCCACGGCTTCAACGAGGCGCTGCGCTCGGCGCTGCGTGAAGACCCCGACTACATCCTGGTCGGCGAGTTGCGCGACCTGGAGACCATCCGGCTGGCGCTGACCGCGGCGGAAACCGGCCACCTGGTGTTCGGCACGCTGCATACCTCGTCGGCGGCCAAGACAGTCGACCGCATCATCGACGTGTTCCCCGCCGGCGAGAAGCCGATGGTGCGCTCGATGCTGTCGGAATCGCTGCGCGCGGTGATCTCGCAGGCGCTGCTGAAGAAGGTCGGCGGTGGCCGCACCGCGGCGTGGGAAATCATGGTCGGCACCCCGGCCATCCGCAACCTGATCCGCGAGGACAAGGTCGCGCAGATGTACTCGTCGATCCAGACCGGCCAGAACTACGGAATGATGACCTTGGACCAGCACCTGCAGGACTTGGTGAAGCGCGGCCTGATCCTGCGCCCGCAGGCCCGCGAGTACGCCAAGGACAAGCGCCTGTTCGATTGACCGTGAAATCAGCCGGCGGGCATCGGGTCCGGCGGCAAGGGGAAGACCGCAATGAGTACCACCACCAGCGCGACCACCGGCAGCAGCCCGATCGACTTCACGTCGTTCCTGAAGTTGATGGCGCACCAGAAGGCGTCCGATCTGTTCATCACTGCGGGCATGCCGCCGTCGATGAAGGTCAACGGCAAGCTGTCGCCGATCACCCAGAACCCGTTGACGCCGCAGCAGAGTCGCGACCTCGTGCTCAACGTGATGAACCCGATGCAGCGCGAGGAGTTCGAGAAGACCCACGAGGCCAACTTCGCGATCGGCGTCTCCGGCGTCGGCCGCTTCCGCGTTTCGTGTTTCTACCAGCGCAACCAGGTAGGTATGGTGCTGCGCCGGATCGAGACCAAGATCCCGACCATCGAGGAGCTGAACCTGCCCGCGGTGATCAAGACGCTGGCGATGACCAAGCGCGGCATCATCATCTTCGTCGGCGCCACCGGCACCGGTAAGTCGACCTCGCTGGCGGCGATGATCGGCTACCGCAACCAGAACTCGACCGGCCACATCATCACGATCGAGGACCCGATCGAGTTCGTGCACAAGCACGAGGGCTGCATCATCACCCAGCGCGAGGTCGGCATCGACACCGACAGTTGGGAGAACGCGCTCAAGAACACCCTGCGCCAGGCGCCCGACGTGATCATGATCGGCGAGGTGCGCACCCGCGAGGGCATGGACCACGCGATCGCCTTCGCCGAAACCGGCCACCTGGTGCTGTGCACGCTGCACGCCAACAACGCCAACCAGGCGATGGACCGCATCATCAACTTCTTCCCGGAAGACCGCCGCAACCAGTTGCTGATGGACCTGTCGCTGAACCTCAAGGGCGTGGTCGCGCAGCAGCTGATCCCGACCCCGGACGGCAAGGCGCGCCGGGTCGCGATGGAAATCCTGCTCGGCACGCCGCTGGTGCAGGACTACATCCGCGACGGCGAGGTGCACAAGCTCAAGGAAGTGATGAAGGAGTCGGTGCAGCTGGGCATGAAGACCTTCGACCAGGCCCTGTTCGAGCTCTACCAGGCCGGCGAGATCAGCTACGAGGACGCGCTGCGCTACGCCGACTCGCAGAACGAGGTGCGCCTGCGGATCAAGCTGGCCCAGGGCGGCGACGCCAAGACGTTGTCGCAGGGCATGGACGGGATCGAGGTCGCGGAGATCCGCTGAGCCCGCACGGGTCCTGCAAAAGCGGGACTCAGGCCGGTAGCGACCAGGGCGCTCCGGCCGCCACCGTGCGTTTGAACACCGGGCAATCCTCCCGGTGTGCGCCTGGCAGGTAACCCAGGCTCATCAGGAACTCGCCGGTGATCTCGCCGCCGGTGAACCGGAACGTGCGCTTGAACAGCTTCACCCAGCCGGCCTTGCCGCGTCGGACGTCGCCGTCCATGACATGCGCGTCCAGCCACGCCGCGAACCCGCCGTGCGAATCGCGCAGTCCACGGATCACCCCGGCGTTGTGGATCGCCGCGTCGACCTTGAGCCGGTTGCGGATGATCCCGGCATCGGCGAGCAGGCGCGCGCGGTCCGCCTCGCCGTACGCGGCCACCTTGTCGACATCGAAACCGTCGTAGGCGCGATGGAACCCCTCGCGCTTGCGCAGCATCGTCTCCCAGCTCAGGCCGGCCTGGTTGATCTCCAGCAGCAATCGTTCGAACAGCGCCGACTCGTCGCGCTGCAGGAAGCCGTACTCGCCATCGTGGTACGGCCCGTGCAGCGGATGCCCGGGTGCGGAATCGCAGTAACCCGACATGCGGTCAGTCCTTGGCCGCGTATTCCGACAGGCCCAGCACCTCGAGTCCCTGCTCGAAGCGGATGTCCACCGGTATCCCGGCCGCATCCAGCCGTTCCAGATCCGCGGCCAGCTCGGGCTTGACCACGCCCAGCGTGTCGGTCATGCGCTTGGCTTCGGCGTAGTCGCCGTCGCCCTGCACGGTCAGCAGCTTCGCGCTGAGGCCGTTCATCGCCTCGCGCATCTTCTCGAAGTCGACCCGGTAGCGGCCGGTCTCCGCGTCACGACTGAACGCACCGGCGTCGGCGAAGTAGTTGAAGCGCAGCATGTTGGCCTTGCCGTGTGCGTCGGCGGCGCCAAAACGCACCGAGCGCAGGATGCCGGCGAGGAAGGTCACGTAGCTGTCCATCAGGCGGTCCTCGACTCCGGCCTGCACATCCGGCTCACCCGCTTCGCCGCCATCGAGTTCACCCTGCCGGCCGAGCGCGTCGACCATGTACAGCCCGAGGATGTCGGCCTTGCCTTCTTCAAAACTCGACGCGTACTCCTTCAGCGCCTCGTCGACGGTGCCTTCGCCGTCGAGCGTGTTCTTGATGCCCAGCCCGTGCGCGACCTCGTGGAACATGGTGTTGCCGAAGAACGCGTCGAAGGTGACGTGCTCCATCTGGTCCTCGGCGATCAGCACGTTGGCGATCGGCACCAGGATCTTGTCGAACTTGGCCTGCATGACGTTCTCGAGCTGCAATCGACGCGTGCCCTTGGCCAGTTGCACCGTCTCGTCGTTGGGCAGGTTGATGGCGATGGTCTTGGCGCCGACATTGGCGTTGCCGCCGTAGTAGATCGCCTCGTAGGCGCCGAGGTCGGCATCCGAGCCCGGGGTTTCGGCCTTGTACTCGGCGTCCACAGGCAGGCCCTTCTGCAGCTCGGGCAGGAATGCGGCGAAGCGGGCGAGCCGGTCGCTCCAGGCCTGGTCCTTGACCAGCACCAGTCCCTCGTACGACGCCTTGTAGCCGAACAGCTGGTCGTCGTAGGTCTCGATCGGGCCGATCACGATGTCGACCGGGTTGGTCTTCATCTCCATCCACGCCATGTCGCTGGGACGGAAGTCGTCGTCGAGCAGGGCGTCGGCGCGCATGGTCAGGTAATCGGCGAAGCTCTTGTCGTCACTGAACGTGGCGGCTTCGCGCAGCAGCGTGGCGGCGCGCTCGAGGTCGGCCTTGTAGGCCTCGTGGTAGGGCACGGTGACCAGCTCGCCATCCTTGCGCTGCAGCAGCGTGTAGTTGGATGTCTTGTCGGGCAGCTCGGCGGCGGCGAACGCGGCCTTGCTCATGTCGACCGGATAGAACGCGCCGCCGGGCGGACGTGCCTGCACGCCTTCGATGATGGGCGTATCGGCGTTGAGCCGGTCCCACGGGCCAAAGTTGATACGCAGCAGTTCGCGGGTGGCGTCGTCCGGCGCGCGGGCGAGCAGGGCGTCGCGCTCACCGTCCCAGGATTGCCGCCACCACAGGTCGTCCATCACCTGCGCCGCTTGCACCAGCCGGGCGATCATCTTCTTGCCGCGTTGGTCGAACCCGGACAGGTCGGCGGTCAGCTGCACCGTCGCGTAGTCGCCGGTGTGGGCCTCGGCGTAGGTCGGTTCGGGGGTTTCGGCGGCGCCGGTCGCGACCGGGTCGGCGGTCGTGCCCGCGTCGGGGGCTTCAGGTTGGCAGGCGGCCAGCGCCAGGCAGGCGAGGCAGGCCGCGACGAGGCCGCGGAGTCGGTACGGGCGGGAGTGGCGCGACGGTGACATTGGAACCTCGATCGAGCGGACAGGCCAGCCCGCATCGTATCGCTCCACGTCGTCCGGCGTCGCCCGCGCCGGCCGAGCAGTGGTCCCATCGGCCGCGAATCAGGCGTCCGGCACCACGCTGCGGATGACGGCCGGCATCCGCGCCAGTTCCTGCTTGTGCACGTACTCGTTGGCCCCGGCTTGCAGGGCCATGGCCATGGCGTCTTCGCCGGGGTCGCCCGAGAGGAAGATGAATGGCACGTCCGGTTGCGCCGCGCGCACCA
This sequence comes from Lysobacter sp., assembly GCA_050737755.1. Classification (GTDB taxonomy): domain Bacteria; phylum Pseudomonadota; class Gammaproteobacteria; order Xanthomonadales; family Xanthomonadaceae; genus Novilysobacter. Next base: position 11,466 of record JBOHYC010000140.1, read on the forward strand.
GTTGCAACGCGCGCAGGCCACTGAAGCCCGGCAGGCCCAAGTCCGACACCACTAGGTCGTGGGCCGGCTCGTCCACCGCCGACAGCAGTTCCGCCTCGCCCGCCACCCGGGTCCAGCTGGCGGACAGGCCGGCTTCGTCGAGCTCGAGCGCAAGCAGCTCGGCGTCGTCGGCGCAGTCTTCGATAAGCAGTATGCGGAGCATCGTGGAGCGTGGTTAGTCGGCCGGGACTTCGTTGTACACGGCCCAGAACTGGCCCAGCGTCTTGACCGCAGCGAAGAACTGGTCGATGTCGACCGGCTTCACCACGTAGGCGTTGACGCCCAGGTCCCAGCTGCGGGCCAGGTCGCTCTCTTCGGCGGAGGAGGTCAGCATCACCACCGGGATGCGCCGCAGCGACTCGTTCTCACGCATGGTGCGCAGCACTTCCAGGCCGTCCATGCGCGGCATCTTGATGTCGAGCAGGAGCACCGCCGGGTCCTCGTCCTTGCGGTCGGCCCAGCGTCCGCGGCGCAGCAGGTAGTCCATCGCCTCGACGCCGTCCTCGACGTGGACAACCTGGTTGGCGAGATTGGCGTCGCGCAGCGCGTCGATCGCCATCTCGGCATCGGCGGGGCTGTCTTCGGCGAGGAGGATGGTGCGGATCGTGCTCATGCGGTGGTTTCCTGGACGGAGCTGTTGTCGAGTGTGGCAGGCAGGGTGAAGTGGAAGGTGGCGCCGGCGTCGGGTTCGGCCTCGGCCCAGACGCGGCCGCCGTGGCGGACCAGCACCCGGCGCACGCTGGCCAGCCCGATGCCGGTGCCGGGGTACTCGGATGCCTTGTGCATACGCTGGAACACCCCGAACAGCTTGGACGCATATTGCATGTCGAAGCCGGCGCCGTTGTCGCGCACGCTGAAATGGTGGCCGCCGTCATCCGTGCGCTCGTGGCTGACTTCGATGGTCGCCGGGCTGCGTTTGGCACTGTACTTGACCGCGTTGCCGAGCAGGTTCAGCCAGACCTGGCGCAGCATGTTCTCGTCGCCGATCACGATCGGCAGCGGCGATATGCGCCATTCGATCCGTCGCTCGGGGGTGTCGGTGGCGACGTTGGCGTCGAGCAGGGCACGGGTCTCGACGGCCATCGACTGCATGTCGACCGCCTGCAGGCGCATCGCGCTGCGTCCAAGCCGCGAATAGACCAGCAGGTCGTCGATCAGCGTGGCCATGCGCTTGGCCGAGCTGCCGATCACCTCGATGTAGTGCCGGCTCTTGTCATCGGCCGCTTCGCCCAGGTGGCGGCCGAGCTTGTCGGAGAACCCGGCAATGTGCCGCAACGGCGCGCGCAGGTCGTGCGAGACCGAGTAGCTGAACGCCTCGAGCTCGCGGTTCACTTCCGACACCTGCTCGACCTTGCCTTCGAGCTGGCGGTTGAGCTCGCGCACGTGGTTCTCGATCGCCTTGTGCGCACTGATATCGCTGACGGTGACCAGCACCACCCGGTCCTCGCTGCCCGGCAACTGCATCCTGCGCGCGTTGACCAGCATGACCCGGTCGGTGTCGTCGGCGGTGCGCTGGCGCTGCTCGTAATCCCACAGCTCGCGATCGCGCGCGAACACGTCGTTGAGGCGTTGCAGCATCACGGCGTCCTGCCAGGCGCCGGCACCGACATCGGCCAGCGGCTGGCCGACAATCGAGGTGTCGTCCTCCGCGTCGCCATACAGTTCCGCGAACGCCGCGTTGTGCATGACGACGAGCTGTTCATCGTCGATCACCACGATCGGCTCGCGCACGCTTTGCAGGATCGCCTGCGAGCGGGCACTGGTCCGCCTGGCCTGATGCTCGATCTCGATCCGTCGGCGGGCCTGGTTTTCAGACAGGTAGATCAGCGTGCCCAGCAACAGTAGTTGCGCGGCCATCATCACCCACAACAGAACGTCACCCTGCCTGCGCAGGTGTTGCGCCCGCGTAACGCGAGTGGCCAGCAACCGGCGTTCTTCCGCGATGATGTCTTCGGCGATGCCCTGGACCGGATAGCGGGTGACGATTTCCTCGGCATCCGCGCGGCGCGATGCCAGGCCGGTGCCGGTGGCGATCGCGCCGACCAGTTGCCGGCGCTGGTCGAGGACCGCCTTGAGCTCGCCGATATGCATCTGCTGCGACGGGTTGTCGACGGTCAGCCGGCCCAGTTGCTCGAATGCCACCGGGATTTCCGCCGTGCTGGTGGCGAGTCGCCCGCGCACCAGCGGCGTGTCGATGCCGGAGGCGAGTGCCAGCGTCGCCGCCTCGCTGTTGCGGATGGCGGAGGAAAGGGAGTGGATCGTCGATTCGACCTGCCGGGTGTGGTCGACCCGCTGGGCCGCGTCCTGGCTGCCCTGGACCACCGAGTCCAGGAACACGAACGGCAGTACCACGATCAGCAGGATCGCTAGGGCCAAGGTCGGCAAGCGCCAACGTGCCCATCTTTCGACCGTGGTTTCCTGCATGTTGCCTTCCCCCCTGTAGACGCATCGGCACCGGGTGCACCGGGACGATTCAACCGGGGATGATCGCCGCGGGCCGCGGCCAAGGCAATACGGACGCGAACAGACCGGTCGTGCGGGCTAGAATGCGCCCATGAGCACGTCTCCCACGCCCCTGGCCAACCAGTTGCTGATCGCGCTGCCGTCGCTGGCCGAAACCAGTTTCTCGCGCAGCGTCGCACTGATCTGCCAGCACGATGCCGATGGCGCCATGGGCATCGTGGTCAACCGACCTTCCGAGTACACCCTGGGCGAAGTGCTGGGCCAGATGGGCGTGGAAGGCGGCAGCGAGTCGATGCGCGCCCAAATGGTGCTGGCCGGCGGGCCGGTGCACCCGGAGCGCGGCTTCGTGCTGCATGACGGCGGTCCGCAGTGGGATTCGACCATGGCGATCACCGATTCGCTGTTCCTGACTACCTCGCGCGAGATCCTGGAAGCGATGGCGCGCGGCGAAGGCCCGGCCAACATGGTGGTCGCCCTGGGTTGTGCGGGATGGACGTCCGGGCAGCTTGAGCAGGAGCTGGCCGAGAACGACTGGCTGACCGCACCGGCCGATGCCGAGTTGCTGTTCGATCTGCCGCTGGACGAGCGTTGGCAGGCCGCCGCCGGTCGCATCGGCGTCGACTTCGCGTATCTGGCGGACTACTCGGGTCACGCATGACGGACGCCGCGCCCGATCCCGGCAACGTCGCGCCGACGATCCGTCGTGATGGGACCGTGCTGGGCTTCGACGTCGGCTCGCGCCGGATCGGGGTCGCCGTCGGCAGTGCCTTCGGTCACGGTGCGCGCGCATTGGCGGTCGTCGATGTGCATGGCCACGGCCCGGACTGGACCGCGCTGGACCGCCTGCGCAAGGAATGGCTGCCCGACGGCCTGGTCGTTGGCGACCCGCTGACCCTCGACGGCGGCAACCAGCCGGCGCGGGAGCGTGCCCACGCCTTTGGCCGTGAACTACACGCGCGTTACAAGTTGCCGGTGGTGCTGGTGGATGAGCGTTCCAGTTCGATGGAGGCCGCGCGGCGCTTTGCCAGCGAGCGCGCCCAGGGCCGCAAGCGCCGCCGCGATGCCGAGACGCTTGATGCGGTCGCGGCTGCGGTGATCATCGAACGCTGGCTCGCCGCACCGGATGATGCGGTCGACATTGACCGGGCATCCATCGACGTCCCTGATCCCGGCCGCATTCCAACCCCCGGCACGCCGGGCCGAACCGACTGATTGTCAATTCCGATCCGCATGACCGACCAGCCCGCCCTGCGACACCTGCTGACCCTCGAAGACCTGCCTCGCCCGGAACTGTTGGCGCTGCTCGACCGCGCGCAACAGTACGCCGACGGTCGCGACAACCGACAGGCGCTGGCCGGCACCGCGATCTGCACGTTGTTCTTCGAACCGTCCACGCGTACCCGCCTGAGCTTCCAGTTGGCCGCCCAGCGGCTTGGCGCCGACGTCCTGAACTTCGACGTGTCGACCTCGTCCGCCCGCAAGGGCGAGACCGCCCGCGACACGCTCAGGACCATCGAGGCGATGGGCGTGCGTGGCTTCGTCATTCGCCACCACGACGATGGCGCAGTCGCGGCGCTGGCGGATGCCGCCGCGCCGGGCACCGCACTGGTCAACGCCGGCGACGGCCGCAGCGCCCACCCGACCCAGGGCCTGCTCGACATGCTGACTTTGCGGCAGGCCAAGGGCGACGACTTCAACCGGCTCAAGGTGCTGATCGTCGGCGATGTCCGGCATTCGCGCGTCGCCCGCTCCGACCTGCACGCACTCCGCGCGCTCGGCGCTGGCGAAATCCGCGTGTGCGGACCACGCTCGCTGCTGCCCGATGCGGCCACCCTCGACGGTTGCATCGTCAGCCACGACCTGGATGCCGCGCTGGAAGGGGTCGATGCGGTGATGATGCTGCGCCTGCAGCGCGAGCGCATGGACGAGGGCCTGATCGATTCGATCGATGACTACCA
>JBOHYC010000141.1:0-13824 GCA_050737755.1 Lysobacter sp.
CCGCCCCGCCAGCGAGATGTCGCGCGTCTCCACCGCCACCCCTGCGCTCTCGACGAAGGCCTCCACGATCGGCAGCAGCGACTGCGTGGCCAGGAACGGGGCTTCGTCGGTGAGGGTGTAGATGATCTTGGGGGTGTCGGACATGGGGGCAGAATTCCTTAGAGGCTGGACACGCGCTGGAAGGCGCGGTGGGCCGACCATTGTCGCGCTGCGAAGAGGCCGGGGCAAAGCACGAGACATGGATATGCTGCCCAGTCGTTAAGATGCGTCGCAAGCCGTTCAGAACGGCCCTCCGGGGTCGACACCAAGGGGGAGCCGGTGGTGCAAACGCCAGAACAAACCGCGCGAGTAGAAATCGACCGCCTGCTGACCCTCGCCGGCTGGGTCCTACAGGACCGCGACGAGTTCGACCGCACCGCCGCCCTTGGCGTCGCCGTCCGCGAGTTTCCCTTCCCCGCCGGGTTCTGCGACTACCTGCTGTTCGTCGACGGCAAGGCCGCCGGCGTCATCGAGGCCAAGAAGTCCGGCATCACCCTCAGTGGCGTCGCCGACCAGTCGGCCAAGTACATGCTGCAGGTACCCGAGCACCTAGCGCGCTGGGACGAACTGCTGGTCTACGACTACGAGAGCACCGGCGACGAGACTTTCTTCCGCAACCTGCGCGATCCCAAGCCGCGCTCGCGCCGATTGTTTGCCTTCCACCGCCCTGACACCCTGCACGCGTGGCTGCAACAGCCCGATACCTTGCGCGCCCGCTTGCAGAAGATGCCCACGCTGGACCCACGCGGTCTGCGTGACTGCCAGGTCGAGGCCATCACCGGACTGGAAAAGTCGCTTGCCAACGGTGACCCGCGTGCGTTGATCCAGCTCGCCACCGGTGCCGGCAAGACCTTCACCGCCTGCTCGTTCTCCTGGCGGCTGATCCGCGAGGCGGGCGCCAAGCGCATCCTTTTCTTGGTCGACCGCAACAACCTCGGCAACCAGACGCTCAAGGAGTTCCAGGAGTTCCTGCCGCCCGGCGCCGCGAACCGTTTCACTGACACCTACATCGTTCAGCACCTGCACGGTCGCCGCATCGACCCCGATGCCAAGGTCGTGATCACCACCATCCAGCGTCTCTACGCGATGCTCCGAGGGCAGGAGTTGCCGGACGAAGCCGAGGAGCAGTCCGCCTTCGAGCAGCCCGGCAACGACGCCCCGCCGACGCTGGACTACAACCCCGACATCCCGATCGAGACCTTCGACTTCATCGTCACCGACGAATGCCACCGCTCGATCTACGGCCTGTGGCGGCAGGTATTGGAGTACTTCGACGCCACCATCGTGGGCCTGACCGCAACCCCGTCGAAACACACGCTCGGCTTCTTCAACCAGAACCTCGTCGCCGAGTATCCGTATGAGCGTTCGGTCGCCGATGGCGTCAACGTCGGTTACGAGGTCTACCGCATCCGCACCCGTGTCACCGACGAGGGCGGCACGCTGGAGGCCGACGACACAGGCTTCCAGGTACCGGTGCGGGACAAGCGCACCCGCAAGCTGCGCTACGAGACCCTCGACGAGGACCTGGAGTACAGCGCGCAGCAGCTGGACCGCGCCGTGGTCAACCCCAACCAGATCCGCACTGTGCTGCAGACCTACCGCGACCGCGTGTTCACCGAGCTCTTCCCCGACCGCAGCGGGCAGTGGCTGCCCAAGACCCTGATCTTCGCCAAGGACGACAACCACGCCGAGGAGATCGTCCACGCCGTGCGCGAGGTGTTCGGCGAGGGCAACGACTTCGCCAAGAAGATCACCTACCGCAACACCGGCGAGAGCCCGCAGTCGCTAATCAAGGCGTTCCGCGTCGATCCTTTCCCGCGGGTCGCCGTCACCGTCGACATGATCGCCACCGGCACCGACATCAAGCCGGTGGAGGTGCTGATATTCATGCGTGACGTGAAGTCCGAGAGCTACTACGAGCAGATGAAGGGCCGCGGCGTGCGCACGATCCCCGATGCCGACCTGCAGACTGTCACCCCGGATGCGAAGACCAAGACCCGCTTCATCCTGATCGACGCCGTCGGCGTGTCGGAAAGCAAGAAGAACGCCAGCCAACCGCTGGAGCGCAAGCGTGCGGTCAGCTTCGAGAAGCTGCTGGAGCAGGTGGCTATGGGCCGGCGCGACGACGACGCGCTGTCCTCGCTGGCCGGGCGGCTGGCGATCCTCGACCGCAAGCTCGATGAGGAAGACCGCGGCCGCATCGCTGAAGCCACGGGCGGCCGGACTTTGCGCGACCTCGCCAACGGTCTGCTCGACGCGATCGACCCCGACAAGCAGCAGGACGCCAATCCCGCCGCGCTGGTCGATGACGCCTGTCGCCCGTTCGACAAGCCCGACACCCGCGCGCTGCTGTGCGCGATCAAGCAGAAGACCGACATCGTCATCGACGAGGTCACCACCGACGAGCTGACCGGCGCCGGCTTCGACCGCAAGCGGGCCGAGCAGACCGTCACCAGCTTCCGCGAGTTCATCGATGCCCACCGCGACGAGCTGAACGCACTGCAGATCCTCTACAACCAGCCGCAGGGCCGGCAACGCCTGACCTACGCCGCCATCCGCGAACTGGTGCAACGCCTGACCGACCCGCCGCTGTACCTGACCACCGCCAATGTCTGGCAGGCCTACCGCCGGCTGGACGCGGCGAGGGTGCGCGGCGCGCCGGTGGACGAGCAGCTGACCGAGGTGGTCAGTCTGGTGCGCTTCGCGCTCGGCCAGGACGAGGTGCTGGAACCGTTCGCCACCGTGGTCGAGCGCCGTTTCAACCTGTGGATGGGCCGCGAGAAGCGCGGCGGGCGCGAGTACAGTTCCGAGCAGGTCGAATGGCTGCGCGCAATCGCCGCATTTATCGCCGCCAACGCCGAGATCGGCCAACGCGATTTCATGGAGGTGCCGACACTGGCCGACCGCGGCGGCATACTGCGCGCCCGCGAAGTGCTGGGCTCAGGGTTGAACAAGATGTTGGATGAGTTGCAAGAGGCGTTGGTGGCGTGAGCTCCATTGATCTGCCAGAAGGTTGGGCGGCCGCGACCCTCGACGAATTCACCCAATCGCGTGGTAGTTCAGTCGATCCCGCCAAATTCCTAAGAGAGGCCTTCGAGCTTTACTCCGTACCCAGCTACGAAACTGGCGCCCCGGAGCGTGTTTCGGGGTCAGAGATCGGTTCGGCGAAACAAGCGGTCGATCCCGGCAGCGTGCTTCTTTGCAAGATCAATCCGCGAATCAACAGGTCATGGATGGTTGGAGAGCACAAAGGTGTCCGCCAGATCGCGTCCACAGAGTGGATCGTGTTTCCCCGTGCAAATGCCCTTCGTCCCGACTTTCTTCGCCTCTACCTGAGACAGAACTCAATCAGAGATTTCCTTGCCCAGAATGTATCTGGGGTGGGTGGGTCCCTGATGCGCGTGAAGGCTTCAACCCTCAAGGGATTCCCAGTTCCAGTTCCACCACTGAAGGAGCAGTCCCGCATCGTCGAGAAGATCGAGGTGCTGTTCGCCGAGCTGGACAAGGGCGAAGAGTCGCTGCGCGCGGTGCAGAAGCTGCTGGAACGCTATCGCCAGTCCGTGCTGAAGGCCGCCGTCACCGGCCAACTCACAGCCGACTGGCGCGCGGAGAACGCGCACCGTCATGAGGAAGGCCGCGAACTGCAGAACCGCATACTCCGCGGCCGTCGGGAAACGTGGGAAGGACGAGGAAAGTACAAGGAGCCAAACACTCCATCTCTATCTGGGTTGCCGGTGCTTCCCGACGGATGGGTGTGGACGTCTTTGGGGGCGCTGATCTCAAGCGGTCCACAGAACGGCGTGTACCTACCTCAGGGCAAATACGGAGCGGGTGTACCAATACTTCGGATCGACGACTATCAGGTGGACTGGCTCCGTGGAAGGGACCAACTGCGCATGGTTGACGCAGACGCGCCAGACAGGGTCCGGTTCTCCCTTGGCGCCGGCGACTTCGTTGTGAACCGCGTCAATAGCGTCTCGCACCTCGGCAAATCGCTGCTCGTCCCAAATGGATACGAAGGCATCTTGTTTGAATCGAACATGATGCGGTTCTCCGTCACCGACGAAGTATCCAAGGAGTATCTCGCCCTCTACCTAACAAGTGAGCTGGGGCGAAAGCGCTTGATTCAGAACTGCAAGCACGCAGTCAATCAGGCGAGCATCAATCAAGGCGACGTAGCGGCCACGCCGGTGCCGCTGCCTCCACTCGCAGAACAGCGAGTCATCGCTTTGAAGGTTGCCGAAGAGGTGTCGCGTGAGACCGCGAGTAAGGTGATCTGCGAAACCGAACTCGCCCGCTCCGCCGCCCTCCGTCAATCCATCCTGAAAGACGCCTTCGCCGGCCGGCTGGTTCCTCAGGATCCGGACGACGAACCCGCCGCTGAACTGCTCGCCCGCATACGCGCCGAACGCGCCACTGAAGCCCCCAAGCCGCGCCGCAAGACCGCAAGGCAATCCGCATGACCAACGAACAACTCGTCGCCAAGGTCTGGAACTACGCGCACGTGCTGCGCGACCAGGGCATCTCCTACGGCGATTACATCGAACAGATCACCTACCTGCTGTTCCTGAAGATGGACGCCGAGCGCGAGGACCTGCTTGGCGAGGCCTCCTCGATCCCGCCGCAGTGGAAGTGGCAGCAGCTCGCCAGCCGCGACGGCGACGCGCTGGTCGCGCACTACCGCAAGACGCTGACAGCGCTCGGCAAGGAAGACGGCCTGATCGGCACCATCTTCCACAAGGCGCAGAACCAGCTGTCGGAGCCTGCTAAGCTCAAGCGCGTGGTCAGCCTGATCGATACCGAAGGTCCGTGGATCGGGTTGGAAGTCGACGTCAAGGGCGAGATCTACGAGGGCCTGCTGGAGCGCAACGCCTCGGAGGTGAAGTCCGGCGCGGGCCAGTACTTCACGCCGCGCCCGGTGATCGAGGCGATCGTCCGCTGCGTCGACCCGAAGATCGGCGAGACCGTGTGCGACCCGGCGTGCGGCACCGGCGGTTTCCTGCTGGCGGCCTACGACCACATGAAGGGCCAGAGCCAGGACCGGGCGAAGCTGCGCAAGCTGCGGCAGGCGACTTTCACCGGCACCGATATCGTCGACGAGGTGGTGCGCCTGTGCGCGATGAACCTCTACCTGCACGGCATCGGCGAGGGCGACGGCGACAGTCCGGTGGCGCAGGGCGATGCGCTGGCTGGCGACCACGGGCAGCGCTTCAAGGTGGTGCTGACCAACCCGCCGTTCGGCAAGAAGTCCAGCTACAAAGTGATCGGCGAGGACGGCGTGGTCAGCACCGAGCGCGAGAACTACGAGCGCGAAGACTTCAAGTTCACCACCTCCAACAAGCAGCTCAACTTCCTGCAGCACATCATGACCGTCCTCGAGGCCAACGGCCGCGCCGGGGTGGTGCTGCCGGACAACGTGCTGTTCGAGGCCGGCCGCGCCGGCGAGGGCATTCGCAAGCGCCTGCTGGAGGGCTTCAACTTCCACACCCTGCTGCGCCTGCCGACCGGCATCTGGTACAGCCCGGGGGTGAAGGCGAACGTGCTGTTCTTCGACAAGCGCCCCGCCTCGCGCGAGGTGCAGACAAAAGAACTGTGGGTCTACGACTACCGCACCAACGTCCATAAGACGCTCAAGACCAAGCGGCTGGTGCGGTCCGACTTCGACGACTTCGTGCGCTGCTACTACGAGCGCAAGGAGACCGAGCGCTTCCGCCGCTTCGGCTACGAAGAACTTGCCAAGCGGGACAAGCTCAACCTCGACATCTTTTGGCTCAAGGACGACAGCCTGGAGGACATCGACAGCCTGCCGGCGCCGGACGTGCTGGCGGCGGAGATCGTCGACAACCTGGAAGCGGCGCTGGAGAACTTCCGCAACGTGAGCGCGGAGCTGACCGGTGAAGACGGCGCTTGAGCTTCAGCGGTTCCTGGCAGAGGCCATAGCCTGATAGATTCCGACCTCACGCCGCATGGCGTGAAACCACCCCCGGCCGGAGGCCGGCACCCGCGCATCGGGTCGGGGTCACACATGGAACGCATGGAGCAGTGCATGAAACAGAACCACGTATCACTCGTTTTCGCCGCCGACCGCCTGGAGCGGCTCGACGCTTCCCTGACCGCCATCGAGGCCGACCTCGCCGACCTGAAGTCGGTGCGCGACGCCGACGTGCGCGGGCTGCTGAAGATGGGCGACGGCTCGGAGCCGTTCTGCCGCAAGGTGGTCGACGTGCTGGTGGAGAACCCGTCGGTGGTGCCGGCCAGCCTCGGGCTGGACGAGGCGCTGGCCGACCTGGCCGCGCTCGACGCGTTGCGCCCGCGCCTGCGCCGGCTGCAGGTGCTGGTGGAGCGCGCGCAGGACACCGAGATGCTGCTCGGCAGCGACATCTATTCCACTGCGCTGGAGGGCTATGGCCTGCTCAAGGTCACCGGCCAGGGCGCGGGCTTGGAGGCGATGCGCAAGGAGTTGGGCGCGCGCTGGCGCAACCGCGGTGGGTCGGACGATGCGCCGGCCACCCCGTCGCCGCCGGAAACCCGGCCGGCGCTGGCCTGAGCGCGGCGCAGCCGGTTCGCCGGCCCTGATCGATGCAGCGGGCGGGGCCTTCGGGTCCCGCCCGCTGCGTTCTGGGTGGTTTGCAGTATCGCGCGGGTGGTTTTCAGGGGTCGACGCGCGATGGGCGGCGGTCGGCGCGTGGATTTTCCCCGGCGCCACGTGCCGCGCGGCATCGCGACAGGGAAACTCAGTCTTCGGATACTGGATTTCAGTGTCGGGAGGAGTGAAATTCACTCCCGGGAAGACTGGTTTCCAGTGTCGCCGCACCGCTGCGCAGTGTCCGCACCACTGGGTTTCAATCTCCGGAGGACTGGATTCCACTCTCCGTTGTCCGGTCGATGCTAATAAAGAGCCATGCACATCCGCGACTACATGCCGGGAGAAGAAGCGATCCTGCGGGAGGTGTTCCGGTCATCGGTGCACCAGTTGGCCGGGGCCTACTACACCGACGCGCAGATCGACGCATGGGCGCCGGCCGCCTACGACCGGGACACGTGGCGCGAAAAGATGGCCGCGAACCGCCCGTTTGTCGCCGTCATTGGCAACCGGGTGGCCGGTTACGCCGATCTCCAGGCCACCGGCCACATCGACCACCTCTTCGTGTCACCGGAGTTCGCTCGTCGCGGCGTCGGCTCGGCGCTTATGCGGCACATCCATGACGTTGCGAGGGAGCGCGGCCTGACCCGGCTGTGTGCCGACGTCAGTCTGGCCGCGGAGGCATTCTTCACCCGGCACGGCTTCGTGGTGGACCGTCGCCAGTCTGTGCCGGTAAGGGGAGTGGTGTTGTCCAACGCGCATATGATCAAGGCGGCAATTGGCGACAGGCACGGTGATGGCTGACGATGAAAAACAGGAGAGAGCGATGCATCCGTACAGAACCTTCGTCTTGATGATCGTCGTCGCGTCCGCGGTGATGTTCTGTCTGATGTACCTCAACACCTACCAGCTCGACCATGTCTGGTTCAGCCAGACCCGGCTGTTCATGACGTTGATCATGGCGGGCGCGATGGCACTGGTGATGCTGTTCTTCATGCGCCACATGTACGAGAACCGCGCGGCCAACGTGGCCATCGTCATCGGCGGCGTGGGGTTGATCGCGCTGGGTCTGGGGCTCGTCCGCAGCCAGTCGACGGTGGACGACGTGGCCTGGATGAAAGCGATGATTCCCCATCACTCGATCGCGATCCTGACCAGTGAGCGCGCCCGGATCACCGACCCGCGCGTCAGGACGCTGGCCGACGAGATCATCGAGGCCCAGCGCCGCGAGATCGGCGAGATGGAACGGCTGATCGCCGACCTCGAAGCTGGGCCGGCGGCACGGTCGCAGGATGCCGCGCCGCGGGGGAATTGAACCGCGGCAAGCTGGTGAAAGGCCTCATCGGCAGCCGCCGACGTGTTCCATGCCACGGTCGGAGTCGGCGATTCCAGGGGTACGATCGTTGTCCATCCGGCCGCCGTCCTGGCGAGCTGTTCGATTTCTGACGGGAGGTGACATGGGCGCGACAGGCACTTCGCTCGGCATGGGCGCGAAGATCTTTCTGTGGGTGGCGGGCATCCTCGGTGCGGTCACGCTGGTCGAGTTCTTTTTCTACGGCTGGGCGATCGACGACCTGTTGAAGGGGCTCGGCTTTGTGCTGATCGCCTACGGCACTTGTCGCAACGACTTCGGGCGACCGCGCAATGCGGCCGGCGAACGGGTCGCCGTCGATGCCGGTGGTCGGTTGGCATCGGTGCTCGGTATCGGGCTGGTGGTGGCCGCGCTGATTGTCGAGGCGGGACGATGACGCCGGGGGTGCGCCGATGAAGGATGTCCTGCTGGTCGGGATTGGTGGCTTCATCGGCTCGGTTGCGCGCTACAAGCTCGGTGGGCTGGTGCTGCACTTCGCGGCGCAGCAGCGGTTTCCGTACAGCACGTTTGCGGTCAACGTGTTGGGTTGTCTGGTGATGGGTTTGCTGGCGGGCGCGGCGGCGCGTTACGAGGTATTCGGGCCGGGCACGCGGTTGCTGCTGTTCACCGGCGTGCTGGGCGGGTTCACCACGTTCTCGGCGTTCGGGCTGGAGGCGGCGCAGTTGGTGCGTCGCGGGGAGTTCGGGATAGCGTCGTTGTATGCGGGGTCGAGCGTGGTATTGGGGATCGCGGCGGTGTGGGTGGGGCTGCGGGTGATCGCGTTGTTGCCGCGTTGATTGGCTCACTGCGAACCGGATTCAATCCCGCGACTTCTGTTCGGGAAATATTGGGGGTACGTCAGACGCCAGCGGACATCGCCGGGATGCTGTTCGCCGTTGTAGGAGCGACGTAAGTCGCGAACGCGCGGCGTCCGGGGTGTCAGTGAAATCGCGACTTACGTCGCTCCTACATGGGGGCGGGGCGATCGGGTCGCGGTGTCGCCGCCGTCGTGTGCGTGGCAGGATCCATCGGTCGCCATCAGTCGAGAACGTCATGCCCCGGTACGTTGCCTTCCTGCGCGGTGTCAGTCCGATGAACGCGAAGATGCCGGTGTTGCGGCAGTGCTTCGAGGATGCGGGGTTCGACAACGTGCGCACGGTGATCTCCAGCGGCAACGTGGTGTTCGATACGCGCTCGGCGCCGGACACGACGGTGGCGCGCAAGGCGGAGCGGGCGATGGAAGCGGGGATGGACCGGTCGTTCATGACGATCGTGCGGCGGCAGTCGGCGCTGCAGGCGTTGCTGGATGCCGACCCCTATGCGCGCTTCCGGCTGGCTGCCAATGCCAAGCGGGTGGTGACCTTCCTGCCCGCGCCACCGGCGTTGACGCCGACGCTGGAACTGCCGATAACCCTGCGCGACGCGCGGATCCTCGCGGCGGATGGCGCGGAGGTGTTCAGTGCGTATATCCCGAGCGGCAACGCGCCGGACTTCATGACGCTGATCGAGAAGACCTTCGGCAAGGCGCTCACCACGCGGACGTGGGAAACGGTGCGCAAGTGTGCGGTGGCGTGAGCGCGGCAGCGTCCCGGCGGACGCACAGTTGCGTACCGGGGCATGGGTGATGACGGCAGGGGTAACGGCGGTATGAGCGACGAAGCGATGAGCAGTGGACAGGCGGCGGAAACCATCACCTTCGATGATTTCCTCAAGGTCGAGTTGCGCGTTGGGCGCATCGTCAGTGCGGAAGTGTTCGCGGCGGCGCGCAAGCCGGCGTACGTGCTTCAGGTGGATTTCGGTGCGGAGGTCGGGGTGCGCAAATCGAGTGCGCAGGTGACCGCGCTCTACACGGCGGAGGAACTGGTCGGGCGGCTGGTGGTAGGGGTGGTGAACTTTCCGCGCAAGCAGATCGGGCCGCTGATGTCGGAGTGCCTGGTGACCGGGTTCCACGATGCGAATGGGGATGTCGCACTGTGCGTGCCGGACAAGGTGGTGCCGCTGGGGACGCGGTTGTTGTAACGATGCGGCGGGGCCTGGGTGTTTGTAGGAGCGACGTGAGTCGCGAATGCCTCAGCATTGCAAATGCCGAGGTGTTGCATGGGTTCAGAGAGTCGCGACTTACGTCGCTCCTACAAAGTGGGGAGCCGAACGCGGAGAGGGTTCAGGCCTCAGAGTCCGGATCTGGAGCCCATACTCCTCACGCCCCGCAGCACTTCTTGTATTTCTTGCCGCTGCCGCACGGGCACGGTGCGTTGCGGTCGGGGGTGGCTTCCCGGCGGATCGGCTCGCGCGGGGTCAGGGCGTCGATGCGGTGGTGGTGCAGGTCGGCCAGCATGTCGGGCAGGCCGGCGACGATCTCCAGTCGCTCGCGGTAGCCGATCGGGGTGGCGGGGGCGGACGGGTCGTCGGCCAGCACTTCGCCGCTGGCGAGGCGGTCGAGCAGGCCGAACACTTCGTCGATCCATTCGTTGTCGTCCAGCCACTGGTCCCACGCGGCCTCGCGCAGGCCGACCGCGGTAAAGAAGCCCAGCGCCCAGTCGCGGCCGACGTCGAGTTCGTCTTCCTGTTCTGCGTCGTCGCCCTGCAGGTCGGGGTCCTCGGGCAGCCACAGCAGGGGGGCGAGGTGGTCGGGCAGGTCGTCGCCGCCATGGCGCACGCGGGCGGCGGCCATGTTCTGGTGGCCCAGCAGCAGGGTTTCGACTGCGGTGCGCTCGTCGGCGTCACTCCAGCGCGGCGGGGTGCCCCAGACGGCGGGCTCCCATTCGGCCATCGGCAAGGTTTCCGGGGACACGGCAAGCGCCGACAGGTAGCCGTCCAGCGCTTCCAGGTTGAAGCCCTTGAACGGCACCGCGCGCTGCTCCAGCAGGTCGGCGAGGCGCTCGATCTGGTCGTCGTCGAGGTAGCTGGGCGGGTTGGCAACAGGACTCATGGCGACAGGTCTCGAAGGGTTGAGCGCGGGCGGCCATGGTAGCCCGCCAGCGCCCGGTACTCACCGCACCGCGGCGAGGAAGCGCAGGTGACGGCCGTAGTGATCGAGTACGTCATTGATCACGGTTTCCTCGCGCCAGCCCATGATGTCGTAATCCTGTCCCCCTTCCCGTAGATGGACCTCGGCGCGGCAGTATTTCAGTGCTTCGGTGCGGTCATCGCGGGTGTCGTTGATTGCGAATGCGGGCGGGTCGTAGGGTCGCGGCCGGACGGAGTAGTAGAAGTCGATCTCGCTGCCGTGGCTCACCTCGACCCAGATCCGGTCGTCGTCGCCCTGTTCCACCATCGCCACCAGTCCGCGCCGGCGCAGTTCGGTGGCAACCTGCTGCAGCGCCGGCTCGACGGTTTCGTGCAGGTATTCGATCACTTCGGCGCGGGTGGGTTGTTGCAGCATCTGGCCGAGCCGCTGTTTCCAGTTGAGGGCGGCATGCGGCCCGCGCGGACCGACCTGTGCTTCGCGCAAGCTCGTGCGCTTGGCGCCGTCAATCCGAAGCGCCCGCAGCAGTCCCCAGCACATCACGATCATCACGATCGCGAATGGAAGTGCGCTGGCGATCGAGGCGGTCTGCAATGCGCCCAGTCCGCCGGCCAGCAGCAACGCGGCGGCGACACCGCCTTCCAGCACCGACCAGAACACGCGCTGCCAGGTGGGCGAGTCGTCGGCGCCGCCGGAAGTGAGCAGGTCGATCACCAGCGAACCGGAATCCGAGGAGGTCACGAAGAAGGTCACCACCAGGATGGTCGCCAGCAACGAGGAAATGGAGGAGAACGGCAACTCTTCGAGAAAGCGGAACAGCGCCACCGACTCGTCCGCGGCGACCGCGTCGGCTAGCCCGGTGATGCCCTCGACCATCACCATGTGGATCGCGGTGTCGCCGAACACCGTCATCCACAGGAAGGTGAAACCCAGCGGCACCAGCAGCACGCCGACGACGAATTCGCGGATGCTCCGTCCACGCGAGATGCGCGCGATGAACATGCCCACGAATGGCGACCAGGCGATCCACCAGCCCCAGTAGAACAGTGTCCAGCCACCAATCCAGCCCGTCGGCTGGTAGGCATAGAGGTTGAACGTCATCGAGAACAGGTTGGACAGGTAGGCGCCGGTGTTCTGCACCAGCGTCTGCAACAGAAAGATCGTCGGCCCCGTCACCAGCACGAACACCAGCAACAGCACTGCGAGGATGATGTTGAACTCCGACACCCGGCGGATGCCCGCATCCAGTCCAAGCGCGACCGAGACCGTGGCCATCGCCGTTATCACCGCGATCAGGCCGATCTGCACGCCGACCCCGACGGGTATGCCGAACAGGTAGTCCAGCCCCGAGTTGACCTGGATCGCGCCGAAGCCCAGCGAGGTCGCCACGCCGAACAGGGTGCCGACTACGGCGAAGATATCGACCGCATGGCCGATGGGGCCATGAATGCGCTCACCGATCAGCGGATACAGCGACGAGCGGATGGCCAACGGCAATCCTTTCCGGAACGAGAAATACGCCAGCGCCAGCCCGACCACGGCGTAGATGGCCCAGGCGTGCACGCCCCAGTGGAACATGGTGATGCGCATGGCCTGGCGTGCCGCGGCCGCCGTCGACGGGTCGCCGACCGGCGGTTCCGTGAAGTGCATGATCGGCTCGGCCACGCCGAAGTACATCAGGCCAATACCCATGCCGGCGGAGAACAGCATCGCAAACCAGGACACGTAGCTGTAGTCGGGCTCGCTGTGGTCGGGGCCGAGTTTGATGGCCCCGTATCTGGAGGCCGCCACCGCGACCACGAATACCAGGAACCCGGCGACTGCCAGCACGTAGAACCAGCCGGCGCTCTGGATGACCCAGTGCTGCACCGCGCCGAATACCCGTTCCGATGCCTGGGGCCAGAGCGTCGCACCCAGCACCAGCCCGGTAACCAGCAATACCGAGGTGAAAAATACCGGCGGGTTGATCCGGTGGCGCGGCTTCGCAGCGGCAACGTTCGGCATTGGCAGGGCCTCGGGCTACGCGTCCGTCAAAAAAAAAGGCGCGAGGAATACCTCGCGCCCAGCATGCCCGCCAGAGCGGGAGAGAGAGTCTGTGTTGAGGAGTCGACTCAGCGCACGTTGAAGGTCGTGGTCTGGGCCTGGGTGCCGTTGACCCACACTTCCACCGTGTAGTTGCCGGTCGGCCACGGGTTGGCGTTGGTGAAGGTCACGTTGGTGGTTTCCATGCCGGTGGTGGTCACCGACTGCTTCTGCTCACCGGCGGTCTGGCCGTCTTGGTAGACCAGCTTGGCGGCAATCTCGGCGTTGCTGGCGGCACCGTTGGTATCGATCGAGACCACGATGTCGTCGTCCGCGGCGAAGGTGGTCATCGGGCTGGCGATCTTCTTGTCGGCGCCGGCCTCGGTGCCGAGGGTGACGGCGGTGACGTTGAGCGCGGCCTGGGTCGGAATCGGCTCGGCCGGCGGCAGCGGCGCGGGCTCGACCGGCGTCGGCGTGCTGGCGACGGGCTCGGCGTCCTTCTTGCAGCCGGCCAAGGCCAGCGTGGCAAGCAGGGCGGCGGCGACGGCGTAATGGAGTTTGTTGGCAGTCATGGGATGGGTCTCCTGGGATGGCGTGCCGGGAATGGCGGGCGGGCGCGACTCAGCGGGTGCCGTCGGTGGATGGGGTGTCGGACGCGGGGATCTTGAGGACCTGACCGGGCTGGATCAGGTCGGGGTCGTCGAGCTGGTCGCGGTTGGCCTGGAAGATCGTGTTCCACTCACTGGCCTTGCCGTAGAACTGCTTGGCGATCTGCGAGAGGGTGTCACCGCGCGCAACCGTATAGGTCTGCTCGCTGCCGCCAACCTTCTCGGCGGTGGTGTCGACGCTGGCGCTGACACCGGA
>JBOHYC010000142.1:0-2521 GCA_050737755.1 Lysobacter sp.
TGTCGGCGCTCAGGGTGGTTTGGGTGCCCGATACCCAGACCTGGTCGGCCGGGGTGACGCTGGCGATGCCGTCAACGCCGCTGGCAATCAGCGCGGGGGCCGACCACGCCGGGACTTCGCCGGTGCCGCCACCGATGCCGTTGCCGGGGGCGCTGCCGCTGCCGATTGCGGCCAGGCTGGCCTGCGCGGTCTTGAGTGCGGTTTGCGCCGGCAGTTCCTTGGCTTCGTCCGGTAGATCGGCGCCCTGGGCCTTGGCGACCTCGGCAAGACTGGCCAGCAACTGCTCGCCCTGCGCCAGTTGCGCCTGCGCGCCGCTGGCGTCGAGCTGGCGCTGACCGCGCTCGGTACTCAGCAGCAGGCCGGCGCCGGCACGGATCGCGCCGCTGGCGGCGGTCGACAATTCGGCGCCGAAGCCGCGCTCGCCGTCGCGGACGTTGTCGCGGCCGCCCTTGAGGTGGCCGAGGGTCAACGTACTCGCGTGCTGGGTGGTGCTGGCCTGGGCGCGGCCCTGGCCGGGGGTGTCGTCCAGCCGCAGTTGCTGGTAGCCGCCGCTCCCGCTCTGGATGGATGCTAGCGCTTGCGACTTGAATCCTGTGAACACCGCGTTGTGCGCATTGCCGTCGAACCACGCCGGGGCGTTGCCGGTGGCGCCGGCCGCGCCGCCGGGCACCTGGTTGTGCGCGGCATCCGCTTGGCCAGCGCCGTTGTAGATGCTGCCGGTGACCACCGGGCGGTCGATGTCGCCTTCCAGAAACGCGACCACTACCTCCTGGCCCTTGCGCGGCAACAGCACGCTGCCCCAGTTGTCGCCGGCCCACGCAGCAGCGACCCTCACCCAGGTCCAGGCGGCGTCGTTGCCCGGGGCGTTGTCGTCACCAGCCGGGTGCGTTTGGCGATGGCTGGCGTTGCTGCCGCGCTGCCACGGGAACTGCACCTTGATGCGGTGGTCGCGGTCGGTCTGCAGCGGCGCGCCGTCGGTAACCACGATCGCGGTCTGGGTGCCGCTGACGGTGGGTTTAGGGTGCAGGCGCAGGCCGTGGCCGTCGGTGGTGCGGGCACGGTAGGGGACGGCGGCCGGGAGGGCGTTGAAGGTGTTCTGGTAGAAATCGGGGATGGCTTCGGCGCTTGCGTCGGCGGGTGGCTGTCGCGTGCCCTCACTCCGACCCGCTCCCGCTGGGCGGGAGAGGGAGCCAAGCGCGGCCGGGAGTGCGGGGGCCGGCAGGTCGGCGAGGCCGAGTTGCTGTTCGATCTGGGCGAGGATCTCGGCGCCGAGGTTGTTGCGGGCGCGGTGGTGCAGGCGCAGGCAGTGGAATCGGTTGGTCGGTTCACCATCGGCATCGACACCGTAGGCGGGATGCTGGCTCAGGGCGAAGCGGCCGCCGGGCTGCAACTGTCGCCACGTGCCCGCGCCGTCGACGGTGTTGCGGGTGGCCTGCAACGCTTCGAGTTGCTGGCGGGCGAGGCGCTCACCGGTCGCGCGGTCGGGCCAGGCGTATGGGCCGGCGGTGTCGGCATCGGTGGCGACCACCGTGGCCGGGGCGTCGCCGTCGACTTCGGCAGACCGGGTATCGAGGCCGCGGTAGTCCCAGCTGGCACGTTGCAGGCGGCCGGTCTGCCAGCGCCGGGTCGCGGCGAACTGGTGGATGCTGTCGTCGCGCTCGGTGGCGTCGCTGCGGTGGAAGCGCACCTGGCCGAGATCGGCGAAGGCGTCGTTGTGGTCGGCCAGCACCAGGGTGTGGCTGCCGAGGTTGTCGCCGCTGGCGTCACCACTGTGCTCGAACCAGTAGAACAGCCCTTCGTCGGCCAACAGCCGCTCGACGAATGCGAGATCGGACTCTTCGTACTGGGTGGTCAGGCTGCGCTTGCGGTAGGCCGCCGGGTCGGCCAGGTCCCAGCGCCAGGCCGGCGCGAGTTTGCCCGAGTCGGCGCCGCCGTCGGGCGTGTAATCGGCGAACACCGACTCGACGATCTCGACCACGCTCATGTCCTGGAACACGTAGCTGTCGACGCGGTCGCGCAGCAGCGCCAGCCATGGCTGGATCACCAGCCGATAGCGCGCCAGCCCGCCGTTGCTGCCGACGCGCTCGAACGCGGTGACGTGGCCGTGCAGCGGGCGCGGGGCGTCGAACGCGGTGGCGGTCTGCAGCTGCAGCAGCACCGACTGGCCGAGCAGCGCGGCGAGGTCGAGGTGGGCATCGACCGACAGCGCGGTCAGCTGCAGTCGGAAGCCGGCGGTGCCATCGATCGACGGCGCCAGCGTCTCGACGCCGTCGAGGCTCTCGGCGACCAGCACATCCGGGCCGAACGCGGTATGCAGCTGCAACAGGCGGTCGAACTGCTTCGGCCCGCCGGCGAGGCTGCTGAGGACTGTGGCGAGGACATCCATGGCATTCGCCTCCTTGCGATATCGCGGGACCGCCGCGCGGGCGGCCCACACGTCCATGTGGGTGGATCATTCGTCGTGCAGATGATACCCGTGACCGCCCCCCGAAAGGGCGATGCCCGGTCAGCTGACCTTGTA
>JBOHYC010000143.1:0-3894 GCA_050737755.1 Lysobacter sp.
GGTTTGTCGCCACACGACGCCAGCAGCAGCGACAGGCCTGCGACCGTGGCGATGGCAACCGGGTTCAGACGGTTCATGACGCACCTCCCACGCGGTAGCCGGAGAATCCCAACCACGTCGCCACGCATGCCAGCAGGGTGACGATCACCGACAACACGATCGCCTCGGGCATGATCGCCCACGCGTCCTGGCCGTGGGCCAGTGCGTTGATGAAGCCCACCACGAACGTGGCCAGCACCACCAGGAAGTACACCAGCCCACCGCCGCTACGGCGGCCGGCGCGGAACAGCCCGGCGATCGAGAACACCAGCACGATTCCGCACAACACCATCGCCCCGACGATCAGCCACGAGGCGAAGTTGCTCCACTGGATCTGGTGGCTGGAGCGATACGCGCAGTCAGCCAGCAGCGCGCCGAGGAACAGCGGCACGGTTCCCGCAAGCAGAACGGCGTGTAACGGGTGGATGGCCCGAAGGCGGGTCCGGTCGAATATCGCAGCCATATGCTTCTCCTGGGGGGCCTGAACCCGACTACCCCATCACAGCCGAAGTGCACGTGAAGCGAAGGATGCTGGACTGTGGAGCCCGACCGGTCCGCAAGCCGGCCCCACTCCAGCCGTGACCGGTTATTGCGCCGCATGGTCCTCGAGAGCGGCGTCGTACAGATTCCTGCCATCGCGGAACACATAGCGCAGCCGCGTCCAGGCTCTGGGGTCGCGTGCGGGATCGCCGTCGAGCACCACCAGGTCGGCGATCATGCCGGCCTCGACCCGACCACGCCCATCGCCGCCCGGCAGCCGGCCTGCGGGCGACGTGGTCAACGTCGCGAGAATCTGGTCGAACGACAATCCGGCGCGCTGCAACAATTCGAATTCGAGCGCCGGGTCGTAATCTTCAATGAATCCGACATCGGTGCCGAACCAGATGCTGCCGCCCAACTGCTGGTAATCGCCGACCTCTTTCAAAATGGCGTCCAAGGTCGGCTGCGAGTTGACGCTGAACAGCTTGAGCGTGGGCACCAATGCCATGTCCTGCTCGCGCATCCGCTGCAGATGCGAGCGGTCGAAGCCGTCCAGGTCCTCGACCGAATGGGCGAGCACATCCACGCCGGATGCCAGTGCCACTTCCAGTCCCGCCACGTCCGACGGGTGGGTGAATACCAGCACGTCCTGGCGATGCGCTTCCGCGACCGCAGCCTTGGCGATCCCGACCGGCATCGGCTTGGCCGGATGGCCCCGTTCGACCCAGGCCCCGGTGAACAGTTTCACCACGTCCCCGCCACCCGCGAGGTTGGCGCGCACCGTTTCGGCGGCCGCTTCCGGCGACGTCGGCTGCGACAGTCGCGACAGCAGTTCGGGCGGCAGATCGCGGATGTAGTACGGCAGGCCATTCGGCGGGAACAGCGGGGACATCGCCGTAATGATGCGCGGCCCCGCGATTTCGCCGGATTCGATCCGCGCCCGCATCGGAAGGGTGTCGCGCGGATCCGACCCGGTATCGACGACCGTGGTGAATCCATAGCGAACCAGCATGTCGCGCAGTTGCGACTCCAGACGCGGCGCCGGCAGAGTCGACGCCCGCGCCCACTTCGGCTCAGTGAAGTGCACGTGGCTGTTCCAGAATCCCGCCAGCACCGTGCCGCCTTCCGCATCGATCACCGTGGCGTCGGCACCGGCGTCGATGGCCGCTGCAGGCCCCACGGACACGATGCGGTCGTCGCGCACCAGCACCGCCGCGTTGTCGATCGGGGCGGCTCCCGGCGCCGGGTAAACCCTGGCTCCGGTGATCACCAGGTCGGCGGAAGTGGCCGCGGGGCTGGCGCACAACGCCGCCAGGACCAAGCCGAGTGTCAGTACCTGTCGCATCACGCATTCTCCCGTTCGGGTTCTCGAAAACTCATGGGTGGGCATCGTCGAAAAAATGGGTGAGGGCGCGGTCGCAGAGGTCCAGGAACGGAGTGTCGTCCATCGCGAAGCGCTTGGAGCGATGCAACATGACGAGCCCATGGATCTGGGCCCAGATGAACATCGCCCGTTCGATCGCGTCTCCCGGGTCGAGCCGCGCCTGCTCCTGCGCCTCTCTGATGCGTGACGCGATCAGGCTGATGACGGGTGAGCGGTTGGCTACAAAGTCTTCCGGATAGAGGCGCTCGACGCGGGTGCGCAGCACGAAACAGGCATCGAAGCGCGCCGGCTCTTCAAGGTGGAATTCCGCATACGCTCGTCCGCTCCTGCGCAGCCACGCCACCGGGTCGGTCTCGTTGATCGCATCGATACGCCTCTCCCAGGATTCAAACGCCTGCTCACCTACCGCGGCCAGCAGCTCGTCGCGCCCTTTGAAATGCCGGTAGACGGCCATCGGTGTCACCCCCGCGGCGACGGCCACGGAGCGGAGACTGAACTGCTCCATCCCGGCGCGCTCCAGTTCGGCGACGGCACAAGCGAGTAAGCGACTTCGGGCATTCATGTATACAGCGTATACAACTGCGCCCGGTCGTCAACAGGCGCATGCGGACCGGCGCGAGCGCGGTCGCTTTCTCAGGCTTGATCCCGATCGGCGTTGCGCCTGATCCAGGCAGCCCACTTCCTGGCAGAGGCCGAAAGCGGCAGCAGGTGTGTATAGACCTCCCGACCCAGCTTCGAGACCGCATAGCCGTCTTCCCGTTTCACGACCAGGCCGGCCGCACGCAGCTCCTTGAGCCGCGTATTCAGAACGGCGGGGGAAATGGTTTCGCAGGCGGCCTCGAGCTCGCGGAAGGTGCATGGGCCGTGTTCGCTCAGCGACCACACCACCCCCATCGCCCATCGCCGACCGAGCAGGTCGAACAGGGCCATGATCGGGCTACCACTTTTCGACCCACGAACCGGAGCACCGGGGACCGGAATCCTGACCATCTGCGCTCCTCCGCTATTGTTTTAATAGTACGCTATGTTTTACATAGCAAACAAGGAGGACCCATGGCCCGTCCGAAGCTCTATGTCGGAACCAGGAATGCGTCGAGTTGGGCGATGCGCGCGTGGCTCGCGCTCAAGGCGTCCGGTTACGACTTCGAAGAAGAACTGGTCGACATACGACGCCCGCAACGCTTCCGGAACCTCGCATCGATCGGGACGTTCTCGCCACCCGCAGCGGTACCGGTCCTCGATACCGGAAGCACCGTTATCTACGACTCCAACGCGATCATGGAATTTGCCAACGACGTGTGCGAGGGACGGCTGCTACCGCCGGACATCGAGGCGCGGGCCCATGCGCGATCACTCATTGCCTGGCAACACGCCGGGCTGTCGTCGCTCTGCCACCGGATCTCGTTCGAAAGCGCCTTCTATCCCCTCAAGCGTCCACTCACCGATGCGGAACAGGATGATTGCAACCGCCTGTTCCAGTGCTACGAGGCGACACTGGACCGCTACGGCGACGCCTATCTGTTCGGCGACATTTCGCTGGCCGATTTCATGCACGCCCCGACCGTGGTCCGGTTGGCCAGGCATTCGCCCGACACCTCGGCGCGGCCGCGGACCGAAGCCTGGATGCGGTTGCTGCTGGCCCACCCGCTCGTTTCCGAATGGCTGGCCGAGGCCGACCGCCTTCCACACATCTGGTACGACGACTATCTCGTCGATCCGCGCGATCCCGCGCCCCTGTTGACAGCAGGGCCCGGGGGATAAGCCCGGGCCCTGTGGAAACCGCTGGATGAGGAGGGATCAGGCCTTCTTCTGGTCCGCGATCCAATGGTCGACCTTGCGCTCCAGCAAGGTCAGCGGCAGCGCCCCGCCGCCGAGCACGGCGTCGTGGAAGCCGCGGATGTCGAAGTCGTCACCCAGTTCCTTCTCGGCCTTCGCGCGCAGTTCCTGGATCTTGATCATGCCGATCTTGTAGCTGGTCGCCTGGCCCGGCC
>JBOHYC010000144.1:0-6155 GCA_050737755.1 Lysobacter sp.
CGCGGCGGCTTGAGCATGTCGAAGTGCTGGCGACTGCCGAGGCCAAGAACGTGGTCGAATAGCCCGCCGGGGACTATGCTCCGGACGATCGTCCAACCGGAAGCACCACCATGAATCCAGCGCTGCAGCAGGACCTCGGGAAACTCCTCCTCCGCATCACCCTCGGCGTGCTGATCCTGTTGCACGGCATCGCCAAGCTCAACGGCGGCCTGTCGGGCATCACCGGCATGGTCGAGGCGCAAGGCCTGCCGGGCTTCCTCGGCTACGCGGTACTGATTGGCGAGGTGGTGGCGCCGCTGATGCTGATCGCCGGCTTCCACGCGCGGATCGGTGGCTTGCTGGTCGCGATCAACATGCTGGTGGCGATCGTGCTCGCGCACATGGGCCAGCTGGCCAGCCTCAACGGCCAGGGCGGCTGGGCGCTGGAACTTCAGGGGATGTTCCTGGGCACGGCGCTGGTGATCGCGTTGATCGGGCCGGGGCGGTTCAGCGTCAATGGGCGGTAGGTTCTACAGCCGGTTGATGCGGAAGCGGCGGCCCTTGATCTTGCCTTCGCGCAGGCGCGCCAGTGCGACGCTGGCCTTGTCGCGGGCGATGGCGACGTAGGAACGGGTCGCGAACACGTCGATCTTGCCGACCGCGGCGACCGGCAAGCCGGCGTCGCCGGTCAGGGCGCCGACGATGTCGCCGGGCCGCAGCTTGTCGGTCTTGCCGGCATCGATCCTCAACGTAACCATCGCCGCCGGCCGGACGTTCGGCGCCTTGCCTGCCAGCGGCGTCGCGCGTTGCCAGCGCAGCTTCGTCCCGAGGTGCTGCTCGATGGCGTGGGCACGCCCGACCTCGCGCGAGGCGCACAGGCTCAGCGCGACCCCGCCCTTGCCGGCCCGGCCGGTGCGCCCGATGCGGTGCACGTAGGTATCGGGGTCGGTCGGCAGTTCGTAATTGACCACCGCGGCCAGGTCGGCGACGTCCAGCCCGCGTGCGGCGACATCACTGGCCACCAGCACGCTGCAACTGCGGTTGGCAAAACGGACCAGCACCTCGTCGCGGTCGCGCTGCTCCATGTCGCCGTGCAGTGCCAGCGCGGTGAAGCCGTAGTGTTCGAGCGACCCCACCACTTCCTCGGTATCGCGGCGCATGTTGCAGAACACCACGCAGGACTCGGGCCGGAATTCCAGCAGCAACGCGGCCAGCAGTGGCGTCTTCTTCGCCGGCTCGACCTCGTAGAACCACTGCTCGATCGACGCACGGTGCTCGGCGCCCTCGACGGTCACCTCCAGCGGTTCGCGCAGCATGGCCGCGCCCAGCGTGCGGATCGAATCCGGGAACGTCGCCGAGAACAACAGGGTCTGGCGTTCCTTGGGGGTCTTGCCGACGATCTCGCGGATCGGCTCCTCGAAGCCCATGTCGAGCATCCGGTCGGCCTCGTCCAGCACCAGCGTCTGCACGCCACGCAGGTGCAGCGCCTTCTTGCGCAGCAGCTCTTGGATGCGGCCGGGCGTGCCGACCACCACCTGCGGGTCGTGGGTCGCCAGCGACGCCAGTTGCGGGGCCAGCGGCATGCCACCGCACAGCACCGAGACCTTCAGGTTGGGGATGCCCAAGGCGAGCTTGCGCAGTTGCCTTCCGACCTGGTCGGCCAGTTCGCGGGTCGGGCACAGCACCAGTGCCTGGGTCTGGATCCGCGCCGGATCAAGCCGGTGCAGCAGCCCCAGCCCGAATGCCGCGGTCTTGCCGCTGCCGGTCGGTGCCTGGGCGATCAGATCGCGGCCGTCAAGGATCGCCGGCAGGCTCTGCGCCTGGATCGCGGTCAGTTTTTCGTAGCCCAGCGCCTCGACGCCCTGCAACAGGGCCGGCGGCAGCGCCAGGGTGGAGAAGGAAAGGTCGGGCGCGGTGTCGGTCATGCGCCATGATCGCAGTTCAGGCCCGCACGCGCCTCGGAAAGCCGACCATCCGCTGGGTTTCCTCGCACCACAGCTTCAACCGCGCGCTGCGCAGGCTGGTCCACAGCGTGATCCTCGGCGCCGCCTGCAGCAGCGGATTGGATTCGAAGCATTCGCGCAGGCGGTAGTTCGGGATCCGGCTGGCGAGGTGGTGGATGTGGTGGTAACCGATATTGCCGGTGAACCAGTGCACCACCCGCGGCAGGTCATAGAACGAGCTGCCGGCAATCGCCGCCTTGTGCGAGTCCCACTCGCCCTTGCGGGTCCAATAGGCGTGCTCGAAGGTGTGCTGGACGTAGAATAGCCAGACGCCCGCCGCGCCCGCGATCAGCACGATCGGCAGGTGCACCAGCAGCACCGTGTGCCAGCCGATCGCGAAGCCCAGCGCGCCGCCGACCAGCAGCAGCATCAGGTTGTTGAGCAGCACGCTCGCCCATTCGCGCTTCCACGAGAACGGCAGGTCGAACGGGAAGCGGTGCTTGATCACGAACTGGTAGGCCGGGCCGATCCCCAGCAACACCGGCGTGCTGCGGTAGAACCGGTAGCAGAAGCGGCGGAAGCGCGACAGCGACTGGTACTCGGCCACGGTCAGGGTTTCGATGTCGCCCATCTCGCGGCGGTCGAGGTTGCCCGAGGTGCCGTGGTGGACCGCGTGGGTCTTCTTCCAGTAGCCGTACGGAAACAGCGTCACAAGCCCGAGGCAGCGACCGACCGTGTCATTGAGCCGCTGGTCGGCGAAGAACGAGCCGTGCCCGCAGTCGTGCTGGATGATGAAGGTGCGCACGTAGAGGCCGGCCGCCGGGATCGCCATCAGCAGGGTCCAGCCGTAGCCCCAGTCGGCGACCACGCTCCAAGCCATCAGCGCCCAGATCGCGACGAGCGGCACCAGCGTGTTGACCAGTTGCCACGCCGCGCGGCCGGCCTGTGGCTTGGCGAACTGTGCACACAGCTTGCGCAAGTTGGCGGAGATGGCGCGCGGTGCGCTGTCGGCGGCGGTGTCGGTGGTGTTCAAGGGCGTCTCCGGCGGATTCGCCATTGTCGAGGCCAGTCTGGCACCGCGTCCATGACAATCGTCGGCATATCGCTGTTCAGTTTTCCAGAACGCGCGTATTGCGGATCAACGCGGCCGCTGCGACCCTGAACGACCTTCCGTTCCGACCAAACCCATGCAGTTCATCGATTTCGAGCTCGACCGCGACCATGTCGAACTCAACCAGTTGTTGAAGCTGGCCGGGCTTTGCGACAGCGGCGGCGCGGGCAAGGCGCTGGTGGCGAGTGGTGCGGTCAAGGTCGACGGGGTCACCGAGCTGCGCAAGACCTGCAAGGTCAGGCTTGGCCAGACCGTCAGCGTCGACGGGATGGACGACGTGGTGATCCGAGTGGTCGCGGCCAGCTGAACGCGGCCCGCGGAGGCTGAACGCTTCATGCCACCCGGGCCGGTCGTGACGGTTGGACTCGCGGTTGCAACCCCGCGCTGACGGCCCTTTAACCGTCGCGCCACTAGCGTTGCCTGCATGGCTGCACGGATCGACATCACTCCCTCCAATCACACGGACAACACCGTCGATCGCATGATCGGCGAGTGCGACGCATTGCGCGGCGTGCAGGACGACCTCGCGAAGATCGCGCCGACCCGCGCTTCGGTCCTGGTCACCGGTGAAAGCGGAACCGGCAAGGAACTGGTCGCACGTGCGTTGCATCGGCAAAGCGGTCGCGACGGTCCGTTCGTGGCGGTCAACTGCGGCGCCATCGCGCCCGAGCTGCTGGCCAGCCATCTGTTCGGCCACGAGCGCGGCAGCTTCACGGGCGCGGCCTCTCGCCACGTCGGGCTGTTCGAGCAGGCCCACGGCGGAACCCTGTTCCTCGACGAAGTCGCGGAGATGCCGGCGCCGCTCCAGGTCTATCTGCTGAGGGTGTTGGAAACAGGGCGGTTGACGCGGGTCGGCGGCAACCAGTCGATCAGTTTCAATGCGCGCGTGATCGCCGCGACCAATCGCGACCCGATGGTCGCGATCGATGAAGGCCGGTTGCGCGAAGACCTGTTCTACCGGTTGGCCGACTTCATCGTGGTGCTGCCGCCACTGCGCGAGCGCGGAGACGACCGGTTGCTGCTCGCGAACCATTTCGTCGAGCGGTTCAATGCCGAGCATGGAGCCAGCAAGCAGCTCTCGCCCGATGGACTACGTGCCCTGGACAGCTACGACTGGCCCGGCAACGTGCGCGAACTGCGCAGCGCGATCCAGCGTGCGTGCATCCTCGGCGATGGTGACCGGGTAGAGCTTCATGCGCCTGCCTCCAAGACGCTTGCCGTCAATGCGGACAACGACAGCGTCAACTTCCGCGTCGGCATGAGCTACGCCGAGGTCGAGCGGGAAATGCTGTTGAGGACGCTGGCCCGCTACGACAACGACAAGACCCGCACCGCCCGCGCGCTGGGCGTCAGCGTGCGCACGATCCACAACCAGTTGGGTCGCCGCGACGCGTGACCTGATCCTTCAGGTCACGCCTTGGTCGACGGGTTGCCACAGCCTCAGTGCGGGGTGGACGTTCCGGGCGGGTTACTGCCGGACTTGCCGCTGGCTGTCGAGCCGGTACCTTCGGCGGAGCTGGTACCTTCGGCGGAGCTGGTTCCCGATGCGCCGGTTCCGGACGTTCCCGTCGCGGTCGTGCTTCTGCCCGCAGTCGATGTCGACGCCGTGGAACTGCGACCGGATGACGTACTCCAGTCCGAACCAGCTCCCGCGTATTCACCGCCGTCATACCCCGGCTGCGCCGACTGCACCCGGATCCGGTTCTCGACGTTTCGCACTCCGCTGCAACCATCTGCGAGGTCTTCCGCGCGGTGCTTCATCCAGCGCTGCGAGACCGTGCCTTCGAGCGTGGCGGTCCCGCCGGCGACCTGGACCTCGATGTCACTGGCGTCGATGTCGGCATCGTGGGTCAACCGCTCGCACAGGTCTTCGGTGATGCGCTCATCGGATCGGCTGTAGTTTCTTGGCCCCACGCCTGCGTAACTGCGCTGGCGACCCGGACCGCCGTATCGCGGCTGGGTGTCGCCGGGCACCACGTACGGCTGTGCGCGATAGCCACTGCGGTCGACGTAGCTGTCGGCATCCGGATCGCCGTAGCCCGAACTGCTGCCGTAGCCTTCGCCCTGTTGCCGGCCCGGTTCGCGCTGCGTGTAGGGAGCTTCGTTGCGACCGGTCATCTCGCTTCTCCGATCGACAAGCCATTCGCGGCCAGCCTGCACGCATCGCGCACCCAGCTGCATGACGTCCTGCGCCACGGCCTTGAGGTCGTTTCCAACGTTGTTGTCGTTTCGCATGTGCTGTTTCCTTCATCCCGGGGGTAAAGGGAAACAGCGCAAACCCCGTGCCAACCCGCGAGGCCGCAACGACGCGTTCAATGGCCGGCGCGATGGCGAGAAACTGCAGGGTGGTGAATTTTTTTCCGTGATGGATGCGTCAAGCGCACGGTGACTCTCTATCCTGCAAAGTCCCGAACGCGCCGCACGCATCCCCATGCCCTGGTACGTCTACCTGCTCGAGTGCCGCGACGGCAGCATCTATACCGGCATCGCCACCGATGTGGAACGACGCTATCGCGAGCACGCTGCGGGCAAGGGCGCGCGCTACACCCGCTCGCGTCCACCGCTACGCCTGCTGGCCCGGTTCGAGTACGCCGACCGGGGCGCCGCCAGTCGTGCGGAGTACGCGATCAAGCAACTCACGCCCGCCCGCAAGCGAGCGCTGTGCGAGGACGCTGCAGTGACCGACGGGGACACGACGTTTACGCCCTCGGGCGCAGGGTGACGCACTAGTCCTGCTTACCGGAGAGTCCCATGTCGCCCAGCGCCTTCGGCCTCAACTGCACGCTCACGCCGTCGCCAACCGCCTCTTCCACCCAGAAGATGCTGGATCTGTTGCTCAAGGCGATCGCCAGCCACGGAGTCGCGACATCGTCCGCGCGCGTCGTCGACCACGACGTCAAACCGGGCGTCACCGCCGACGAGGGCAATGGCGACGAATGGCCGGCGTTGCGCAAACAGGTGATGGATGCCGACATCCTGGTGATGGCCACGCCGATCTGGATGGGCCAGCCGTCCAGCATCGCCAAGCGCGTGACCGAGCGCATGGACGCCTTCCTCAGCGAGATCGACGAACAGGGTCGCTACCCGACGTTCGGCCGGGTCGCCATCGTCGGCGTGGTCGG
>JBOHYC010000145.1:0-7071 GCA_050737755.1 Lysobacter sp.
GTCTCGGCGATCACCTTCGGGTTGGCGCCGGGGTAGACCGCGCGCACCTGCACCGAGGGCGGAACGACGTCGGGGTATTCGCTGATCGGCAGCAGCGGCATCGCGATCAGGCCGGCGGCGAAGATCACGATCGACAGCACCGCGGCGAAGATCGGCCGGTCGATGAAGAACTTGGAGAAATCCATGGGGAAAGTCCTGTTTCGGGTTTGTGGCATCAACCGCCCGTGGCTCCCGCAAAACGCGGGAACCCGGATGGTTCAACGAACGCCACGTCGCTTTGTCCCCGCGTTTACGGGGAGCGGCGCTTGTGGTGGATCAGGCCGGGGTCGGCATCATTTCGACCCGGCCGCGGCGGCTACCCTGGCGGCGGGCGGCGCACCCATCGCGATGGTCTTCGGATCGACCGGCATGCCGGGGAAGAACACCTTCTGCACCCCGTGCACGATGACCTTGTCCTTCGCGGTCAGCCCGGAGGTCACCACGCGCAGGCCATCGGCCTTATCGCCCAGTTGCACGTCCTTGCGCATCGCGGTGTTGTCCTTGCCCAGCACGTAGACGTACTTGCGGTCCTGGTCGGTCATGATCGCCTTGTCGTCGATCAGCAGCGCCTCGGACTCGTTGCCGCCAGCCAGTTGCACGCGGGCGAACAGCCCGGGTGCGAACACGCGGTCGGGGTTGGGCAACACCGCGCGCAGGCGGATGGTGCCGGTGGCCGGATCGACCTGGTTGTTGACGAAGTCGACCGTGCCCTCGTGCGGGAAGCCGTTTTCGTTGGCCAGGCCGACACGCACCGGGTTGCTCGAATCAGCGCGATCGCCGCTGCGGGACAGCTCGCGATAATGCAGATAGGTCTGCTCGTCGCCCTCGAAGTACACGTGCACCGGGTCCAGCGAAACCACGCTGGTCAGTACCGTTGCATCGGCCTGGGCGAGGTTGCCGGCGGTGATCATCGCGCGGCCGGCGCGCCCGTCGATCGGCGAGCGTACTTCGGTGAACTGCAGATCCAACCGCGCACTGGCGACTGCTGCTTCGGCCGCGCGAACCGCGGCATTGCCCTGGCTTGCGGCGGCGCGACGGGCCTCGGCTTCCTCGCGCGAGATCGCCTTGGCCTCGACCAGCGTTTGCGCGCGCGTGCTTTGTGCCTTGGCCAGGCCGGACTCGCTACGGGCTCTTTCGAGGTTGGCTTCGGCTTGGGCGAGCGCGGCCTTGTAAGGGCGCGGGTCGATCACGAACAACAGGTCACCCTTGGCGACTTCCTCGCCCTCCTCGAAGGCGACGCTCTCGACGTAACCGCTGACCCGCGGGCGCAGCTCGACCGACTTCACCGCCTCGATCCGGCCGGTGAATTCGTCCCATTGCTGCACGGGCTTCTCGACCACCTGGGCGACGCTGACCGCCGGCGCGGGCATCGCGCCGCCCGGTGCGGCCTGGCTGCCGCAACCGGACAGCCCCAGCGTCAGCAACACGGCGGCGATGGCGAAGGTGAGCTCGGGCAGGGCGCTGCGGTTGATGCGGCCAGCCTGTGATTTTTTGTTGGGGGAGGTCATGACGAAATATCCTTTTTGGAACCCGTGGAAGAAAAACGGCCCAGAAGCGCGCGGACGGCGACGAGGGAGGTGCAGCTGTCCGATGGGGGAGGTGCGCTGTCCGGGCCAAAAAAAGCAGGGACGTTGTCGGAAGGTGATGCGTGACACGGGCCGGTCTTCGTCGGCGGCGCGTAACGCACCACGGGTATGTCCGGCGGGGGGCGTTCGATCAATGCGACGGCTTGCTGGCCGATCGCCAGTGCACTGGGCCAGCGGCTGCTGGCGTGTTTGCGGTTGTGGCCGGTGCAGGCGGGCATGTCGACGGTCAACAGGTTCACCCGCACGTCCAGCGCACGGGCTTCGTCGTGAAGGACCCGGGCCAGCATCCGCAGCGCGGCGGCAGCGACCGAACGATGGCCGTAACCGGCCCAGGGGTTTTCGCTGCCGGGGCCGCCGATCAGCAGGTAGTTGCCGCGACCGGCTTCGGCCAGCAGCGGCAGCAGGTGGCGGGCGGCCGCCAGGTGCGGCAGCAGGTCTTCGTCCAGCTTGCGGCGCAGGAATTCGGCGGGCTGGTCGAGCACCCGGCCGTTGCTGGTGCCGCCGCAAACCGAGGTGACGATGCCGGCGAACGGACGGCGCAGGTCGCGCAACCGTTCGGCCAGGGCCGCACCCTCGGCGTCACTGGCCACCGAGCCGGGCAAGGTGACGACGTCGGCGCCGTGGTGCTCATGTGCCAGTGCTGCAAGCGCATCCGCCTGGCGTGCTACCGCGACCACCGGATGGCCGCGATCAAGCGCGGCGCGCACCACGCCGCGGCCGACGCCGCCGGTTGCACCGAGAATTACCAGGGCTGCGCTCATTGTCCCGCTCCCGGGATTTTTTCTCCCACAATTGACATGGAATACGTCATCGGCAGTCGCGAAGACGGGCGCGCCGGCAGGATGCTTGCTTGCCTCGGCAAGTACTTCGCTGCTGCCATCGTGGATATCGAATTGGCCCCGAGGCCCACCGTTGGCCCGTCCCAGGGCAGGTCAACGCCCAACGCAACCTCTGGCCGCGCGGATTCGGCGGAAGCGAATGAGTTGTGGAATGGGTGGTTCATGAGACGGCCTGCGGCACTTCCTGTTCGGATGCGACACAGACTAGGGGTGACGACGGCACTTGATTAGCCATCAGATCGGGGAATAATTGTCCCGACCGCGGGTCAATGCTGGCGCGCGTCAATAGGAGCCCCCACATGGCCCGCGATCTCAACGACACCCTGATCTTCGTAAAGGTGATCGAGCACGGCAGCTTCATCGCCGCCGCCCGCTCGCTGCGACTGCCCAAGACAACCGTCAGCCGAAAGGTGCAGGAGCTGGAATCCCGCCTTGGCGCGCAACTGCTGCATCGCACGACCCGCAAGCTCGGCCTGACCGAGGCCGGCAACATCTACTACGACCATTGCAAGCGCATCGCCAAGGACCTGGACGAAGCCGAGAACGCGGTCGGCCAATTGCAGGGCGGCCCGCGCGGTTGGTTGCGTGTCACCGCACCGTACTCGCTGGGCATCGAGCGCATCGCGCCGTTGCTGGGCGAGTTCCATGCCCGCCACCCCGAGGTCCGGGTGGAGATGCTGTTGAGCAACGAGCCTCTGGACCTGATCGACAAGGAGATCGACGTCGCCCTGCGGGTCGGCAACCTGCCGGACTCCAACCTCGTCGCGCGACGGTTGGCGGTGATGCGCACCCAGGTCTATGCAAGCCCGGCGTACATCGAGCGCCACGGTGAGCCGATGCATCCTGACGAGCTGCAACACCATCGGACGCTGGGCATGCAGAAGATGCGCCGCAACGACCACTTCTTCTGGCCATTGACCGACGGCAGCAACCTCGTCGAGTACCGGATCGACCCGATCATGGTCGCCAATGATCCCGCCGGCGTACGTGGCGCACTGCTCTGCGGCGAAGGGCTGATGCTGGCCAGCGACATCATGGTCAAGGCGTTCGCCGAGAAGGGCTACGTACGGCGGGTGCTGGCCGGCTGGACCGGTCCGGAGCTGGACCTCAGCGCACTGTTCCCCCGTGGCCAGGTGACTTCGCCGAAGGTCCGCGCGTTCGTGGATTTCCTGGTCGAGCGGCTCAGCTTCGACTCCGACTTCATGCAGAACCTGTGCCCCAATCGGCCCTGTGACCCGGCTGCGCTCGCCGGTACGCCGACGGCCCAGCAGGCCTGGGCGACCAAGGTCGCCTCAACGCATGAGGAATACCAGGAAGAAGAACAGGAAGTCGCTGCCTGAGGTCAGTGCGGCGACGCGGATTGGCCGGGGTCGGGCTGCACGCGCGACCCGGCCATTTCGCCGTCCAGGCGGGCCTCGAACTGCTCCAGGCTCAGGCCCTGCGCGCGCGCCTCCTCGTTGGCGGCGTCGCGCAACGTGTCCGAGAATTTCAGCACGGCGGGGGTGCCGGCGCGCTCGTGCATCGCCGCGGCTCGTTTCAGCATGACCAGGATGGTGGCCGCGCTGTCGGAGCCGCCCACCATCTGGCCATCCAGACCAAGCACCCATTCGCCGTCCTGCCGGGCGATCCCGCCGAGCAGCGAGCCCTGGTGATCGCGCAGTTCGGCATGGCCCTCGATCGTGGCGCGAGGAGTGACCGTCACGGTGCGTTCCTCCCGGGACTTGCGCTTGCGACTTGCGTCGCGTTTGGCTTTCGACTGGATCGACATGCTTGCCCCCGTTGGTCATCGACGCCGGATTTCATCGACAATGGTAGTACGCGCCGCGCCGACGCGGCATGAACCACACAGGCCCTCGTGCCGCCGAATACTTTGGAGCATTGCATGCCATTCGACGATCCCGGCCGCGGTGCCGCCGGGCCCGCCAGCCCGCCCCGCCGCCGGTTCGTGCAGGGGCTGGCCGCCGGTGGAGCGATCGCCGGGTTGGGGCTCTGGCCGCAGCGGTCGTGGGCATCGGGACTGGGCGGACACCCGGGCGTGCTGTCCGGGACCCACTTCAATCTGGACATCGGCGAGACACCGATGAATTTCACCGGCCTCACCCGGCCGGCGATCACCGTCAATGGTTCACTGCCGGCGCCGATCCTGCGCTGGCGCGAGGGCGACACGGTGACGCTCGACGTCGCAAACCGGCTGCCGGAAGGCTCGATCCACGGCCACCAGACCTCCATCCACTGGCACGGCATCCTGCTGCCGGCAAACATGGATGGCGTCCCGGGCCTGAGCTTCGACGGCATCGACCGGGACCAGGCCTACCGTTACCGGTTCCATCTGCGGCAGGGCGGCACGTACTGGTACCACAGCCACTCCGCGTTCCAGGAGCAGGCCGGCCTGTACGGCGCGATCATCATCGACCCGCTCGAACCCGAACCGTTCCGCTACGACCGCGACCACGTCGTGCTGCTGACGGACTGGACCGACCTCGACCCGACCCTGCTGTTCGCGCGGCTCAAGAAGATGGCCGGCTACGACAACTACTACAAGCGCACGGTCGGCGATTTCTTCGACGACGTAAGCGAGCGCGGACTGTCCGCGGCACTGCAGGACCGCAAGGCGTGGGGCCAGATGCGGATGACCCCGACCGACCTGTCGGACGTCAATGCCAACACCTACACCTACCTAATGAACGGCCGGACGGGGCAGGGCAACTGGACCGGCCTGTTCCGCTCCGGCGAGAAGGTGCGGCTGCGCTTTATCAACGGCTCGTCGATGACCCATTTCGACGTGCGCATTCCCGGCTTGAAGATGACCGTGGTCGCCGCCGACGGACAGTACGTGCATCCGGTGACTGTCGACGAGTTCCGCATCGCGACGGCCGAGACCTTCGACGTGATCGTCGAGCCGACGGGGCAGGACGCGTTCACCATCTTCGCGCAGGACCTGGGCCGCACCGGATACGTCAGTGGCACGCTGGCGGTGCGCGAGGGGCTGCGCGCGCCGGTGCCAGCGGTCGACCCGCGCACGATCCTGACCATGGATGACATGGGCCACGGAATGATGATGGGCGGGGCAGGGCACGACATGTCGACGATGTCGGCCGGGTCGATGGCGGGGATGGACCACGGCTCGATGGACCACGCTTCGATGGGCCACGCATCAATGGGACACGGCGCCGCGACCGGCATGCAACAGCACCCGGCTTCCGAAGCCGGCAATCCGCTGATGGACATGCAGACCATGACGCCCGCGCCGAAGCTGGACGACCCCGGCATCGGCCTGCGCGAAAACGGCCGCAAGGTGCTGACCTACGCCGATCTGAGAAGCATGTTTTCCGACCCTGATGGACGCGAGCCGGGTCGCACGGTCGAACTGCACCTGACCGGCCACATGGAAAAGTTCGCGTGGTCGTTCAACGGCATCAAGTTCGGCGATGCGGAGCCGCTGCGGCTCAACTACGGCGAGCGCATGCGCATCGTGCTGGTCAACGACACCATGATGACCCATCCGATCCACCTGCACGGCATGTGGAGCGACCTGGAGGACGCCGACGGCAACTTCCAGGTGCGCAAACACACCATCGACATGCCACCCGGAACCCGCCGCAGCTATCGCGTCCGCGCCGATGCACTGGGTCGCTGGGCCTACCACTGCCACCTGCTGTACCACATGGAAGCCGGCATGTTCCGGGAAGTGCGGGTGGAGGAATGAAGCTCGCGACCATGGGTTCCACCGCATTGCATGGCCGGGTTCTTGGCCTGTCGATCGCACTGGCGCTGACCGCGGCGTCCGCGTTCGCGCAGGAGGTCGATCATGCGGCGATGGGGCATGCGCCGCCCACGGAGGAGGTGGACCATGCGGCCATGGGTCACCACACAACAACTCCCAACACGCAGGTTGACCACGCCGCAATGGGCCACGCCGTGGATACCAGGCTGCCCGCAGATGCACCACCGATCAATCCGATTCCGCCGATCACCCAGGCCGACCGCGAGGCCGCATTTCCAGACGTCGCAGGCCACCACGTCCACGACAACGCCGTCCACTCGTTTTGGTTGCTTGACCGGCTGGAAGCCTGGGATGCGGACACCGGGACCGGGGCAGGGTGGGAAGCGACGGCTTGGGTCGGGACCGATATCGACCGTCTCTGGCTGCGCAGCGAAGGCGATCATGTCGACGGAGCCACCGAGGCGGCCGACATCGAGGTGTTGTATGGCCGCGCGATCGCCCCGTGGTGGGACCTGGTCGCCGGCGTTCGCCACGATTTCGGCGAAGGTCCGTCACAGACGTTCGCAGCGTTCGGCGTGCAGGGGTTGTCGCCGTACATGTTCGAAGTCGGCGCGACCGCCTATGTCGGCGAATCCGGACAGACCGCGGCGAGTATCGAGGTCGAATACGAAACGCTGTTCACCAACCGCCTGATCCTTCAGTCGATGGTCGAGGCCGAACTGCATGGCAAGGACGACGAGCGCCGCGGCATCGGTTCCGGCCTGGGCACGATCGAGGTCGGGTTAAGGCTTCGCTACGAAGTGACCCGCCAGTTCGCGCCCTACATCGGCGTGGTCCACGAACGCGCCTTCGGCGACACCGCCGACTTCCGGCGCGCGGACGG
>JBOHYC010000146.1:0-1546 GCA_050737755.1 Lysobacter sp.
CAGCTGATCATCCTGCTGCTGGCGCTGGCCAAGGATCCGGCGCGGCTGGCGAAGATCAGCAAGCCGCTGGCACTGGACGCACTGCTGCCGCAGATCGTCGACGACCACCAGCACCTGACCGCGGGCAAGTCGCTGCAGCTTCACCTGGCGCCATTGCCACGCTGCGATATCCACGCGCCGCCGGGCATCGTACGCGCCGCGATCGGCAACCTGCTGCGCAACGCCATCGAGAACAGCGACAGCGGCCGCATCGATATCCGCCTGCGCGACGATGCCACCGTGGTCATCCACGACCCCGGCCACGGCATGAGCCCGGAGCAGATCAGCGAGATCTACACCCGCATGGCGCGGGTGGGCGGCGGCGGCGACTCGGGCATCGGTCTGGAGCTGATTTCACGGCTGTGCGAGCACTTCGGCTGGCATCTGGACATCCAGTCCGACCCGAGCCAGGGCACTTCCGCGACCCTGCAACTGCTCGGTTGAGCACAGCCTGCGGTCTGCCGTCCGCCAAGCCCGAAGAATCAGGCGCCGCCCGGGGCGCGCACCGTGACCCAGGTCGGCGCATGATCACTGGCCTTCGGCTGCAGTCGCACCCACCGGTCGACCCCGGCGTCTTTCAGGTTCTCCGCGAGCGCGGGATTGAGCAGCAGGTGGTCGATCCGCAGCCCGCGATCGCGTTCGGCGTGCTGGCGGAAGTAGTCCCAGAAGGTGTAGATCACCCGCTCGCCGACAATTTGCCGCAACGCATCCGTCCAGCCCTGCGCCAACAGCCGTTCGAAGGACTCCCTCACCTCCGGCTGGATGAGCGCGTCCTTGCGCCAGGCCTTGGGGTCGTAGACATCGGTATCGGTCGGGATCACGTTGAAGTCGCCCATCAGCACCGCCGGGTGCGGCAGGTCCACCAGCGTCCTGGCATGGCGAATGAGGCGCTCCATCCAAGCGAGCTTGTAGTCGAACTTGGGGCCGGGCCGTGGATTGCCGTTGGGCAGGTACAGACCGGCCACGACGATGCCGTGGATGGCCGCTTCGATGTAACGGCTCTGCTCGTCTTTGGAGTCGCCCGGCAGGCCGCGCCGGCTCTCCACCGGAGTCGCGTCGCGTGCGAGCAAGGCCACGCCGTTCCATGACTTCTGCCCGTGCCAGATTGCGCCATACCCCGCCGCCTCCAGCTCAGCGACCGGGAACGCCGCGTCCACGGTCTTGAGCTCCTGCAGCGCGACGATGTCGGGCTGCTCCTTCTCCAGCCACGCGAGCAGATGCGGCAGGCGCGTAGCAATGCCATTTACGTTGAACGTTGCCAGCTTCAGGGTTTTGCTGCGTGCCACGCCTGCCTCCTTCGTAGTCACGGACCCGCGTTGCGGACCGTAAACGCGCACGGATATGCAAAGGGTGAATACGGGCAGGATCGTGGGCTGTCTTGTTGACGGCTGTGCAGATTCCAGCGACGCCGGCTTGTCCAGCAGTGGAACACGATCGCCCCCGCGCTTCGTCAGTCGCCGAGCAGCCGCCGCCGGTCGTCCTCCATCAACGCGCGGTGCGCGGCCAG
>JBOHYC010000147.1:0-5068 GCA_050737755.1 Lysobacter sp.
GCCGAACGCGGCTGCAGGACGTCCTGGTTGAAGGATTCGATCTCGATCCAATCCTTGTGCTCGGCGTCCTTGGACTCACCCTTGATGGTGTCGATGCTGAGAAATGCGTGTTGCATGGTCTGGTTTCCTTTGTTCCGTTCTTCCGTGAGATTGATGCCGGGACCAAATGTTCATCATGAACAATGCCCGACGATGGTTTACAGCGATGCTGCGTACTGCTCACCTTGTTGCCCGGGGTCTTTGCCCCGTTGCCGTTGCGGCGGTTGCCCAACTAACGCCAAGAACTGCCAGGTCCTTCAAGCACTGCCAAAAAGCGATTACTTGTTGTTGGCCGGCAACTCGGCCACCAGCCGCAGCGACACCGACAGCTCGTCGAGCTGGAAGTGCGGGCGCAGGAACGACACCGCGCGGTACACGCCGGGCTTGCCGGGAACTTCCGACACCTGGATCGAAGCCTCTCGCAGCGGAAATTGCGCCTTCGCTTCCTGCGTCGCGTTGTCGTCCAACAACACGTACTGGGCAATCCACCGGTTGAGGAAATCCTCGACGTTCCCTGCCGAGGCGAAGCTGCCGATCTTCTCCCGCATCATCGCCTTGAGGTAATGGGCGACGCGCGAGACGGCAAAAATGTATTGCAGCTGGGCCGACAGCGACGCATTGGCGTTGGCCGCGTCGGTGTTGTACTTCTTGGACTTCTGCGCCGACTGCGCGCCGAAGAACGCGGCGTAGTCGGTGTTCTTGCAGTGGACCAGCGGGATGAAGCCCAGGTCCGACAGCTCCTTCTCGCGGCGGTCGGTGATCGCGACCTCGGTCGGGCACTTCAGCGCGACCTCGCCGTCATCGGTGCGGAAGGTGTGGGTCGGCAGTTCCTCGACCAGTCCACCGCCCTCGACGCCGCGGATCGCCGCGCACCAGCCGAAGTCCTCGAACGCCTTGGTCAGGCGCGCGCCGAACGCGTAGGCGGTGTTGCACCACAGGTAGCTGGAGTGGTCGTTGCCGTCGACGTCCTCGACGTAGTTGAAACCCTCGACAGTGGTGCCGTCCTTGGGGTTGTACGGCAGCCGGCCGAGGAAGCGCGGCAGGGTCAGGCCGACGTAGCGGCTGTCCTCCGAATCGCGGAACGACTTCCACTTGGCGTACTCGACGGTGTCGAACACCTTGGCCAGGTCGCGCGGCTTGCCCATCTCGGTGAAACTTTCCAGCCCGAACATGTCCTCGCTGGCGGCCGATATAAACGGCGCATGCGCGGCGGCGGCCACGTGCGACATCTGCTCGATGAAATACATGTCCTCGGGCTGGCGGCCGATGTTGTAGTCGCCGAGCAGGGCGCCAAACGGCGAGCCGCCGAAGGTGCCGAACTCTTCCTCGTAGACCTTCTTGAACAGCGCGCTCTGGTCGAAGTCAATGGCCGACTTGAAGTCCTTGACCACGTCCTTCTTCGACGCGTTGAGCACCTTGATCTTGAGCTGGGAACCGGTCGAGGTCTGTCCGCACAGGTAGTGCAGGCCGCGCCAG
This sequence comes from Lysobacter sp., assembly GCA_050737755.1. Lineage (GTDB taxonomy): Bacteria > Pseudomonadota > Gammaproteobacteria > Xanthomonadales > Xanthomonadaceae > Novilysobacter. The sequence goes on from JBOHYC010000147.1 coordinate 1,516, forward strand.
GTGCTTTCCAGCTGCTGGAACTCGGGCGCATGCATCACCGCGGTGAGCTGGTCGGAGATCATCCGGTCGAGCTCGGCGACGCGCGCGTCGAGGGTCAGGTTGAGGTTTTCCGACACCACCACGGTGCCCTGCAGCACTTCGCGGGCGAGCTCGGAAATGATGTCCTTGGCGCGCGCGTGCTCGCTGGCGGACTTGGCGACCTTGCTTTGCTCGACGATCTGGTCGAGCAGGCCGACCTCGGCCAGCCCGGCGCCGGCCGTTGCTGCACTTGCCTGTGCGTTCATGGCTTACTCCTGCCCGTCCGGATCTTTCTGGCCGAGCTGCTTGAGCTGCTCGGTGTTGGCGAGGACGTCATTGAGCAGGTCCTCGAGCTTCTCGTTGCCGGCGACCTTGTTGCGCAGGTCGGCCAGCTTGGTGCGGGCCTCCAGCAGCTTGCGCAGCGGCTCGACCTGCTGGACCACCGCCTCGGGGCGGAAGTCGTCGATCGACTTGAACGTCATCTCGACCGCGATCTCGCTGCCGTCGCCGCTCAGCGTGTTCGGCGCCCGGTAGGCCGCGCGTGGTGCCATGCCTTCCATCACCTCGTCGAAATTGTCGAGGTCGACGTTGACGAACTTGCGGTCCTTGATCCGTGGCAGCGCCTGCTCGGGCTGGCCGCTGAAGTCGCCGAGCACGCCGACCACGAACGGAATTTCCTTCTGTTCGATCGCGTCGCCCTTCTCGACGTCATAGGTGAGTTGCACGCGCGGCGGACGAACCTTTTCCAGCCGCTTCTGGATACTTTCCTTCTTGGACATCACATCGTCTCCCTGACGAGTACGCGAACGGAGGCTGGCTGCGCTCAGCCGCCACCCAATACTTCGAACGGATTGGCCGCGGCCGGCTTGCTCTGGGCCTTCGGGGCGGGCGTGGCACGCGGCGCAGTCGAACGGCGGCGCGTCGTGCGGCGCGGCTTGGCTTGCTCTTCGCCCGAATCGAGGATGCCCTCGCCCATCGTGGCGCGCATGGTGGCGGCCAGGCGCTCGGCCTCGGTGCGCGCCGTGTCGGACGCCAGTGCGCCATTGCCCTGCAACCGTTGCAGCGACTCCGAGGCGATCCGCAGACCAGCCACGGTCAGCACACTGTCGGCGACCTGGTCGTCCGGGTCGCGCTGCAGAACTTCTTCGGCGGCGACGATCGCGCGACCGTAGTTACCGGCATCGAACTGCAGCTGGGCGCTACGCACCCACGGCTCCTTGCGGGTCGGATCGGCCTTGGCGGCCTGGTCGAACGCCACCAACGCCGACTCCACGCGGCCGGACGACACTTCGGCTTCGGCCTGGCCGAGCAACGCGGCATAGTTGCCGGTGTCCTTGCTGGCCATTGTGCTGCACGCACCGAGCATCGCGGCCAGTACGGCCACGGTTACAAAACGGCAGAACGCCACGTTACGGGGATTCATTCGACACTCTCCTTGTGGGCGCGCACGGTGCGTGTGCGGCGAAATCTCCATGTCCAAGTGACACACTTGGAAGCACCTAAGGCAGATATAGTAACCTTAATTTGCCGCTGTCAAGAAGACTTTGGCAAAACGTCGTTCTTCGCCGCCGACACCTTCGCAATGGAGCAACACGCTATGGACGGTCTTCCGACCCTGCAGTCCCCCCATGCCCGCACATGCTGCCGCGGATGGCTGGCAGCGCTGCTGCCTGTGCTGCTGATGGCCACCGGTTGCAGTAGTCAGGGCGGCATCAAGGAGGCGTTCGGCAAGGGCCTGCAAGCCGTCGGGCTGGGCGATGCCAAAGCGCAGACACATGAAATTCCGCTGCGACTCTACGCCGGCGACAACCTCAATGCTGGCGAAGGCAAGCGCGCACTCTCGCTGGTGGTGCGGGTGTACCAGTTGCGCAATCTCGAGCGCTTCGAGGCTGCACCGTTCGACGTGTTCCTCGACCAGCAACGCGAGCACGATGTGCTCGGCGACGACCTGCTGGGCGTCACCGAGATCCTGCTCGCGCCCGGGCAACGCCATGAGGTGCTTGAAAGGCTGCCGGCCGGGGGCGCGCACGTCGGCATCGTCGCGCTGTTCCGCACGCCGGCGCGCAGCCGCTGGCGGTTCGCCTTCGATGCGGACAAGGCCACCTCCGACGGCATCACCATCGGCCTGCATGCCTGCGCGATGACCACGCCGAGTCCGGCGCTGGAAACCCGGCTGGCGGGTCCTTCGCACAGCCTTGCATCGAGCAACTGCATGCCGCCGCAAGGCTGAGTCGCACGGCACGGCCGGAGTCACGAGTTGTAGTAACCTGCGTGCCTCGACGCGGCATCGCCGCGGTCGGCATGGACATGGAAAGCATCACCGGCGCACCACGCGTCGGTCATCAAGGGATTGAGCCGCAACATGAGTCGGATGTCGAAGGTTTTCTGGGGTGAAGGCCTGTTCCTGCGCCCACAACACTTCCAGCGCCAGGATGCCTACCACGAGGGGCGGCTGCAGGAGTTCGCCACGGCGGCCCATCCGTACACCTGGGGTGTCCGGCAGGCGCGTTTCGATGCACAGGCAATTTCCAGCGGCACCCTGCGCGCGCATCAGCTGTCGGTGATCTTTCCCGACGGAGAGCTGTACAACGCTCCCGGCGACGACGAGCTGCCCGAAGCGCTGTCACTGGGCAAGCTGCCAGCCGGCGTGCAATCGACCACGATCCATCTCGCCCTGCCACTGCTGAAGGACCACGGCGGCAACTGCGGGGGCGATAACCCGGGCAACGCCACGACCCGCTATCTGCAAGCCACGCGCCCGACCGCCGACCTCTACACCGATGCCGGCGACGCCGAGCTGGGCTACCTGCGCAAGACCGTGCGGCTGCTGACCGATGACGAGCCGCGCGACCCCTACGTGAGCCTGCCCGTGGCCCGGGTGCGCCGGACCGCCACGGGCGGATTCGAGTTCGATGAGGACTTCCTGGCGCCGAGCCTGAGCCTGGCCGCCGCGCCGTCGTTGCTGGCCGAACTGCGCCGCCTGCTCGACAACCTGCAGGCCAAGACCGATGCATTGCACGGCCTGCATCGCGAACCATCGCAATCGGTGGTCGAGTTCCGCTCCGGCGACATCGCCTCGTTCTGGTTGCTGCATACCGCCAACGCCGCGTTTGCCGCGTTGTCGCATCTGTTCCGTCATCCCGGACTGCATCCCGAGCGCCTGCACCAGGAACTGCTGCGGCTGGCCGGCGGGTTGCTGACATTCTCGAAGAGCTATTCGCTCGCCGACCTGCCCAGCTACCAGCACACGCTGCCCGAGGCGGGCTTTGCGCGGCTGTTCGAGATCGTCCGCGAGTTGCTGGGCACGGTCATTTCGTCGCGCTACTTTGCAATCGCGCTCAACGAGGTCAAGCCGTCGTTCCATCTCGGCCGGCTGGACTCGCAGAAAATCGACCAGGACTGCGCGTTCTATCTCGGCGTCGGCGCCGACATGCCCGGAGCGGAACTGGTGCAGACGGTGCCGGTGCGGTTCAAGGTCGGTGCGCCGGACGACGTCGACAAGTGCGTGTTGTCGGCGCTGCCAGGGGTCAAGCTG
>JBOHYC010000148.1:0-5241 GCA_050737755.1 Lysobacter sp.
GGCATGCCAAGCGCTTCGCCCGCCTGTTCGACCTGCCCCTGCACCGCCGCGCGCAGGCGCATCTGCGAATTCACCAGCGCGCCATAGGCATCGCGGAAACGCGGCGACAGGGCGATGTCGGCGTAGGCTTCCTCGGCGGCATCGATCCACAGGTCGAACAGGGCGCGCGCCGACTCCAGTTGCTTGCCCGGCTCACTACGCTCGCTCAGCTTCTGCTCGAAACGCTTGAACGCATCCTGCGCGGCCTCCGCCATCAAGGTCTGGTAGGCCTGGCCCTGCTGCTGGTAGTCCGCCTGCGCCTGCGCGAGGTGTTGCAAACGCTCCTGATGCTCGCGGGTGAACCCGAACGCGGGCATGCCCGACCATGCCTTGCCGTCGCGCTGCAATTTCTCGATGAACGGCGCGGCCTGCGCGAACCATTGTTCGAAACCCTGCTGCCCCGGACCCTGCATGCCGCGCAGGACCTCGGCGAACGGATTGCCGAAATCCCCGCCCAGCGCACGCTTCCACGCGCTGGCGATATCGGCGGCATTGGCATCCTGGCCGGCGAACTGCGCCGCCAGTTGCTGCATCTGGGCGTACCAGCCGCGGGCTTGAGTATTGAAGCGGTCGATAGTGGCGTCGGCCTGGTTACCGAACCCGCTGCCGAACCCGTTGCCCATCCCGCCATTGCCCTGGGCCAGCTTCGACCACCACGCGACAGCCTCGTTCCAGCCCGGCATCGTCGCGCCCGCGCCGGGCATGCCGGTGCCTCCGGGCAAGCCCATGCCGGGGAAACCCGCGGCGGAAAAATTCGCACCCGGGAATCCCTGCGATGCCGGCGCCACATCGGCCCCGGCGCGCAGCATCTCGCCCCAGCGGCTCCAGTACTGCCGCGCCAGTGCCTCGAACTCTTCGTTGCCACCGAAACCCTGATTGGCCATCTCATCCTCCAAGCGTTGCGAGGATCATAGCAACGCGGGTGTTGCAGGCCGGTGGCGTCTACGGCTTGGGAATGTGCAGCGTCTTGCTCACCATCAGCGTGCCCGACAGCGCGAACATCAGCACCAGCGGATGGAACTGCCACGGCCCCAGCTTGACCACGCCCAGCCACAGGTCGGCGCCGATCGCGCCCTGCCAGGCCGCGATCCACAGCACCACTACCAGCACCAGGCTGGTCGGAATGGGCGTGCCCTCGAAGAACTTGACCTTGCCTTCGTCGCCTGACAGTTGCTCGGCGGTGACGTTGTAGCGCGCCAGCCGGCTGACACCGCAACCGACGAAATAGCTCAATACCACCCAGTCCCAGCCGCCCTGCAGACCGCAGGCGTAGCCCAGCGCGGCCGGGGCCACGCCGAACGAGATCACGTCGGCCAACGAGTCCAGCTCGCGCCCCAGTGTCGACGCCGACTTGCGCCAACGCGCCACCCGGCCGTCGACCGCATCGAAGATGAAGGCGGCCGGGATCAATGCCATGCCGATCATCAGGTCGCGTACCCCGCCCTCCTGCAGGAAGCGCATCGCAGCGAAGATCGCGCCGGTGCCGCAGAAGGCGTTGGCGAGGGTGACCCAGTCCGCGAGGTGGAATTCGCGGAGCATCGAGAAATGGCGGCGCTGCGTCATGTGGTGCTCCGGTGGAATGCGCGTCCCCAGCGTGCCAAAGGCGGCGTGACGGCGGCAAGTGCGTGGTCAGGATGACAGAATGCCGGAGCCATGACCGCCCCGCCCTGCCCCGTGCCGCCCCGCAGGATCCTGCACGTCGACATGGACGCGTTCTATGCGTCGGTCGAACAGCGCGACGACCCGTCGCTGCGCGGCAAGCCAGTGGTGGTGGCGTGGCGTGGTGCGCGCTCGGTCGTCTGCGCTGCCAGCTACGAGGCGCGGGTCTTCGGCGTGCGTTCGGCGATGCCGGCGGTTCGCGCCGAGCGGCTGTGCCCGCAGGCGGTGTTCGTGCCGCCGGACTTCGTGCGCTACAAGGCGGTGTCCCGGCAGGTGCGCGAGATCTTCGCCCGTCATACCGAACTGATCGAACCGCTGTCGCTGGACGAGGCCTACCTCGACGTCACCGCCCTCGCCTCCGGCCTGCCCTCGGCCACTGCGACCGCCGAGGCGATCCGCGCCGCGATCCGCGAGGAAACCGCGCTGACCGCCTCGGCCGGGGTCGCGCCGAACAAGTTCATCGCCAAGATCGCCTCGGACTGGAACAAGCCCGACGGCATCTGCGTTGTGCGACCGCGACAGGTCGATGCATTCCTGCTGCCGCTGCCGGTCGGCCGCCTGCCCGGCGTCGGCAAGGTCATGCAGGGCAAGCTGGCCGAACTGGGGGTCGACACCGTCGGCCAGTTGCGCTCGCTGCCGGCGGCGGAACTGGAATTGCGCTTCGGTCGCTGGGGCCGGCGTTTGCACGAACTGTCACTGGGCATCGACAACAACCCGGTGCGCCCCGAACGCCCGACCGTGCAGATTTCCTCGGAGGACACCTTCGAGCACGACCTGCCGCTGGCCGAACTGGAGCCGCACATCCGCCGCCTGGCCGAAAAGACCTGGACCGGCTACCAGCGCGAGCGCACGCAACACCACGGCCGGCTTGCACGCACGGTGGTGCTCAAGCTCAAGACCTCCGACTTCCGCATCCTCACCCGCAGCCTGACCCCGGCGGCACTGCCGGCGACGCTGGAGGCGCTGGCCGACATCGCCTGCGAACTGCGCGCACGGGTGGAGTTGCCAACGGCGACGCGCTACCGGCTGGTCGGCGTGGGGCTGTCCGGGTTCGTCGACGAGGACGATGTTCGCGCGCAGTCGGACCTGTTCGAACTGGCGTGAGTCGCGCCATAGCCTTGATTTTTTTTTAGGAGCGACGTAAGTCGCGATCGGAACCCCGGCCGCCCCACGAGTGTCCATCGCGACTTACGTCGCTCCTACAAAAAGCAGAGGACGCTAGGCCAGCGTCCTGATCAACTTCGCCACCTTGCCCAGATCCTCGACCAGTTCCGCATAACCCGCCTCACGCCGATCCCCCGGCATCCGCAGTACCGCAGACGGATGCCAGCTCGCGATGCCCTGCACGTCGCCGGGCAACTCCCGCCACTGCCCACGCTCGCGGGTGACCCGAAAACGATTGCCAAACATCGTGTGCGCGGCCATCGCGCCGAGGGCGACCACGACCTTCGGCTGCACCTGCAGCAACTCCGCCGCCAGCCACATCCGGCAAGCCTCCTGTTCTGCGGCGTTGGCGCGCTTGTGCAGGCGCGCCTTGCCGCGCATCTCGAACTTGAAATGCTTGACGGTGTTGGTCAGGTACAGCGCCTCGCGATCGAGGCCTGCATCGCCCAGCGCGCGATCGAGCAATTGGCCAGCCGGCCCGACGAACGGTGCACCGGTCAGGTCCTCCTGGTTGCCGGGCTGCTCGCCGACCAGCATCGCCACCGCATCGGCCGGCCCCTGGCCAAAAACAGTCTGGGTAGCCGGCCGCCACAGCGGACAGGCGCGACAGTCGCGTGCCTTGCGTTGCAGGGTGCGCAGCTTGCCGGCGGGGATCTCGTCGACCGGCTTGGCGAGTGGCAACAAGGTTGGATCGGGAGCGAAACGCGGCATCGGGGCGTCGTGGGCTGGGGAGTCCGATGCTGCCGCAAGCACAGTGAAGGGTTTGAAGCTGAGCGAGGCAGGGCGTGTGTAGGAGCGACGTAGGTCGCGAACGCGCGACGCAGTTGGACAGCCTTGAAATCGCGACTTGGGTCGCTCCTACAAAAGTGCCACCGGTCCGAACAGGTGAGACGGAAGAACGCAATGCTGGAAGCGCCCAAGCTCTAATCTTTATCAGGTTTTCGCTTCAACTAATTGAATTAAAAGTCTTCAGGTTGGCTCGCCCGATTGTTACTAGAATTAGTACCATGCACCTCACCGACACCCAACGCCGCCTGCTCGACTTCCTCCACGAGCACATCGCCCGGCACGGCTACCCGCCGTCGCAGATGGACATCGCGCGTGCGTTCGGCTTCCGCCAGAACCGTTCGGCGCGCTACCACCTGGAGGCGCTGGAACAGGCCGGCCTGATCGAGCTGTCGGCCGGACGCGCGCGCGGGATCCGGCTCACCTCCCCGCGTCGCTCTATGTCGAGTCCTTTCCCTACGTCCGCCACCGGCGCCACGCCGATGCCCCCCACCGCCCTGCTGCAGGTGCCGTTGCTCGGCCGGGTCGCCGCCGGCACCCCGATCGGCTCCGATCCGGAAGTCCGCCGCGACGTCACCCTCGACCCCTCCCTGTTCCGCTTGCGCCCGGACTACCTGCTGGAAGTCGAAGGCGAATCGATGCTGCTCGACGGCATCCTGCCCGGCGACCTGATCGGCGTGCACCGCATCGAACAGGCGCGCAGCGGCCAGACCGTGGTCGCCCGCGTCGAAGGCGAGTTGACGGTCAAACGGCTCGACACCGGCAAGTCACACCTGCACCTGCTCCCGCGCAACCCGGCGTATGCCCCGATCAAGATCGACGCCAGCATCACCGACTTCGCCATCGAAGGCCTGTTCGCCGGATTGGTGAGGCCCAGCTGATGGGCGCCGTCGTCGCCCTCGATGCCCTGCTGGAATCGCGCCGCATCTGGCGTGGTCAACCCGCCCCGCGCGCGCCCTCCACGCAGCCCACCGGCTTCGCCCTGCTGGACGAAGCCCTGCCCGACGGCGGCTGGCCCGAAACCGCCCTGACCGAACTGCTGCTGCCCGCCGACGGCGTCGGCGAACTGCGCCTGCTGTGGCCGACCCTCGCCCGGCTGTCGCGTACCGACGGCATGATCGCCCTGATAGCCCCGCCCTACCTGCCGTTCGCCCAAGCCTGGGCCAGCGCCGGCGTCCAGCTCAACCGCCTGCAGGTGATCCGCGCCGACCCGCGCAACGCCCTGTGGGCGGCCGAACAATGCCTGCGCTCGGCCGCCTGTTCCGCCGTACTGTGCTGGCCCCACCAGGCCAACGACCGAGCCCTGCGCCGCTTGCAGGTCGCCGCCGAAACCGGCCAATGCCTCGGCTTCGCAATGCGCCCGATGAAGGACGCGGCGAATCCCTCGCCGGCCGCCCTGCGAATCGCCATCGACGCCGACCCCGCGCAACTGCGTGTACTCAAGTGTCGCGGTGGCAACCCGCCGACACGCCCCATCCCGTTTCCCACCGTCGCAGCCCCACCCTCCCAGTCGCCGACAAACACCGCTCTTCTTACCCGGTCGCCCACGACAATCGGACAGGAGCCGGCCGGTGGGGGTATTGCGGAGAAGCC
>JBOHYC010000149.1:0-4869 GCA_050737755.1 Lysobacter sp.
ACATCCGCCTGCAGATCGACGGCAACCGGATCTCCGCCGAATTCCAGTCGGCCAACGCCGATGTCCGCCACGCGCTGGAAAACAGCGTCGGTCGCCTGCGCGACATGCTCGGCCAGCAAGGCATGCAGCTCGCCCACAGCGATGTCGGCCAGGGCCGCGGCGAACGCGAGGCGCGTGGCGGTGGCGATGTCCACCGCGACGACGCCGCCGGGCCCGGCCTGGACCGCTCGGACACCGCGAATACCCGACCCGTCCGCGTCCGCGGGCTGCTCGACGAGTACGCCTGACCCCACGCCTGACCCCGCGCCGGGCCGACGCGCCCGGCGCCAAATCTCCGTCACTGCACGGACCGACCCTGCGGCACGCACCTTGCACGGACGCTGGCACCCACCCAATGGAGTGCTCCACGCGTGTCAGCCCAGAGTCCCGCCACCGCTACCGCCACGACCGGCAGCAAACTGCCGTGGATCATCGTCGTCGCCCTGCTGCTGGTAGTCGCCGGCGGGGCCGGCTGGTGGTTCATGCAGAGCCGCGCCGCGCCGCCCGAGAAAGCCGCGGACACGCCGGCCGCCAGCACCCGCAAGCCGGCGCAGTACTACCTGTTCGAGCCCGCCTTCGTGGTCAACCTGGCCGACACCGACGCGGTGCGCTACCTGCAGGCCGACATCCAGGTGATGACCCGCGACCCGGAAACCGCCAAGGCGCTCGAACTGCACGACCCGGCGATCCGCAACCGCCTGTTGCTGCTGTTCGGCCAGCAGTCGGCGCAGCAACTCGCCCAGCGCAGCGCCAAGGAGCGCCTGCAGGAGCGCGCCAAGGCCGAGGTGGTGGCCGTGCTGCGCGCCGAGCAGGCGGCCGACAAGGTCGAAGCGGTGTTCTTCACCAGCCTGGTTACCCAGTAACCAACGCTCTCAATCAACCCGTCACCCAGCACCGGCAATCGCATCCATGACTTCGGACCTGCTTTCACAAGACGAGATCGACGCCCTGCTGCATGGCGTCGACAGCGGTGCGGTCGACACCGAGGACGCGCCGGCCGAACCCGGCGAGGCACGCAATTACGACTTCGCCAGCCAGGACCGCATCGTCCGCGGCCGGCTGCCGACGCTGGAGATGATCAACGAGCGCTTCGCGCGCACCTGGCGTATCGGCCTGTTCAACCTGCTGCGGCGCTCGGCCGACCTGTCGGTGCGTGGCGTCGACCTGATGCGCTTCGGCGAGTACATGCATTCGCTGCAGGTGCCCAACAACCTCAACCTGGTGAAGATGAAGCCGCTGCGCGGCACCGCGCTGGTGGTTTACGAGCCTCGGCTGGTGTTCAGCGTGGTCGACAACTTCTTCGGCGGCAACGGCAAGTACCACACCCGGATCGAAGGCCGTGAGTTCACCCCGACCGAGATGCGCGTCATTCAACTTTTGTTGAAGCAGACCTTCGCCGACCTGGTCGAGGCCTGGGCGCCGGTCATGCCGGTGGAGTTCGAATACCTCAACTCCGAGGTCAACCCGCACTTCGCCAACATCATCAGCCCGCGCGAATACATCGTGGTCAGCCGCTTCCACGTCGAGCTGGAAGGCGGCGGCGGCGAGTTCCACGTCTCCATTCCCTACTCGATGCTGGAGCCGGTACGCGAGCAGCTCGATGCCGGGCTGCAGAGCGACCGCGTCGAGCGCGATGAAGGCTGGACCACGGCGATGCGCTCGCAACTGCTCGATGCCGAGGTCGAACTGTCGTGTGCACTCGCGCGCCGCCAGATCAGCCTGCGCAACCTGTGCCAACTCAAGGTCGGCGACGTGATCCCGATCGACCTGGCGTCTTCGGTCGAATTGCAGGTCGAGCAGATGCCGCTTTTCGCCGGCGAGTTCGGCAGCCACAACGGCAACAACGCCGTAAAGATCCAGTCGATCCAGCCCGCGCGTTCCATCCCCTCCTTCAACCTGCTGCAGATGCCATGAACATGACTGATTCCCAGACCGCCGCGGCCGATCCGGCCCCGGCATCGTTCGACGCACTGATCGCCGATTCCGCCGGTGGTGGCGCCGACCTCAACCTCGACGTGATCCTCGACGTCTCGGTGTCGCTCTCGCTTGAAGTCGGCCGCGCACGCATCCCGATCCGCAACCTGCTGCAGCTCAACCAGGGCTCGGTGGTCGAGCTGGAGCGCGGCGCCGGCGAACCGCTGGACGTGTTCGTCAACGGCACACTGATCGCGCAGGGCGAGGTGGTGGTGGTCAACGATCGCTTCGGCGTGCGCCTGACCGACGTGGTCAGCCCGGCCGAGCGGATCAAGCGACTGCGATGAACGCTTCACCGATCATGGCCGGCAGCACGGCCACGGCGCAGACCTGGCCGCTGGCCGCGACGGCCGGCCCGGCCATCGTCGAGCCGTTGCCCGAGTTGACCGCCGCGTCGACGGATCCGGCGGAGGCTGCCGGCACCACGGCGCCTGCCAGCGCCGATACCCCGGCGACGACGCTCGCGCCAACCGATACCGCAACCGACGCCCCCCGCACCGCCGCGACCGCGTTCGCCGACGGCCAGCCGGTTGGGACGACCGCCAGCACTCAGGCTGCGCCGGCGTCCTTCGGCACGCCGCAGACCGGCGCCGGCATGGTCGGCACCACCGTGGTCACGCTGCTGCTGGTGATTGGTTTCATCCTGCTGCTGGGCTGGCTCGCCAAGCGCATGCCGGGTCTCGGCGGTGCCAACAATCCGGCGCTGAAAGTGGTCGGCTCGCTGGCCCTCGGCCCGCGCGACCGCGTGGTGGTCGTCGCCGTCGGCGACACCCAGTTGCTGCTCGCCACCGGCCCCGGCGGCACCCGTACGCTGCACACGCTCGAACAGCCACTGCCGATGCCCGCCAACACTCCGTCGCCGTTCGCCCAGGTGCTTGCTCAACAGTTCGGGAAGAAGCGGCCATGACGACGACCCGACAGATCGTGGCCATCAAGGGCCGGCGCAACCCTGCCCCGCGCAACCTGGCCAACCGCATGCTGCGCATCGGCGTCGCGCTGGTAATGCTGCTGGCGCTGGTCGGTTTCATCGCACCGGCCGGCGCGCAGACCGCGCCCGCCACCCCGGCGGCGGCGACCACACCTGCGGCCGCTCCGGCAGCGACCCAACCGCTGCCCTCGGTCAACGTCGGCAACATCGGCGGCGAACCGGTGAGCATGCCACTGCAGGTATTGCTGCTGATGACCGCGATCACGCTGCTGCCGGCGGCGTTGCTCGGGCTCACCGCATTCACCCGGATCATCATCGTGCTCGGCCTGCTGCGGCAGGCGCTCGGCACCGGCCAGACGCCGAGCAACCAGGTGTTGCTGGCACTCGCGCTGTTCCTGACCGCGATGATCATGATGCCGGTGTTCGACCAGTCCTGGGCTGCCGGCATCTCGCCGTACCTCAACGACCAGATGGAATTCCGCGAGGCGTGGGCGCTGGCGCTGGAGCCGTTCCGCGGCTTCATGCTCGGGCAGATCCGCGAGACCGACCTGATGACCTTCGCCGGCCTGTCCGGCACCGGCCCGTACGCGTCGCCGCAGGACGTGCCGTTCGGCGTGCTGGCCGCGTCGTTCCTGACCAGCGAGCTGAAGACCGCGTTCGAGATCGCGTTCCTGATCTACATCCCGTTCGTGATCATCGACCTGGTGGTCGCCAGCGTGCTGATGTCGATGGGCATGATGATGCTGTCGCCGATGATGATCTCGGCGCCGTTCAAGATCCTGCTGTTCGTGCTGGTCGACGGCTGGGTGCTGGTGGTCGGCTCGCTCGCCGCCAGCTTCAACCTCTGAGGCGGCGACGATGAATCCCGAAGTCGCCCTCACCGAGATCGGCCGCGGCCTGCAGATGGCGCTACTGCTCGGCGCGCCACCGCTGCTGGCGGTGCTGATCGTGGGCGTGGTAGTCGGCATCCTGCAGGCCGCCACCCAGATCAACGAGCAGACCATCGCGTTCGTCGCGAAAGCCATTGCGCTGGTGGCGGTACTGGCGCTGACCGGGCACTTCCTGCTCGGCCGGCTGGTGTCGTTCACCATCGACCTGTTCCAGCGCATCCCGCACCTGATCGGCTGAGCGCCCGCGTTCGATGGACCCGGTCACCGCCACCACCGTCGACGGGCTCAACCTGTTCGGCATGCTCGCCGCCGTGCTGTGGCACCTGCTGCGGATCGGCGCGGCGCTGCAGGTGATGCCGATGATCGGCGGCCGCGGCATGCCGGTGCAGGCACGGCTGATCGTTGCACTGGCGCTATCGGCGGCGATGTCGACGGTGTTGCCGGCACCGCCACCGGCCGCGGTCGATGCCGCCACGGTGCTGAATGTCATCCGCGAGTTCGCAGTCGGCATCGCGCTGGGGCTGGTGTTGCGGCTGGCGTTCGAGGCCGGGCAGTTTGCGGGCGAGCTGATCAGCCAGGGCATGGGCCTGTCATTCGCGACCATGGCCGACCCGCTCAGCGGCGCCTCGTCGAACGTGCTGTCGCAGTGGTTCTTCCTGGTGTTCGGGCTGCTGTTCTTCACCCTCGATGGCCACCTGGCGCTGGTCAACCTGCTGGTCGACAGCTACCACGCGCTGCCGATCGGCACGCCGCTGGCCGACATCAACGACTTCCTCGCCGCGTTGCCGGCGTTCTTCGGCACCTGCCTGCGGGTCGGCCTGCTGATGGCGCTGCCGGTGATGATGGCGCTGCTGGCCAGCAACCTGGCGTTCGGCGTGCTGTCGCGCGCGGCCGCCTCGCTCAACCCGATTGCGATCGGCCTGCCGGTCGCGCTGCTGGTCGGACTGGTACTGCTGAGCCTGCTGGCACGGGAACTGCAGGGGCCGGTGCAGCGGCTGTTCGAGGATGCGTTCCTCGCAGCGCGCGCACTGACTCCCT
>JBOHYC010000150.1:0-24145 GCA_050737755.1 Lysobacter sp.
CGTTCGAGGATGTCACGGGTGCGGCGCATCTGTTCGGAGGCGGGTTCCTCCAGCCGCATGATCGACACCGCGTTGGCGATCGGCGCGAGCGGGTTGCGCAACTCGTGGCCGAGCAGCGCGAGAAACTGGTAGAGATAGCGTTCCTGGCTCTCCAGGGTATCGATGCGGCGGCGCTCGGTCAGGTCGCGGGTGACCTTGGCGAAACCGTAGTGGCGGCCGTGCTCGTCGTACAGCGCGGTGATGACCACGCTCGCCCAGAAGCGGCTGCCGTCCTTGCGGATGCGCCAGCCTTCGTCCTCGAAACGGCCGTCGCGCAGGGCGCATTCCAGCTCGTGGGCGGGCCAGTCTTCGTCGATCTTTTCCTGCGGATAGAACACCGAGAAGTGCTCGCCGACGATCTCCTCGGCGGTATAGCCCTTGTTGATCTGGGCGCCGAGGTTCCAGCTGGCGATGCGGCCGTCGGGGTCGAGCATGAAAATGGCATAGTCGCGTACGCCCTCCACCAGCACGCGGAAGCGCTCTTCGCTGCGACGCAATCTTTCTTCGTTCCCCCGCCGTTCGGTGAGGTCGCGGGTGACCTTGGCGAAACCGCGGTGCCGGCCGTCCTCGTCGAACAGCGCGGTGATCACCACGCTGGCCCAGAACCGGCTGCCGTCCTTGCGGATGCGCCAGCCCTCATCCTCCAGTCGCCCCAGTCGCACCGCCTCGCTCAGCCCGCGCGCGGGGAAGCCGATGTCGATCATCTCCTGCGGATAGAAGACCTCGAAGCTGCGGCCGATGATTTCTTCGGGACTGTAGCCCTTGAGTTTCTGCGCGCCGGCGTTCCACGAGCGGATACGCCCGTGGGGATCAAGCAGGAAGATCGCGTAGTCGGACACCGATTCCACCAGCAGGCGGAAGTCCGCATCGACGACCGGCGGTGGCATGTCATGACCGGTCGATTGGAAGGTGGATGGAGTCAACGCGTCGATCCCGGCTGGAGCGCGCCACCTTACCCCGCCCTTGCGCCTCCAGGTCAAGGGGTACAGGGAGGCCCAGCCCACATGGACACGATGCGACTTAACAATTCAGTTGCGGAACCGGAAAGCCAAAAAAAAAGCCCCGCCTGAGCGGGGCTTTTTCAGACGGCGTGGATTCCCGGCCGGATCAGGCCCAGGGGTCCTGCAGCACGATGTTGGCGTCGCGGTCGGGGCCGGTCGAGACCATCGCCAGTGGGCAGCCGGAGAGTTCTTCCAGCGCACGCAGGTAGGCACGCGCGGCCGGCGGCAGCTTGTCCCACTCGGTGATCCCGTGCGTGCTTTCCTCCCAGCCCGGGAACTCCAGGTAAACCGGCTCGCACTCGTCCCAACCCTGGGCGTCCAGCGGCGCGTACTCGGTGCGCTTGCCGCGGTACTCGTAGCCGATGCACATCTTCAGGGTCGGCATGCCGTCGAGGATGTCCAGTTTGGTGATGCAAAGACCACTGATGCCGCTGATCGCGACCGCGCGCTTGAGCGCGACTATATCGATCCAGCCGCAGCGACGCGGGCGGCCGGTGGTGGCGCCGTATTCCTGGCCGCGGTCGCGGATGCCCTGGCCGACGTCGTCGTGAAGTTCGGTCGGGAACGGGCCGCCACCGACGCGAGTGGCGTAGGCCTTGGCGATGCCGAGCACGTAGTCGATCGAGTCCGCGCCAACGCCGGTACCGGCCAGCGCACCGCCGACGGTGGTGTTGGAACTGGTGACGTACGGGTAGGTGCCGTGGTCGATGTCGAGCAGCGAACCCTGCGCGCCTTCGTACAGCACCCGCTTACCCTGCTTGCGCAGGTCGTGCAGGATGCCGGCGACGTCGGACTTCATCGGCTCGACGTACTCGCCGAAGGCCAGCGCCTCGTCGAGGGTCTGCTGGAAGTCGACCGCATCGACACCGAGGTATTTGGTCAGCACGAAGTTGTGGTAATCCAGCGCGCTGCGCAGCAGTTCGGCCAGTTGCTCCGGGTAATGCAGGTCGGCGACGCGGATGCCGCGACGGGCGACCTTGTCCTCGTACGCCGGGCCGATACCGCGACCGGTGGTGCCGATGGCCTTGCCGCCGGCGGCCTTCTCGCGGGCCTGATCGAGGGCGATGTGGTACGGCATGATCAGCGGCGTGGCCGGGCTGATCTTGAGGCGGCTACGCACCTCGACGCCCTCGGCCTCGAGCTCGGCGATCTCCTTCTGCAACGCGCCGGGGTGCAGCACCACGCCGTTGCCGATCAGGCACAGCGCACCTTCGCGCAGGATGCCCGACGGGATCAGGTGCAACACGGTCTTCTTGCCGTTGATCACCAGCGTGTGGCCGGCGTTGTGGCCGCCCTGGAAGCGCACGACCGCGCCGATGTCCTGCGTCAGCAGGTCGACGATCTTGCCCTTGCCTTCATCGCCCCACTGGGCACCGAGAACGACGACTGACTGACCCATTACGCATGCTCCTGAAGCATTGAGGGGACCGGCGGGGGCCGGGCCGGGCGGAAGGTTCCGCGCACAGAAAAAGCCGGGCGGGGAATACCCCCAGCCGGCTTTTGTGCATTATCCGGGTTTCCGGCCGCCGGGGCCAGCCCGCCGTGAAGGCGGGCGGCCGCGGGGTGGCGAGACGCTACTGGTCGTCGCCCAGGTACTGCAGGAAGGCGTCGTCGCTGTCCAGCACGATCACGCCATTGCCGTCCTCGAACGACTTGCGGTAGGCCTCCAGGCTGCGCTGGAAGGCATAGAACGACGGATCCTTCTGCGCCGCGGCGGCATACAGCGCCGTTGCACGTGCATCGCCCTCGCCTCGCAGGCGCTGGGCGTCGCGCTCGGCTTCGGCCAGGATCACCGCGCGCTGCTTGTCGGCCTGCGCGCGGACGGTCTGGGCCTGTTCGGCGCCTTCCGCACGCAAGCGGCTGGCGACCTCATGGCGCTGGGCCCGCATGCGACGGAACACGTCGGTGATCACCTGGCTGTCGGTCGGCAGGTCGATCTGCTTGATCCGCAAATCGACGATCGCCACGCCGACGGTACCGGCGCCCTTGTTGATGGCTTCCAACTGCGGGCCGATGATCTCCGAGCGGTCACCCGAGACGATCTCGGTCAACGTCCGGGCGTTGATCTCGTTGCGCAGCGAGTCCTTGATGATCGGCGCAAGACGGTCGACGGCGATGCTCTCGTCGCCACCGGTGGCGCGGTAGAACGCGCGCACGTCCTCGATCATGCCGACCGCGAAGAAGTCGACACTGACGTCCTTGCGCTCGGAGGTCAGGTAACGCTCCGGCTCGGCGTCGAGCACCTGCAGGCGGCGGTCGAATACCATCGCCCGCTCGACCACCGGCCACTTGAAGTGGAGGCCCGGCTCGATCCCGGTACGGTCGACCCGGCCGAGGTTGAGCACCATCGCGACCTGTCCTTCGCGGACGACATAGGTCGAGCCCATGAGCGCGAGCAATACGGCAAGGGCGATTACCAGCCATGCGGAGTATTTCATCGGGACACCTCCTCACGGCCGGTCCGCGGCGTGCGGCCGCTCCGGGTATTTGCGGAATCGCTGGTGGCCGTGGGATTGGAGACGACTTCCGGCGCCAGGACTTCAGGCGTCAAAAGCGGCGCCTGTCCGGACGATGCGCCGCCCTGCCCCTCCATCGGCACGTAGATCAGCTGGCGCGAGTCGCCGCCGACGATCTTCCGATTGCCGGCCAGGACCTCTTCGACGGTCTCGAGCCACAGGCGCTTGCGGGTGACCGCCGGCGCGTCCTTGTATTCGTCGACCAGCATCGAGAAGCGATCGGCATCACCTTGTGCCTGCGCAACCGCGGCGGCCTGGTAACCCTCGGCGGTGGTCCGCACGCGGGCCGCTTGGCCTCGCGCCTCGGGCACCACCTGGGCGGCGTAGGCCTGGGCCTCGCTGATCAGGCGGTCCTGGTCCTGCTGGGCGCTGTTGACGTCATCGAACGCCGGCTTGACCTCCTCCGGCGGGCGCGCGTTGGGCAGGTTCATCTCGGTCACCACCAGGCCGGTGCGATAGGCCTCCAGTGACGCCTGCAACTGGTCGCGTGCCGATACCGCCAGCGCGCCACGGGCGCCCAGCACGGTGTCGAGGGTGGAGCGGCCGACCTGCTCGCGCACGGTGCTCAGGGCGGCCTGCTGCAACATGGCGTCGCCGTCGCGGGTGCCGAACAGGTATTGCTGCGGGTCGCTGACGCGGTACTGCACGTTGATGTCGACTTGCACGATGTTCTCGTCGCGGGTCAGCACCGGCACGCTGGTGCTGAAGGTCTTGATCGCGGTGGCGTTGACCTTCAGTACCGACTCGATCGGCCACGGCAGCTTGAGGTGCGGGCCGGGCTGCAGCACGCGCGCGGTCTCGCCGAAACGCAGCACCACGCCACGCTGCTGCTCGGTCACCAGCACGAAGCAGTTGAACACCAGCCACAATCCGACCGCCACCAGCACCCAGCGGCCGATATGGGTGGTGCCACCGTTGCCACCGCCCTGGCCGAACAGGCCGCGCAGCTGGTCCAGGATCGCATCCACCGGGTTGCCGGTACCGCGCTTGCGGGGCGGGCGACCACCGGAATTGCCGGAGTTGTCGCTGCCAGGGGTGTTCCAGGCCATGCCTGCTCCTCAGAAAATGGGTGCCGATGTCCGGTCGATCCGGGCCTCGGCGCCGCCCCCGCAATTGCGCGGGCGACCGATGATTCTAGGTGGGGGTGGGGTTTGCCTCAACCAAGGTCGATGCCGTAATCGGGCCGGTCGTCCATCGCCCGGTCCAGCGACGCGCCATCCAGCAACGGCCGCAGCGCCTCGCCATCGGGTTGCGCATACAGGCGCAGGGCATCCACTTCGGCCATGTCGAGGTGCAGTTGCCAGCCGTGTTCGCCGTGCCGTTCGTCGCGCACCGCGCCCAGCTCGTGGAGCTGCGCGCGCAGGCGGCCGGCGCGGGCGGGCAACTCGATGTCGCCGGTCACCTGGCGCAACTGCAGGGCCTCGCCAATCGCGCTGCGCAGGAGGTCGAGGCCGAGGCTGTCACGAGCCGAGACCCAGACCCGCGGGTGGCCTTCGGCGGGACGGTCGATGCGCGGCGCCGGGACGGCGGCTTGCGCGGTGGCATCCTCACCATCGCCCGCGTCGGCGAGCCGGTCGATCTTGTTGAACACCAGCACCTGCGGCAGGTCGCCGGCACCGATCTCAGCCAGCACCTCGTCGACCTGATGGATTCGCTCGTCGCGCAGCGGGTCGGCGGCATCGACCACGTGCAGCAGCAGGTCGGCCTCGCGCGCTTCGCTCAGGGTCGAACGGAAGGCCGCGACCAGTTCATGCGGGAGGTCGCGGACGAAGCCGACGGTATCGGCCAGCACCACCCCGCCGCCGGGCAGTTCGATGCGGCGCACGGTCGGGTCCAGCGTCGCGAACAACTGGTCGGCGACGTAGGCACCGGCACCGGTCAGCGCGTTGAACAGGGTCGACTTGCCGGCATTGGTGTACCCGACCAGCGCGACGCGCGGCAGCTCGCTGCGTACCCGCGCGCGACGTTGCTGGGTGCGCTGCACCTGGACCTTGTCGAGTCGGACCTGCAACTGCTCCAGCCGTTTCTGCAGCAGCCGGCGATCGGTTTCCAGCTGGGTTTCACCGGGGCCGCGCAGGCCGATCGAACCGCCACGCTGGCGCTCCAGGTGGGTCCAGCCGCGGATCAGGCGGGTGGACATGTGGCGCAACTGGGCGAGTTCGACCTGCAGCTTGCCCTCGTGGCTGTGCGCGCGCATCGCGAAGATGTCGAGGATCAGGCCGGTCCGGTCGACCACGCGGCGTTGCAGCGCGCGCTCAAGGTTGCGCTCCTGGCTCGGGCTCAGCGGATGGTTGACCAGGATCAGGTCGGCGCCGCTGGCATCGGCCGCGGCCTTGACCTCCTCCAGCTTGCCGCTGCCGATCAGGGTCGCGGCATTGGGCCGGTCGATCCGCGCCGGCACCACGGCGGCGACGCTCGCGCCGGCGGTGCGGGCGAGGTCGGCGAATTCCTCCAGCAGGCCTTCGTCCGGCGGACCGCCGGCATGGGGCTGGATCAGCAGTGCGTTTTCACCCTTGCGGGAACGTTCAAACAAGGAGGCGGGTCTCTGGGCGCCGGCTCGGCGTCTTCACCAGATGGTTGCGGCACGGCCACAAATCAATGGCGCGACTCAATCGTCGTCGCCGGACTCGCTGGCGTGATCGTCGCCATTGCCGTTGCCACCGCCCTCGCCAGGCTGGACATAGCCACCGCCCGGGCCCACGCGGACGTTGCGCGCCGGTACCACGGTGGAGATCGCGTGCTTGTAGACCATCTGGCTGACGGTGTTGCGCAACAGGACGACGAACTGGTCGAACGATTCGATCGTGCCCTGCAGCTTGATGCCGTTGACCAGGTACACCGAGACCGGGACGCGTTCACGGCGCAGTGCGTTCAGGAAAGGGTCCTGCAAAGATTGTCCCTTGGACATCGAAATTTCCCCCAACAGTGGTTTCTAGTTATGGGCGGCACCCGTTGCACGCTGGATGCCGCATCGCCGGGAGCTGTCCCCACAGCGGCGATGGCCGATGGTAGCGCAACTCGGAACGGGCGGTTGTACGCAGGCCGGGGGCTTGGGAGCGCGCTGACGGGGTTGTGACCGGATCGGCGGATGGGCGGGTTTGCGACGCAAGCGCCTACGGCAGGAACATCGCCAGTGCGCGTTCCAGTTCGCCGCGGTCGGTCGCCGGGTCGAACCAGCGGGCGTCCAGCTCCCCGCGCAGCCAGGTGAACTGGCGCTTGGCCAACTGGCGGGTGGCGAAGATCGCATGATCGCGGAAGTCTCCGGCCGACAGTCCGCCATCCAGATGTTCCCAGGCCTGCCGGTAGCCCACCGCGCGCAGCGCCGGCAGTTCCAGCGGCGCCGGATGGTTTTTCAATTCGGGCAATGCGCGCAGCCGGCGGACCTCGTCGAGGAAACCCGCCTCCAGCATGAGGTCAAAGCGGCGGGCGATGCGTTCATGCAGCAACGCGCGGTCGGGGGGTGCAAGCACCAGCTTGAGCACCTTGATGGGGAGCCGCGGCGGTGGCGGGTCCTGGCGCCATGCACTGATGGTGCGGCCAGACAGGCGATACACCTCCAACGCCCGCTGGATCCGCTGCGCATCGGTGGCATGGATGCGGGCGCCGGATTCCGGATCGATCGCGACCAGCTCGGCGTGTAGCTCATCCCAACCACGCGCATCGGCCTCGGCAGCGATCTGCGCGCGGGTGGCGGCATCGGCGCTGGGCATCGCCGACAAGCCCTGCAACAACGCGTGGAAGTACAGGCCGGTGCCGCCGGCGAGAATCGGCAGCCGACCGCGCGAAGCGATGTCGTCCATCGCGCGACGCGCATCGATTGCGAACTCCGCCGCCGAATACGGCTGCCACGGATCGCGGATATCGACCAGATGGTGCGGCACCCGCGCCAGTTCCGCCGCATCGGGCTTGGCCGCGCCGATGTCGAGGCCGCGATAGACAAGCGCCGAGTCGACGCTGACGATCTCACCGCCCAACCGCTCCGCCCACTCGAGCGCGAGCGCGGTCTTGCCCGAGGCGGTGGGCCCCATCAGTGCAATCGCCCGCGGACGCGTATCGTTCATTGGCATGGTCCGCAGGCGCTTGTGGCGCCGGGTGGGGGGCGTTTCCGCCGGGTCAGTAACCGGTTTCGCGCAGGCTCTGGCGCACCTGCTGGTGCATCGCCTGGATCTCCTGCGGCGGTTCGCGGTCCAGACGGCTGACGATAATGATGCCGAGGGTGGCGATGATGAAGCCCGGCACGATTTCGTACAGCGCCGAGCCGAACTGGTCGACCGCGATCAGCTTCCACGCGATCACGGTCGCTGCGCCAAGCACGATGCCGGCCAGCGCTCCGTTGCGGGTCATGCGCTGCCAGAACAGGGACAGGATCACGACCGGTCCAAATGCGGCGCCAAAGCCCGCCCACGCGTAGCTCACGAGGCCGAGCACGCGGCTGTCCGGGTCGCGCGCCAGCCACAGCGCCAGCAACGCGATCAGCGCCACCGAGATCCGGCCGGCCCAGACCAGTTCGCGCTGGCTTGCAGCCGGACGCAGGAAGCCGCGGTAGAAGTCCTCGGTCATGACGCTGGAGCAGACCAGCAACTGGCACGACAACGTGCTCATCACTGCCGCCAGGATCGCCGACAACAACACGCCCGCGACCCACGGGTTGAACAGCAACGAAGCCAGCTCGATAAACACGCGCTCGGCGTTGTCGTTCACCGGGCCGGCCGCACCCGGATGGTTGGCGAAATAGGCGATGCCGAAGAACCCGACGCCAAGCGAACCGGCAAGACACAGGATCATCCAGGTCATGCCGATCCAGCGTGCTTTCGGGATCGTACGGACGCTGTCGGCAGCCATGAAACGCGCGAGGATGTGCGGTTGGCCGAAGTAGCCCAGGCCCCACGCCAGCGCCGAGAGCACGCCGACGAAACCGATCGTGCCGCCACCGAGCCAGTCGAGCCGCATGGCATCGAACTCGCGGACCACGTCGACCGTGGCCTGGAAGCCGCCGTTGTTCATCAGGATGATGCTCGGCGCCAGCAGCAGCGCGAAGAACATCAGCCCCGCCTGCAGGGTGTCGGTCCAGCTGACCGCGAGAAAGCCGCCGACCAGGGTGTAGAGGATGGTCGCCACGGCACCCCACCACAGCGCCTGCTCGTATGGCAGGCCAAACACGCTTTCGAACAGGCGCGCGCCGGCCACCACGCCGGAGGCGCAATACACCGCGAAGAACACCAGGATCACCACTGCCGACAGCACCCGCAGTACGTGGTCGTGATCGGCGAAGCGGTTGGTGAAGTAATCGGGGATGGTCAGCGCGTCGCCGGCGCGTTCGGTGTAGACGCGCAGCGGCCCGGCGACCCACTTCCAGTTGGCGAACGCGCCGAGGATCAAGCCGATGCCAATCCAGCTTTCCGACAGGCCACCGACGTACATCGCGCCCGGCAGACCCATCAGCAACCAGCCACTCATGTCCGAGGCACCGGCGGCGAGTGCAACCACCCAGGGACCCAGCGAGCGGCCGCCGAGGATGTAGTCGTCGAACGTCTTGGTGGAACGCCAAGCAACGAATCCGATCATTACGACCACGGCCAGGTAGATCCCGAACGTGATGAGTAGTGGCGTGTTGGCGGTCATAGGCAGGCAGCTCCCCCGTCATTGCGTATCAGGCCGCCTGAGCGACCGCGAATACTCCAGCCTAACGCACCTGCCCGGATGCTTCAGCCCGGGTTGTTCACAGTTGCTGTGGACAACGGGCTGGAACAGGTTGTGGACAAGTGTCGCTGAGGCAGCAGTGGCGGGCCGCCAGGTTGGTCTGGCGAAATATTCGCCAACGTACGGAACATGCGCGATTCAATCCTCATCGGGCCAGCGTATCGCCGGCGTCGATGCATTCGCCTTCGGCATCGGCTGCGCGGCCACCGCGCCCCAGACCTTCAACGCATCCACCATCGCGGCGACATCGTGCACTCGCAGCAACGTGGCGCCGCGCTGGGCCGCGATCAGGTGCGCGGCAACCGAGCCGTGGACGCGCTGGGGCGGGTCATCGCGAGCGGTCAGTTCGCCGATCATCTTCTTTCGCGACATGCCCGCCAGCAGCGGCACGCCCAGTTCGTCGAAGCGCTGCAGTTGCGCCAGCAAAGCCAGGTTGTGTTGCAGGTTCTTGCCGAAACCGAAGCCGGGGTCGACCACAATGTGCTTCTTGGCGACACCCGCCATCTCGGCGGCGAAGATGCGTTCGGCGAGGAACCGGAACACCTCGGACACCACGTCGTCGTAGTGCGGGTTGGCCTGCATGCTGCGCGGCTCGCCCTGCATGTGCATCAGCACCACCGGCACGCCGAGCTCCGCGACCGCGTCGAGCGCGCCTTGGTTACGCAGCGCATAGACGTCGTTGACCATGCCGGCGCCCGCTGCCACCGCCGCGCGCATGACCTCGGGTTTGGAGGTGTCGATGCTGATCGGCAGCGTGGTCTCGCGAGCCAGCCGCTCGATGACCGGAACTACCCGGCGCAACTCTTCCTCGACGCCGACGTCATCGGCACCCGGGCGGGTCGACTCGCCGCCGAGGTCGAGGATGTCGGCGCCCTCCTCCGCCAGACGCAAGCCATGCGCGACCGCTGCGTCCAGGCTGTCATGCGCGCCGCCATCGGAAAACGAATCGGGGGTGACATTCACGATGCCCATCACGCGTGGGCGGTCGAGCGCGAGGGCGCGGCCGTTGCAATCGAGGGTCGGAGCAATGTCGAACATCGCGATGCTCAATAAAAAAGGCCAGAGCGGACTCTGGCCTTTCGATTCATTGCTTACAAGCGCTTCGCGGTCAGGTCTGCGCCGCCGGCCCGCCGATCGCGCCGGCACTGCCACCACGGTCGTCCTTGGAGGTCCGGCCGGACTTGATCCAGTCCTTCGGCGGCCCGGGCTCGCGGCCTTCCATGATCGCGTCGATCTGGTTGGCGTCGATGGTCTCGTACTGAAGCAGCGCTGCGGCCATCACATGCAATTTGTCGAGGTTGTCGGTGAGGATCTGCGTTGTGCGGCCATAAGCCTTGTCGAGGATCCCGCGCACGACCTCGTCGATCTTGCGCGCGGTGTCGTCGGACACGCTCTTGTGCTGGGTGACCGAGCGACCGAGGAACACCTCGTCGTCCTCCTCGCTGTAGGCGATCGGACCCATCTCGTCGCTCAGGCCCCATTTGGTGACCATGTTGCGGGCCATCTTGGTCGCACGCTCGATGTCATTGGACGCGCCGGTGGTGACCTTGTCGTTGCCGAAGATCAGTTCCTCGGCAACGCGGCCGCCGTACAGTGAGCACAACTGCGACTGGATCGCGGTGCGGTTGTAGCTGTACTTGTCGCCCTCGGGCAAATACATGGTCACGCCCAGCGCACGGCCGCGCGGAATGATGGTGACCTTGTAGACCGGATCGTGCTCGGGAACCATGCGGCCGACGATCGCGTGGCCGGCCTCGTGATACGCAGTGAGCTTCTTTTCGTCCTCGCTCATCGCCATCGAGCGGTTCTCGGTACCCATCATGATCTTGTCGCGAGCCTTGTCGAAGTGCTCCATGCGCACGTCCTTGGCGTTGCCGCGGGCAGCGAACAGCGCGGCCTCGTTGACCAGGTTGGCCAGGTCGGCGCCACTGAAGCCGGGCGTGCCACGCGCGATCGTCATCGGCTCGACATCGTCCGACAGCGGCACCTTGCGCATGTGCACGCGCAGGATCTGCTCGCGGCCGCGCACGTCCGGCAGGCCGACCACGACCTGGCGGTCGAAACGGCCCGGGCGCAGCAACGCGGGGTCGAGCACGTCGGGGCGGTTGGTCGCGGCGATCACGATCACGCCCTCGCCACCCTCGAAGCCATCCATCTCGACCAGCAACTGGTTGAGGGTCTGCTCGCGCTCGTCATGCCCGCCGCCGAGGCCGGCACCGCGATGACGGCCGACCGCGTCGATCTCGTCGATGAAGATGATGCATGGCGCATGCTTCTTTGCCTGCTCGAACATGTCGCGCACGCGGCTGGCGCCGACACCGACGAACATCTCGACGAAGTCGGAACCGGAGATGCTGAAGAACGGCACCTTGGCCTCGCCGGCGATCGCGCGGGCGAGCAGGGTCTTGCCGGTGCCCGGCGGGCCGACCATCAGTACGCCACGCGGAATCTTGCCACCCAGCTTCTGGAACCGGCCCGGGTCGCGCAGGAACTCGACCAGCTCGCCGACCTCCTCCTTGGCCTCGTCGCAGCCGGCGACGTCGGCGAGGGTGACCTTGACCTGGTCCTCGCCCTGCATCTTGGCGCGCGACTTGCCGAAGCTCATCGCGCCCTTGCTGCCGCCCTGCTGCATCTGCCGCATGACGAAGATCCAGAACGCGATGATCAGGATGATCGGCAGGAAGTTGAGCAGCAGCGACCAGAACGACGGCCCGCCCGGCGGCGTCTGCGTGATCGCGACGTCGTGCTGCAGCAGGTCGGTGATGAGGTCCTTGTCTTCCGGCTTGTAGGTGGTGAATTTGGTGCCATCCCGGCGCTCGCCGGTGATCGTGGTGCGATCCTCGCCGATCTTGACGCTTTCGATGGTGTCGGCCTGGACCTGGTCGACGAACTGGCTGTAGGACAGCGGCTCGCTGCTCGCCCCGCCTGCAGTGCGCGGACCAAACGCCTGGAACACCACCATCAGCACGACGGCGACGATCACCCAGAGCAGCATGTTTTTGGCCAGATCGTTCATTGAATTCTCAATTATTTGATTTCAGCGCGCTTGCCCTGTGCCAGCGCGTATACCTCTGGCGACCGCTTGCGCGAAGCCGCCGGTTTGCGGATCGAGACCTTGGCATACCGCCGCCGCAGCTCGCGCACGTAGTCGTCGAAACCCACGCCCTGGAACAGCTTGATCAGGAACGTACCATCGACGCGCAGGTGGCGGTCGGCGAAATCCATCGCCAGTTCGGACAGGTACATCGCCCGCGGCATGTCGACCGCATCCACTCCGCTCTTATTGGGGGCCATATCCGACAGCACAAGGTCCACCGGCTTGCCGCCGAGGCTCGATTCCAGCTGCGATAGGACCGCATCCTCCCTGAAATCCCCATGAAGGAACTCGACCCCGGCCAGCGGCGGCATCTCCAGGATGTCCAGCGCGATGATCCGGCCGGCATTGGGACGGTCGTGGTCGCCCAGCTCCTGCCGGATCCACTGCGACCAGCCGCCCGGGGCGGCCCCGAGGTCGACCACCACCATTCCGGGCTTGAGCAGGCGGTCGCGTTCGACCAGTTCCTCCAGCTTGTAGGCCGCGCGCGAACGCAGGCCCTCGGCGCGCGCCTTCTTCACGAAGGGGTCGGAATGGTGTTCTTTCAGCCAGCGCTGGCTGCTTTTGCTGCGGGTTGCCATGGCCCGCATGATACCCTGCGACCCCAGTCCCTCCTCATTTGCGTGCCCCGATGCCGACCGTCCTGACCTCCGCCCAGACCCGTTTCCTGCGCGGGCAGGCGCACGACCTCAAGGCGATGCTGCAGGTGGGCGGAAAGGGCATCACCGACGCCCTCGTCAAAGAGATCGACCTGGCGCTGGAGAACCATGAGCTGGTCAAGGTCAAGATCGCCGCCAGCGACCGCGAGGCGCGCGACGCGATGATCGAACAGATCACCAGCCGCACCGACGCCGCGCTGGTGCAGCGGATTGGCCATACCGCCACGCTCTATCGTCCCAGCCAGGACAAGCGCCAGATCGTCCTGCCGCGAAGCTGAACGGTTCGCCGTCGGCCCGACCCCGGACTCCCATGCAGATCACGCTTGAAAACCCGGATCACGAATTCGTCCTGCGTGGCGCCGATGGCGTGGCCGCGCGGGTCAATGATTCCCTGCTGGGTCGCAGTTTCGTGATCGCGCCGGACCGGTTGATCGAGGACTGGGCGGTCCGTGACGCCCGCTCGATGCAGGCGTCGGACCTGGAACCGCTGCTGGCGTTGCAGCCGGAAGTCCTGTTGCTCGGCAGTGGCAGCGGTCAGGCGTTCCCGCCGGCAGCGGTGCTGGCGGAGTGCCTGCGCCGCGGCATCGGTATCGAGGTGATGGGCAACGATGCCGCCGCACGCACGTTCAACGTGCTGGCGAGCGAAGGTCGCAAGGTCGTCGCCGGGTTCATCCTGCCTGGCTGAACCCGCCGTTCCGCCCTACTTCCGCGGCAGATACCTCAACGGGTCGACCGGCTTGCCGTTGTAGCGGATCTCGAAGTGCAGCATGTCGCGCGAGGCGCCGCTGCGGCCGAGTTCGGCAATCTGCTGGCCAGCCTTGACCACCGCACCCTCGTTGACCAGCCGGCTGCGGTTGTGGCCGTAGGCCGACAACCACTGCTCATCGTGCTTGATGATGATCAGTTCGCCGTAGCCGACCAGTCCGGAACCCGAGTACACCACCGTGCCGTCGCCCGCCGCGCGTACCGGGGCGCCGCCGCTACCGGCGATGTCGATGCCCTGCTTGGTCGGCTGGCCGGCTTCGAACCGACTCAACAACTGGCCATCGACCGGCCACCGCCACTTCACGCTGCTGGCGGCGGGTGCCGGGGTCGCGGCGGGCGTGGTTGCGGTTGGCTTCGTCGTGCGCGGGGTCGGCGTGGATGTCCCGGCGGTCCGGGTCGGTGACGTGCTGCGGCCGCCACCCGGATACAGCGACAGGCGCTGGCCGGGATAGATGGTGTACGGCGCGGAGATGCCGTTCCAGGCGGCCAGGTCGCGCATGGCGATGCCGTTGTCGGTGGCGATCCGGTACAGCGAGTCGCCGCGCTGGACCACCGTGGTCGCGCCGTACTTCGGGGTCGAGCCCGAGCCGCTGCGGGTGACGGTGCTGGAACATGCCGCCAGGGCAAGCGCCACGCCCACCGACAGCAGGATGCGGGCAATGGTCGCGCGGGTGGGAGTCGTCGTCTGGGTCATGCGCCTTGTTGTTTCCTCCAGGGCCGCCCGGCCAAACACCGGGCAGCGATATCGATGGCGCCGGACATCGGCGATGGACCGATCAGCTCGAGAGTCGCTGGAACAACTCGCGCGCGGCCACGCTGCCACCGCCGATCAGGATACCGAAGTAGATGATCGTGCCGATGTTTGCCAGGTGGCCGAGCAACATTGCCCCGCCGTCGCGCTGGATCATGCCGACAGCGTAGAACAGCAACGCCAGCGCGGGCAGCGTATTGCTGAACGGAACAAATCCGAACGGCGCCATCAACAACACCGCGGCCATGATGAAAGCGAGGTTGTTGGCGAGGTTCTGCGCGCGCCCATCGACGAAGAAACGCAGCCGGTGCGGTCGACTGATCTTTTCCAGCCGCTGCACCCAGACCATCCCGCCGGTCAGCCCGGGGCGCAGCTTGTCGGCCGGCAGTTCCTTTTCCTTGAGCTTAGCCGGCAGCCACAACGGCTTGCCCACCAGACGGCTGATACCGACCAGCAGGATCGCCGCGCCGAACACCGTGCTGACTCCGGGAATCGACACCGGAATCAGGAACACCAGCGTCAGTAGCATCGTCAGCAGCAGCAGTCCTTCGTTGCCGAATACGTCCAGCAGTTCGCCGAGGGTCAATTTGTCCTCGGGCAGGTCGCGGATGATGGTCGCGAGCTGTTCGCCCAGAGTCGTTGCATCGGAATCGTTCCGGGGCGGTGGATCCTGCTCTCTCATGACGCTCAATCGATCATCCCCGACAGCAGCGGTACGAACACCACCGGGCCGAGGTCCTGCTGGGTGATCCTGCCATCGGCGCCCTTGGTCAGCCGCAACAGCGACTGCGACGAGGCCGCGCCCACCGGCGCGACCAGACTGCCGCCGGGCGCCAGTTGCGCGGTCAGTGCATCGACCAGCGCCGGCCCGGCCGCGGTGACCATGATCGCGTCGAACGGACCGTTCTCCGGCCAGCCGATGCGGCCGTCGTCATGTTTGCTGCGGATGTTCAGGCCAAGCTGGCGGAAGCGCTTGCGCGCGGTGCGCAGCAACTCGCCGATGCGCTCGACCGTGTGCACCTCAAGCCCCAGCGCGGCGAGCACCGCGGCCTGGTAGCCCGAGCCGGTACCTATTTCGAGCACCTTGGCTGGCTGGGTCTGCAGCAATGTCTCGGTCATCTTGGCGACCACCCACGGCTGCGAAATGGTCTGGCCGTGTCCGATCGGCAACGCGGTGTCCTCGTAGGCGCGGGTGGCCAGCGCCTCGTCGACGAACAGGTGCCGCGGCACGATGCGGATCGCGTTGAGCACGCGCTCGTCCTTGATACCGCCACCTTCGTGGGTGCCGGCGCGCAGGCGCTCGACCAGGCGATCGCGCACGCGTTGCGAGGTCATGCCCGAACCCAGCGCCTCAGGCTGCAGCCGCATCCGCAGGCTCATCGGGCCGGCTCCGGGTTTGCGGCGCCCAGCGAGGCGGCGAGCCCGCCCACCCAGCTGGCGACCTGTTCCAGCGCCTGGTAGCGCGTCAGGTCGACCTGGATCGGGGTGATCGAGATATGCCCGCTGCGCACGGCGTGGAAATCGGTGCCGACGCCGGCATCCTGTTCCGGTCCGGCCGCGCCGATCCACCACCACTGGCGCCCGCGCGGATCGGTCTGTGGCACGCAGGCCTCGGCGCGGTGACGATTGCCCAGACGGGTCACTTCGAAGCCGGCGATTTCGTCCCACGGCAGGTCGGGCACGTTGACGTTGAGCATGGTGTCGGCCGGCAGCGGATCGGTCCTGAGCCGGGCGATGATCTCGGCCGCGGCGCGCGCGGCGGTTTCGTAATGGCGGCCGACATGGTCGGCGGTCACCAGCGATACCGCGACCGACGGCAGGCCGAGGAACCGGCCTTCCATCGCGGCGGCGACGGTGCCGGAATAGATCACGTCGTCGCCGAGGTTGGCGGTGTTGTTGATGCCTGACACC
Source organism: Lysobacter sp. (assembly GCA_050737755.1). Lineage (GTDB taxonomy): Bacteria > Pseudomonadota > Gammaproteobacteria > Xanthomonadales > Xanthomonadaceae > Novilysobacter. The sequence continues at coordinate 16,437 of JBOHYC010000150.1, forward strand.
ACGATGTCGGGTTCGTCCTCGAGCATCCCGGTGATCGCCACGTGGACGCAGTCGGTCGGCGTGCCGAACACGCGCCAGCTGCGCTCGTCCTGCTGCACCACCCGCACCGGCATGTCGAGGGTCAGCGAGTTGCTGGCACCGGAGCGGTCGCGATCGGGGGCGACCACCAATACGTCATGGCCTGCGGCGCGCAGCCCTTCGGCGAGGATCCGGATGCCGGGGGCGTCGACGCCGTCGTCGTTGCTGACCAGAACTCGCATGGACTCCCTTGGCGAAAAATGCGGCCGTGCCGGCCGAAAACAGGCGGGGCGGACAACCCGCCCCAATGATGCGTCCATGATAGCCGAAGGCGCCGCTCCCCTCCCCCGACCACACGCCCGGATCCTGCATGTCCGCCGCATGGTTGCGCTGCGGTCGCGCCGCGCTAGGCTTTGGCGATGGACGGCAGGAACCGGTGATGGGCGAGCGACGCGACGACGACGACGATGCGGCACTGTTCCGTGCGGCAATCGGTGCGGTGCGCAAGTTGCCGGAACAGCACACGCCGCCCGCTACACCCAAGCCGAAACCCCGCGCGCGCATGGCCGAGCTGGACGAGGCCAATGCCCGCGACGAATTCCGTCATGCACTGGACGCAAACCTGCTGGAGGCCGGCGATGTGCTTGCCCATCGCAGCGAGCGATTGCCGGTTCCGATCTACCAACGCCTGCGTCGCGGCGAGATCGCCGCCGAAGAGGAACTCGACCTGCATGGCGCCGATGCCCGGACCGCCGAAGCACTATTGCGCGCGTTCCTTGCCGATGCGGTCCGCCATGGCGTCGGCTGCGTCCGGATCATCCACGGTAAGGGCCGGCGCGGCAGCGACGATGTCGGCAGCAGTGGCGCACCGGTGCTGAAGAACCTGGTCGATCGCATGTTGCGCCAGCGTGCCAGCGTGCTGGCCTACCACTCCGCACCGCCGGCCCAAGGCGGTACCGGCGCTGTGCTGGTACTGCTGGCCCCGCCCAGGCGGAACTGACGGTTACTCGTCGGCGACGAGCTCGCGTTCGGTGGGCGGGTTCACCCACGTAACCTCGATGCCGCGCCGGAGTGCGATCTGCTCGACACGGCCGACATAGGCGCCATCCACGCCGATGGTGGTGGACGACGGCGCGATTGCTGCCGACTGCCCGTCCATGCTGGCGCAGGCGGACACACCGGCAACCGACAACGACACGACGAAAACCCGGGACAACCTGTTCATGATCGACCTCCTGTTCGCGGAGACGGTGAACTGCTGCCAGACCGCAGGCGCGGCCCGCGTCCGGAACATCCAGACACGATCCGGTATACGCCGCTGGTCGCGCGTGACCAGTGCCTGTCGGAGATTTCCGACGAGCGGCGCGGCCACGGCAAGGCTATCGGACTGCAACGATCAGGTGATCGTGCCCAGTTCCGCCAGGACCACGGTGGCGTAGGTCCCGGGCGGCAGGGCGAAGCCCAGTTCGAGCACCTCGTCCGCTTGCCAACTCCAGCGCAGGTCCGCCGGACGCAGTCGCAACGAGCGACGCTCCTGTTTCAGTCCCGCGTCTTCAAGACCGACACGCAGGCGCGTGGATTCGTCGTCGGCCAGCACGGCCAGTTCGAGCGCCTGCACCACCTCCGAACTACGCAGTTCACCGCGCCCCCAGAGCGGGCCAGTCGGGTGGATGTCGAAAGCTGCCAGGCGCTGGGCGAGCGTCTCGTCGAACGGTTCGGGGCCGAACACGCTGCGACTGCCATCAAGCATCCAGACTTCGCCGTCGAGCGCGCCATCCGTCCCGCTGGCATCCCAGTTACCGGCTGCGACGCGGTTGCCCAGCACACGGTTGAACAACGCCGAACGCGCAGCCGACAGCAGCATGCCGCGCTGGTCGCGGCCGACCCGCCGGCCGGCGAACATCGACAGCGCCGCACCGAGGTTGTCGCCGCCACGGCCGAAACGCTGCTCGCCGAAATAATTGGGGACGCCGCGTTCGGCGATCGCCTGCAGCCGCGATTCCACCGCGACGCGATCACCCTGGACGTCACGCAGGACCAGTACGAAACGATTGCCGGCCAGCGCGCCGCGCGGCAGCTTGCGCGAATGCCAGTCGTGTCCGAGTACGCGCAGGCGCTCGTCGCCATCGTCGCTGTCGAGCAGCGACAGATCCGGCGCGACCTTCTTCGGAAGGTGCACGCTGAACCGCTGGCGCGTCACCGCGTGGCGATCCTTGAGGCCGGCGTAGCCAATCGCCATTTCAGCGACACCGGCCCATTCGGCGATGCGCCTGGCGGCGAAGGAGGTGTTGATGCCGCGCTTCTCGATGGTCAGCAGCAGGTGTTCGCCGCTGCCGCTCGGCTCGAACCCCGGAAGCTCCTCGACCTGGAAGTCCTCCGGCGTGCTGCGGATTCGCGCCTGCAACGCCGGGGCGCCGTGTGCACGTGGAAGATCCATGGATTGCGGGTTCACGTCGCGACCAGCAGGCACACCGCCATCGCCGCGATGCCTTCGCTACGACCGGTGAAGCCGAGCGTTTCGCTGGTGGTGGCCTTGACGCTGATGGCATCGATTGCCACGCCAAGATCGGTCGCCAGCAACTCGCGCATCGCCTGCGCGTGCGGCCCGACCTTGGGTCGCTCGCAAACCACGGTGATGTCGGCATTGCCCACGCGCCAGCCGCGCTCGTTGAGCATGGCGCTGCAATGACGCAGGAACGCGCGGCTGTCGGCGTCCTTCCATTGCGGGTCGGACGGCGGGAAGTGCCGGCCAATATCGCCCAGCGCCAATGCCCCGAGCATCGCGTCGCACAGGGCGTGGATCACCACGTCGCCGTCCGAGTGGGCGAGCACGCCGCGGTCGTGCGGCACCCGTATACCGCCGAGGACGACGTGGTCGCCGTGGCCGAACGCGTGGACGTCATAGCCTTGGCCGATGCGGATGTTCATGGCCTTGAAGCCCTTCTGGAAAGCAGATGGTCGGCCAGTGCGAGGTCCGCCGGCGTGGTGACCTTGAGGTTGTCCTCGCGGCCTTCTACCAGTCGCGGGCGGGCGCCGACGTGCTCCATCGCCATCGCCTCGTCGGTGACCACGATGCCGGCGGACTGCGCCTGCCGCAGGGCGTCGACCAACGCGCCGCGACGGAACGCCTGCGGGGTCAGCGCGCGCCACAGGGCTTCGCGCGGTTCGGTAGCGACGATGCGGGCGCCGCTGCCGGCACGCTTGAGTGTGTCGCGCACCGGTGCGGCGAGAATCGCGCCATCGGCCTCGATGCAGGCCGCGTCGATCAGCCGGTCGAGGTCGCCACGTTGCAGGTTCGGCCGCGCGGCATCGTGGACCAACACCAGCGCGTCGTCGCCTATGTCGGGCGGCAGCGCCTGCAACGCCGCGAGCACCGAGTCGGCGCGCTCGCCGCCGCCGGTGCAGCGCAGCACGGGTTTGCCATGCAGTTCGGTCCAACCGGGCCAGTGCGGATCGTCCGCCGCCAGTGCGACCATCGCCCCGTCGACGCGGGGATGACTCAACAGCGCATCGAGTGCGTGCTCGATCAACGGTTGGCCGGCAGCTTCGAGGTACTGCTTGGGGACCTCGCCGCCGAACCGCGTGCCGCGACCGGCGGCCGGAATCACTGCCCAGATGGCCGGAACGGTCACGGTGCCTCGCCATCGACCGCCGATTCAGCTGGCGGCGGCGTGCTGCCTTCCGGTTCCACCACCCGGTAGAACGTCTCGCCAGGCTTGATCATGCCCAACTCGCTGCGCGCACGTTCCTCGACCGCGGCCTCGCCCGACTTGAGATCCTCGACCTCGGCAGCAAGTGCGTCGTTGCGCTGCTGCAGGCCCTCGTTTTCGTGGGCCTGCTGTTCGACGCGCTCGGCCAGTACCGCGACCGAACCACGACCGCCCTCGCCAAGCCACAGCCGGTACTGCAGGAACGCCAGCATGGCGACCAGCAGCACCAACAGGACGCTGAGCCAGCGGCGCGGCATGGCGCGGTCAGCGCTTCAGCGAAACGAACGCGTCGCGGCCCGCGTAGCGTGCGGCACTGCCCAGCTGCTCCTCGATCCGCAGCAACTGGTTGTACTTGGCCACGCGGTCGCTGCGGCTCAGCGAGCCGGTCTTGATCTGGGTCGCGGTGGTCGCAACCGAAATGTCGGCGATGGTGGTGTCCTCGGTCTCGCCGGAACGATGCGAAACGACCGCGGCGTAGCCGGCACGGTCGGCCATGGCGATCGCTTCCAGCGTCTCGGTCAGGGTGCCGATCTGGTTGACCTTGATCAGGATCGCGTTGGCGACCCGCTGGTCGATGCCCTGCTGGAAGATCCGCGGGTTGGTCACGAACAGGTCATCGCCGACCAACTGCACCTTGTTGCCAAGCTTGGCGGTGAGCAGCTTCCAGCCGTCCCAGTCACCCTCGTCCATGCCGTCCTCGATGGTGACGATCGGGTACTGCGCGCACCAGTTGGCGAGGAAGTCGACGAACTGCTCGCTGGTCAGGCGCTTGCCCTCGCCGGTGAGATTGTATTTGCCGTTCTCGTAGAACTCGCTCGACGCCACATCAAGGCCGAGCAGGATGTCTTCGCCAGCGTGGTAACCGGCCTTGCCGATCGCCTCGAGGATGGTTTCCAGCGCTTCCTCGTTGCTGCGCAGGTCGGGGGCGAAACCGCCCTCGTCACCCACGGCAGTCGACAGGCCGCGACCCTTGAGCACCGACTTCAGCGCGTGGAACACCTCGGTGCCGGCACGCAGGCTTTCCGAGAACGTGTCGAAGCCGGTCGGCAGGATCATGAACTCCTGCAGGTCGACGTTGTTGTCCGCATGCGCACCGCCGTTGATGATGTTCATCATCGGCACCGGCAGCACCGGCGTGCGGTCACCGGCCAGGTGCTTCCACAGCGGCAGCTTGAGCGAGGCGGCCATCGCGTGGGCGTTGGCCATCGAAACACCCAGCAGCGCGTTGGCGCCGAGGCGACCCTTGTTGTCGGTGCCGTCGAGGTCGATCAGGCGCTTGTCGATGCCGGCCTGGTCGGCCGCGTCCATCCCGGTGATCGCCTGGGCAATGGCACCGTTGACGTTGGCGACGGCGTTGCGCACGCCCTTGCCGAGGTAGCGGGTCCGGTCGCCGTCGCGCAGCTCGACCGCCTCCTTGCTTCCCGTCGAAGCACCCGACGGAACCATCGCACGGCCGAAGCTGCCGTCGGCGAGGGTGACTTCGGCCTCGAGGGTCGGGTTGCCTCGGCTGTCGAGGATCTCGCGGGCGTGGACTTTGGCGATCTGGGTCATGTCGGTCTTTGCGGGTCTCAGGATTGTGATTCGAGGAAGCCGTTGCGCTTGGTCACCTGGTCGATCGCCATCAGCGTTTCGAGCAGCGCGCGCATCTGGCCCAGCGGCCAGGCGTTGGGACCGTCTGACAAGGCCTCCGCCGGGTTCGGATGGGTTTCCATGAAGATGCCGGAAATGCCGACCGCCATCGCCGCGCGCGACAGCACCGGCACGAACTCGCGCTGGCCGCCACTCTTGCCGCCGGCGCCGCCGGGCAGCTGCACGCTATGGGTCGCATCGAACACCACCGGGCAGCCGGTGTCGCGCATCACCGCGAGGCTGCGCATGTCGCTGACCAGGTTGTTGTAGCCGAAGCTGGCACCACGCTCGCAGACCATGATGTCCTTGTTGCCGGTCGCCAGCGCCTTGTCGGCGACGTGCTTCATCTCCCACGGCGACAGGAACTGGCCCTTCTTGACGTTGACCGGCTTGCCGGCGCTGGCGACCTTCTGGATGAAGTCGGTCTGTCGGCACAGGAACGCCGGCGTCTGCAGCACATCGACCACCGAGGCGACCTCGTCCATCGGGGTGTACTCATGGACGTCGGTCAGCACCGGCACGCCGATCTGCTTCTTGACCTCGGCCAGCACCTTCAGGCCTTCCTCGATGCCCGGGCCGCGGAAGCCGGACACCGAAGTGCGATTGGCCTTGTCGAAGCTGGACTTGAAGATGAAGGGGATGCCGAGTTCGTCGGTAATCTCCTTCAGCGTGCCGGCGGTGTCGAGCTGCAACTGCATCGACTCGATCACGCACGGACCGGCAATCAGGAAGAACGGCTGGTCAAGGCCGATTTCGAATCCACAAAGCTTCATGCTTTCGCCTCTTTCAGCAGACCGCCGGCCTGGCCTTCGTTGGCTTTGTACTCGCGCGCGGCGCGGATGAAGCCGACGAACAGCGGGTGGCCGTCACGCGGGGTGGAAAGGAACTCGGGATGGGCCTGGCAGGCCAGGAACCACGGGTGCTTGTCGCGCGGCAACTCGACCATTTCGACCAGCAGGTCGTCCATCGACTTGGCGCTGATCACCAGGCCGGCGTCCTCGAGCTGGGTACGGTAACGGTTGTTGAATTCGTAGCGGTGGCGGTGGCGCTCGCCGACCACGTCCTTGCCGTACATCGCGTGGGCCAGGGTACCGGGCTTGATGCGCTGGTCCTGCAGGCCTAGTCGCATGGTGCCGCCCAGGTCGCTTTCTTCGCTGCGGCGCTCGACGTCACCGGTCGCTGTGCGCCATTCGGTGATCAGGCCGATTACCGGATGCGGACTGGCCTTGTCGTTCTCGGTGCTGTTGGCGCCCTCCAGCCCGGCCAGGTTGCGGGCGACATCGACCACTGCCGCCTGCATCCCATAGCAGATGCCGAAGTACGGAATCCCGTTCTCGCGCGCATGGCGCGAGGTCGCGACCTTGCCTTCGAAGCCACGATCGCCAAAGCCGCCGGGCACCAGAATGCCGTCAACGCCTTCCAGCGCCGCACCGCCGCTGGTCTCGACGTCGGTCGATTCCAGCCACTTGAGCTTGACCCGGGTCCGCTGGCGCAGGCCACCGTGCTTGAGCGCCTCGCCGATCGACTTGTAGGCGTCCTGGTGGTCGACGTACTTGCCGACGATACCAATGGTGACCTCGTCGACCGGGTTCTCGGTCGCGTCCAGCACCGCGTTCCACTCGCCTAGATCGGCCGGGCCAGCCTCCAGCCGCAGGCGCTCGATGATCAGGTCGTCCAGCCCCTGCTCGTGGAAGCGCCCCGGCATCTTGTAGATGTTGTCGAGGTCGAGCGCGTTGATCACCGCACGCTCGGAGACGTTGGTGAACAGCGCGATCTTGCGGCGCTCGCTGTCCGGCAGCGGCTGTTCGGAGCGGCACAGCAGGATGTCGGGCTGGATGCCGATCGAGCGCAACTCCTTGACTGAGTGCTGGGTCGGCTTGGTCTTCAGCTCGCCAGCGGCGGCGATCCACGGCACCAGGGTCAAGTGCATGAACAGCGCCTTGTCGGGGCCACGCTCGCTGCGTATCTGGCGGATCGCCTCCAGGAAAGGCAGCGACTCGATGTCACCGACGGTGCCGCCAATCTCGACCAGGCCGATGTCGAAGCCCTGGGTGGCCTCGACGATGCAACGCTTGATTTCGTCGGTGACGTGGGGAATCACCTGCACGGTGCCGCCGAGGTAATCGCCACGGCGCTCCTTGCGGATCACGTTGTCGTAGATGCGGCCAGTGGTGACCGAGTTCTTGCGGCTCAGCCGGGTGCGGACGTAGCGCTCGTAGTGGCCGAGGTCCAGGTCGGTCTCGGCGCCGTCGTCGGTGACGTAGACCTCGCCGTGCTGGAACGGGCTCATCGTGCCCGGATCGACGTTGATGTACGGATCCAGCTTCATCATCGTCACGCGCAGGCCGCGCG
>JBOHYC010000151.1:0-2832 GCA_050737755.1 Lysobacter sp.
GAGATCGTCGCGTTCAATGCCGGCGCCGCGTTGTACGTGGCCGGGGTGGCCGAAGACATCGGCGACGGCATCGACCGCGCGCGCAAGGCGATCGCCTCCGGCGCCGCGCGGGCCAAGCTCGACGAATTCGTGGCGGTGACGCAGGAATTGGCGGGGCCTGGCCTGGCGGAGACGGGCGAATGAGCAACATCCTCGACACCATCCTCGCGCGCAAGCACGAGGAAGTGCGCCAGCGCAGCCAGATCCGCACGCTCGACAGCGTCCGCGCACGCGCCGCCAACCAGCCGCCGACGCGCGGCTTCGTCGATGCGATCCGGCGCAAACACGCCGCGGGCGACGCGGCGGTCATCGCCGAGGTCAAGAAAGCCAGCCCGTCGAAGGGCCTGATCCGCAAGGACTTCGACCCCGCCGCGATCGCCCGCAGCTACGAGGCCGGCGGCGCGGCGTGCCTGTCGGTACTGACCGACGTGGATTTCTTCCAGGGCAGCAACCGTTTCCTCGGTGAGGCGCGCGACGCCTGCAACCTGCCGGTGCTGCGCAAAGACTTCATCGTCGACCCCTACCAGGTCTATGAGGCGCGGATGATCGGCGCCGACTGCATCCTGTTGATCGTGGCCGCGCTCGAAGACGGGCCGCTGGTCGAGATGGCCAACCTGGCGCATGAGCTCGGCATGGACGTGCTGGTCGAGGTACACGACATCGACGAGCTGGAGCGCGCGCTGCAGGCCGACTGCGAGCTGGTCGGGGTCAACAATCGCGACCTGCGCAGCTTCGAGGTCTCACTCGACACCTCGCTGGACCTCAAGGCCGCCGTGCCGCCGGACCGGACCATGGTCACCGAAAGTGGCATTGCCAGCCGCGACGACGTGGCCCGGTTGCGTGGCGCCGGCATCCACACGTTCCTGATCGGCGAGTCGTTCATGCGCGAGCGCGACCCGGGAGCGGCGCTGCAGCGGATGTTCGCGCCGTGAGCGTGGCCGGTCCCGCCACGCGCCACGCCTATCCGGATCGGCGCGGGGACGCCCCGCTGGTGGTGTTCGACTTCGACCACACCCTGTACGACGGCGACTCCGGCGGCCACCTGTTCGCATGGCTGATCCGACGCGTCTGGTGGCGCTGCCTGCTGGCGTTGCTGATCGCGCCGGTGTTCGGGCCAATGGTGGCGTTCCTGCCGACCCGTCGCGTCGGCATCTCCGGTTTCGTCTGGGCCGGCACGATCGGGTTCCATCGACGCCGCGACCTCGACGCGCTGATCGACCGTTACGTCGCGCTCCACGTCGACGAACTCAAGCCGCGGTTGCTGCCGGTCGCGCTGGACGTGCTGCACCGGCATCGCGAAGCCGGCGACCAGGTGGTGATCGCCACCGGTGCGCCACCGGAACTGGCGCGGGCGATCCTGGCGTTCGTCGCCCAGGAAGACCTGCCGGTGGTTGGCACCGAGGTCGGCCCGCGGTTCGGCGCAGTGGTCGCCACGCGCCACTGCCACCACGAAATGAAGATGACGATGCTGCGCGATGCGGGCTTCACCGCGCCCGTCGCCGTCGCCTACTCTGACAGCAGCGCCGATCTGCCGTTGCTCAAGGCTGCGGCAAAGCCGGTGGTGGTGAACCCCAAGGCGGCACGGGTGGAGATGTTCCGCGAAGTCCTTCCGCCCGGTACCCCGATCTTGAACTGGGGTTGCGAAGGCCGCGGCGGTGACCACCCATAAACAAAACGGGCGACCCGAAGGCCGCCCGTCTGGAATCACGCTTTGCCGCTTCAGCGGGTGCCGTACAGCACCACGGTCTTGCCGCGGGCGTGCAGCTTGCCGTCGGCCTGCAGCTTCTTGAGTACGCGGCCGGCCATCTCGCGCGAGCAGCCGACCAGACGCGACAGCTCCTGTCGGGACACGCGCAACTGGGTGCCGTCCGGATGGCTCATCGCCTCCGGCTCCTTGGCCAGGTCGTGCAGGGCGCGGACGATGCGGTCGGTGACGTCGAGGAATGCCAGGCGGCCGGCTTTCCTGCTGGTATCGAGCAACCGTCGGGAAATCTGCGCGCCGATCGAGTACAGCAGCTTCGGCGCGTCGGTCGCCAGCCGCGACAGCAGCAGGTCGTAGAAGCGTTCGTGGCCGATCTCGGCCAGTTCGCACGGCGTGCGGGTGCGCAGGATCACTTCGCGCTGGTCGTTCTCGATGAACAGCCCCAGCTCGCCGACGAACTCGCCGGGACCGAAGTAGCCGAGCACCAGTTCGCGGCCGTCATCCTCCTCGGTGATGATGCTGACCGAGCCGGACACCACGTAATACAGGGTGCTGGCCGGATCGCCCGGACGGAACACATCGGTGCGCGACGGATACCGGCGACGGTGGCAATGGGCAAGGAATCGTTCGATCACCGCGCCGTCGGGCATCAGCGGGCTGTTGGTTCTACGCAGAGCAGTCAATGGGGCTACCAGGTTGGCGGACATAGTCTAAGTGCTCGAGGCATCCGGCGAGCTTAGGTCGAACTGGCGCCGCGTGGCAAATCCCGCCGCTGAGGGGCATCGGCCGGTACATCCCGTGCGCGAGGCCGCCAACGCGGGCTTGCGGCCCGGCATTTTCCCCGCGCGGTCAATTGCCCCATAATTCCCGCCCTGTCCGACGTACCGGGAAACAACCGTGGTCAAACCGTTGCCGCGCCTGAGGTTGCAGGGTTTCAACAACCTCACCAAGGCACTCTCGTTCAACATCTACGATGTCAGCTTCGCCGCCTCCGAAGAGGAGCGGCAGCGCTATATCGAGTACATCGACGAGGCCTACAACGCCGACCGCCTGACCCAGATCCTGACGGACGTGGCGGACATCATCGGTGC
>JBOHYC010000152.1:0-1527 GCA_050737755.1 Lysobacter sp.
TCACGCGAGCGGGGTCGTTGCCACGCAGCGGCTGCGATTCGACCAGTCGCAGTGCGCTCAGCTTGGCCTGGGTGGAGTGCAGCAGGGCGTCGACGTCGTGCTCGAGCAGCGCCCGACGCTCGCCCTGGAGTGCCAGCTCGAGTGTGTCGAGCGCGGCGGCTGCACCGGCCGCAGCGGCCGTCACCGGCTGTGCGACCGCGGGGTTCACTGGCCCAGCTCGCTGTCGAGCGCGAGCATGCGCGTGGCGATCTGCTGCGGGTCGACGCGATAGCTGCCGTCGGCCAGCGCGGCCCGCACTTCGTTGACCTTGGCCAGGTCGATGCCGGGCGCGCCAAGTTCGCGCTGCATTGCCTGCAGGCCTTCGGCCTCGCCGGTCAGCCGCACGCTGTCGGCCGGCGGGGCAGCCGCGACGGGCTGCGAGCGTTCTTCACCGGCGCGTGACTGGGCCGCACCGATGGCGGCCGGATCGGTCGTGCGGATGGGCGGCGGCGTGCCGTCGATCTTGGTGGTCATGGAAATGCTCCTGATGGCTCGGTCGAACCCGGTAACGGCGCGTCCGGACGGAACTTTAGCCGACCCCGGCCAGCGGGCCTCAACGCATGACCTCGACGATCCCCGCGCCGACCACCCGGCCACGGATGATACGGCGCGACTGCAGGTTCTCCACCGAGATCGCCCCGCCCGGTGCGGCCCGGCCGAGCGCACGTCCGGCCACCCGGACCTCGATGCCGCCCGCCCGCGACACCAGCACGACCGGGTCGCCGCGTCGCAGCAACGGCCCTTCGGCCATGTCGTCGCGGGTCGGTGCGGCGCCGGGGGCCAGGCTGCGCTGCGCGGTCTGGCCGACCAGCGCCGCCGGGTCGGCAAAACCATTGCCCGCGCCGGCCATATCGCGCCGGCGCATTTCCAGCATGTCGGCGGTGATGGTCTCACCGGCCTGCACCGGCTGGGTCACCACCAGCACCTTCTCGACCTCACGCACCTGGACCGGCACGTACAGCTGCCAGCCCGGCTGGTCCGGGCAGCGCACCCGCACGATTCGGGCACTGGTGGGCACCGCCTGCAACGGCGCACTGCAGACCGCCATGCGCAGGTTGGAATCGACTGAAGCCTCGGTCGTCGCCGGATCGCCGCCCACCGCGACGACTGCCGCGGCGCGGATCGCCTCGGGCGGGGTGATCGGTTCGGCCGCGGACACAACGCCGATGCACAGGGCCAACGCCAGCAGGAAGGGCAGGAACGACTGCCGCACGGCATGCTCCGAATACGGGTGTGCCCATGGCAAGGCAAGCCGCGTGCCGCGCCATCCGCCGACCACACGCATCGTCCCCGCGGACGGAACCGGGCTCAAGAACCCCGCCCCGCGGCCGACAACCTCGCCATGAGCCACGACCTGCTCGACCGCATCGACCAACGCACCCGCCTGGCCGGCCACAACCGGCTGGCGCTGCTGCTGTTCCGCCTCGGCACGCGTCAGCTTTTTGGCGTGAACGTGTTCAAGGTGCAGGAAGTGATCCCGCGCCCGCC
>JBOHYC010000153.1:0-1844 GCA_050737755.1 Lysobacter sp.
TTCTTCCGCGACGAAGCCAAGGGTGGCCTTGGCTGGATCGACCGCGACAACGTCTACGTCTACACCGACTTCGGGCCCGATGCCGATGGCCAGAGCACGCTCACCGAGTCCGGCTACCCGCGCATCGTCAAGCGCTGGGCCCGCGGCACCCCGATGAGCGCGGCCGATGTCGTCTACGAAGGCACCGACGACGACATGTACATCGCGGCGATGCACGACCACACGCCCGGCTTCGAGCGCGACTTCGTCAGCCGCACCATCGCGTTCTACAACGACGAGTTGTACCTGATCGGCGACGACGGCCAGCTGCGCCAAGTCGACGCGCCCAACTCCGCCAACAAGTCGGTGCACAAGGAGTGGCTGGTGCTGGAACTGCGCGAGCCGTACGAGGCCGCAGGCAAGACCTTCCCGGCCGGCAGCCTGATCGCCGCCAACTTCGACGCCTTCATGGCCGGCGGCCGCGACTTCACCGTGCTGTTCGAGCCGACCGAGACCACCTCGCTGGCCGGCGTCACCGCTACCGCCAACCACCTCGTGCTCAACATCCTCGACGACGTCAAGAACGACCTGCAGGTGTTGACCCCGCCGTCCGATGGCTCGGCCGAATGGAGCCGCAGCGACTTCACCGGCCAGCCCGAAGGCAGCGTTTCGGTGAGCGCGGTCGACCCCGACCACAGCGACGCGGTGTGGGTGCAGGCCGACGGTTACCTCAGCCCGGCGACGCTGGCGATCGCCGAGGTTGGCCAGGCGCCGCAGGTGCTCAAGACCATGCCGGTGTTCTTCGACGCCTCGACCCACGAAGTCGACCAGTTCTTCGCCACCAGCAAGGACGGCACGCGCGTGCCGTACTTCATCGTCAAGCCGAAAGGCCTCGCGCTCGACGGCAGCACTCCGACGTTGTTGTACGGCTACGGCGGCTTCGAGATCTCGATGACACCGGGCTACTCCGGCAGCGTCGGCAAGGGCTGGCTGGAGAAGGGCGGCGTGTACGCGGTCGCCAACATCCGCGGCGGCGGCGAGTACGGCCCGCGCTGGCACCAGGCCGCGCTGAAGGCCAACCGGCACAAGGCCTATGAGGACTTCGCCGCGGTGGCGAAGGACCTGGTCGCGCGCAGGATCACCTCGGCCGACAAGCTCGGCATCCAGGGCGGCAGCAACGGCGGCCTGCTGATGGGCAACATGCTGACCCAGTACCCGGAGCTGTTCGGCGCGATCGTGGTGCAGGTGCCGCTGCTCGACATGCAGCGTTACCACAAGCTGCTGGCCGGCGCGTCGTGGATGGCCGAGTACGGCAACCCCGACAAGCCCGAGGAGTGGGCGTTCATCAAGACCTTCTCGCCGTACCACCTGTACGAGCAGGGCAAGGACTATCCGCCGACGCTGTTCATGACCTCCACCCGCGACGACCGCGTCCATCCCGGCCACGCCCGCAAGATGATGGCCAAGATGCTCGAGGGCGGCGAGGACGTGCGCTACTACGAGAACATCGAAGGCGGCCACGGCGGCTCGGCCAACAACAAGCAGGCCGCCCACATGAGCGCGCTCGCCTTCACCTTCCTGTGGAGCCAGTTGAACGATTGATCTAGGCGCGGATCGGAACGCCCGGCGCGCCCATCCGCGGCCCCACCTTGATGTAGGAGCGACGTAAGTCGCGATTTCCTCGCCGTACCCAGCGCCCTGGAAATCGCGACTCACGTCGCTCCTACAACGAAGCTTCAAGACGATCCGTACCCCGTTGCACTTTCCACTCCCGGACCCCATCCCATGAAGCCCACCCTGCTGCTGGCCGCCTTGATGACCGTTTCCGCTCCGACCCTTGCCCAGGACCTGCCGCCGCCCGACGT
>JBOHYC010000154.1:0-7769 GCA_050737755.1 Lysobacter sp.
CCGAGGGTTGGCCCTTGGGCGTCTTCACCAGCGCCGGCAGCTTGAGCTCTTCGAACAGCAGCGCGCAGACCTGCTTGGGCGAGTCGAGGTTGAACGTACGCCCGGCCAGTTCGGTCGCCTTCTGCTGTGCGGCGAGCATGCGCTGGCCGAGGTCCGCCGACTGCCGACGCAACTCGTCCATGTCGATCATCACGCCGTTGGCCTCGATGCGTTCCAGTACGGAGACCAGCGGGATCTCGATCTCGCGGTAGACGCGCCGCAGGTCCGGCTCGGCCGCGAGCTTCGGGGCCAACACGCGGTGCAGGCGCAGAGTGATGTCGGCGTCCTCGGCCGCGTAAGGCGCGGCGTCGTCGATCGCGACCTGGTTGAAGGTGATCTGCTTGACGCCCTTGCCGGCGACATCGGCGTACTTGATGGTGTCGTAGCCGAGGTAGCGCTTGGCCAGCGAGTCCATGTCGTGGCGGCTGGCGGTGGCGTTGAGCACGAAGCTCTCGAGCATGGTGTCGTCGGCGTATCCGTTGACCTCGACGCCATGGCAGCGCAGCACGTGCAAATCGTACTTGCCGTGCTGGCCGATCTTGCGCTTCGCGGCGTCGCCCAGCACCGGCCGCAGCGCGTCGAGCACTTCGGCGAGCGGCAACTGCGGCGGCGCGCCCGGGTAGTCGTGGCCGACCGGGATGTAGCAGGCACGGCCGGGCTCGACGGCGAAGCTCAGGCCGACCAGCCGCGCGCACAACGCATCGAGCGAATCTGTCTCGGTGTCGAACGCGAACTCGTCGGCGGTCTGCAACCGGGTGATCCACTGGTCGAGCTGCTCGCGGGTCAGCACGCATTCGTATTCGCCGGGTGCGGACAGCGCCGGGTCGAGATCGGCATCCGTCGCAGCTGCGGTGCGCGCATAACCGGCCGCGGTGTTGCGCACGCTGCCGCTGTCGGTGGCCGCATCACCGGCGCCGCCATCAAGTTCGCGCAGCGCCTGCTTGAAGCCGTATCGCGCGTACAGCACGCGCAATGCATCGGCATCGCGCTCGCGCAGCAGCAACTGGTCGTGACGCTGCTCCAGCGGCACGTCGGTCCGGATCGTGGTCAACGTGCGGTTGAGCGGCAAGCGCTCCAGCGCCGCGCGCAGGTTCTCGCCGATCTTGCCCTTGATGTTATCGGCGTTGGCGATCACGCCGTCGAGCGTCTGGTACTCCGCCAGCCACTTGGCCGCGGTCTTCGGCCCGCACTTCTCGACGCCGGGGATGTTGTCGACCTTGTCGCCCATCAGCGCCAGGTAGTCGATGATCTGGTCCGCGCGCACGCCGAACTTGGCGAACACCGCCTCGTCATTGTCGAGCCGGCTGCCGCTCATGGTGTTGACCAGCGCGATGCCGGCGCGCTCGTTGGCGTGACGCACCAGTTGCGCGAAATCCTTGTCGCCGGTCGAGATGGTCACGTCGACACCGGCGTCGGCGGCCTCGATTGCCAGCGTGCCGATGACATCGTCGGCTTCCACATCCGGGATGCGGATGATGTCGATGCCGAGCGCCTGCACGATGTCGCACATCGGCTGCACCTGCGAGCGCAACTCGTCGGGCATCGGCGGCCGGTTGGCCTTGTACTGCGGGTCGAGGTCGTCGCGGAAGGTCTTGCCGGGCGCGTCGACCACGTAGGCGATGTAGTCCGGCTGCTCCTTCAGGTGCGCGCGCAGCATGTTGACCACGCCGAACAGCGCGCCGGTCGGCTCGCCGGCGTCATTGGTCAGCGGCGGCAGCGCGTGGAAGGCGCGGTAGAGGTAGCTGGAACCGTCGATCAGCACGAGTCTTTTCATGGGCCCGATTCTACGTGCCCGGCCCGGACGGCACCGTCGCCGACGCTACAATCGCGGTTCGCCGGCACCACGCTCGCTGGCAGTCCACTCTCTCCGTTCGCGAGGCCCTGCCCTTGGACGAGCTGCACCCCGACACCGCATATCCGGCCGCATCCACGGTTGGCGACTTCGAGCACAACCTGACTGCCGTACGCGCCAGGATCGCCACGGCCTGCCGCAAGGTCGGGCGCGATCCTGCGGAGGTGCGGCTGTTGCCGGTCAGCAAGACCGTCGACGAGGCACGCATCCGCATGGCGTATGCGGCCGGTTGCCGGTTCCTGGGCGAGAACAAGGTGCAGGAGGCGCATGGCAAGTGGGAGTCGATGGCCGACCTGGCCGACCTGCGCTGGTCGGTGATCGGCCACCTGCAGACCAACAAGGCGCGGGTGGTGGCGCAGTTCGCCGACGAGTTCCAGGCGCTCGACAGCCTGCGCCTGGCGCGCGAGCTGGATCGACGCCTGCAGTCCGAGGGCCGCGCGTTGGACGTGTTCGTGCAGGTCAACTCGTCCGGGGAGGAAAGCAAGTACGGCCTGCTGCCCGACAAAGTGGCCGCGTTCGTGCGTGAGTTGCCCGCGTTCAGCGCGTTGCGCGTGCGAGGCCTGATGACTCTGGCCGCGCTGTCAGCCGACGTCGACCGGGTGCGCGCGTGCTTCGTGTTGATGCGCGAGCTGCGCGATCGACTGCGGCAGGAGCTCGACGCCGCCAGCGGCATCGAACAGCTGTCGATGGGCATGTCCGGCGACTACGAAATGGCCATCGAGGAAGGGGCCACGGTGATCCGCGTCGGCCAGGCGATCTTCGGCGCGCGTGCCCTGCCCGACAGCCACTACTGGCCCGCGCCGTCCTGATGAGCGACCCGTCACACGAACCCACTGCGCCGCTGCAACCACTCGTCATCGACATCGTCTCGGTGCAGTCGCAGGTGGTCTACGGCAGCGTCGGCAACAACGTCGCTCTTCCGGCGCTGCAGGCGGCCGGGCTGCGAGTGGCCAGCGTGCCGACGGTGATCCTCGGCAATACCCCGCACTACCCGAGCATGCACGGCGGCGCGCTTCCGACCGAGTGGTTCGCCGGATATCTCCACGACCTGCAGGCGCGCGGCGCGCTGCAGCAGTTGCGCGCGATCCAGGTCGGCTACCTCGGCAACCCCGAACAAGCCGAGGCGCTGGCGGGGTGGATCGAGGCCGAGGTCACACGCAATCCCGACGTGCGCGTGCATATCGACCCGGTGATCGGCGACCACGACACCGGCGTCTACGTCGACCCCGCCATGATCCCCGCCTACCAACAACGCCTGCTTCCGCTGGCCGACGGACTGGTACCGAACGGCTTCGAGCTGGAGCGCCTGACCGGCCGTAGCACCCACACCATTGACGAAACCATCGACGCGGCGCGCAGCCTGCTCGGCCAACGCACCCGCTGGGTGGTCGTCACCAGCGCCGCGCCCGATTCCTGGCCGCCGACGCAGATGCGCGTCACCATCGTCACGGCGGACGACGCGCAGACCCTCGACCACGTCCGCATCGATGCCGCGCCCAAGGGCACCGGCGACTTGTTCAGCGCCGTGTTGACCGCTGGATTGCTGGCAGGTCGCCCGTTGCCGGAAGCGGCCCGGCAGGCCTGCGACCGGGTCGTCGCCGCCGTCGCGTTCACCCACGACCACCGCAGCGCCGAATTGTTGTTGCCGGAGTGACCGCGGGCGCGGTTGCCCCGTCGCGCCTGCAGCGTATTGTTGACGAAACGACCGGAGAGATCGCCATGCGAAACGCCTCGACTGCCCTGCTCGGGCTGCTCCTCACCCTCGTGCTGGCTGCGTGCGCCACCATGGGGCCACCGTCCGACCCGACCGCCGGCCTCGAGAACGCCGACGTCACCCGCCAGGTCGCCGAGAACGGCGACGTCATCGAGCAGTACCGCGTTGCCGGGCAGCTCAAGGTGGTCAAGGTCACGCCCTCGCGCGGCCCGGTCTACTACCTGATGGACAACGACGGCGACGGCCAGCCCGACGACGGCGCCCCGGTGTCGCCGGTGTACTGGAAGCTGTTCGAGTGGAACTGAGCCGAACCGCACCGACCATCCGCACCGTCACCGAAGCCGCCGACCTGCGCGCCGCCTGGCCGGTGGTCAGGCAACTGCGCCCCGCGCTCGATGAAGAGCGTTTCGTCAGCCAGGCGTTGCGCCAGATCGACACCGACGGCTTCCGCGCCACCGTGCTGTACGACGACACCGGCACCCCGCGCGCATTCGCCGGCTGGCGGGTGATGGAGATGCTGGCGGTCGGCCGGCACATCTACGTCGACGACCTGGTGACCGACGAGGCCAGCCGTGGACGCGGCTATGGCAAGGCGATGCTGGACTGGTTGAAGGCGGAAGCGCAGCGGCTGGGGTGCGAGCGCCTGCAGTTGGACTCGGGGACGCAGCGGCAGGATGCGCATGCGTTCTATCTAAGAGAACGGATGCGGATCGAGGCGTTTCATTTTGGGGTTGGGGTGGGGTGAGGTGGTCGGCTATCGACCCAAGGCGAAACACTGCTCGGGGAGCCCCACGCTCGTGCAATGACCGCCCACGGCTGAACAATCAATCGCATGAGCATGTGAGAACTGCGCGATCTCAGGCTGCGCGACCGACTGGCCTGAAGCTGGCCGACCTCGACGGGACAGATACTGCAGCGTTCTATAGACTCACTGACATGGGCATCCCGATGCAATCGCAGGCAACGTTCGGTGTAGGCATCTACTCCTTCGCCGATGCTGCGCGATTCATCGGCAGCGATTCTCGTGACCTTCGACGCTGGATGCTCGGTCACACCGCTACGCGTGGTGGCCAGAAGCATCACTACGCGCCGCTATGGACCCCCCAGCTTGCGGAAACTGAAATTGAAGGCATTGGGTTCCGTGATCTGATCGAACTTCGCTTTGTTCGAACGTTCATCACTTCCGGCGTTCCGCTGAACCTAATTCGTCACACCATTGAAGAATTGCAGGAAAGGCTCGGCAACGAATACCCGTTCACCAGCACGTCATTCAAGACCGACGGGAAACGCATTTTCATGGAAATGCTGGATGACAACGGTGACAAGGCGCTGGTTGATGTCGTCAAACGTCAAAACGTCATGGGGAAAGTGATCGGTCCGTCTCTACGGGAAGGCATTGAACTGAACGTGGATGACGAAGCAATGCGCTGGTATCCGGTATCCCGTTCGAAAACCATTGTGTTCGACCCGCAGCGCAGTTTTGGCCAGCCAATCCTGTCCCATTCGGGCGTTCCGACGATTGCCATCGCCGAGACATTGAAGGCCGAGGGTGGGGACGTGAAGCGTGTTGCTGCCTTGTACGAGGTCTCAGTCGCGGACGTTCGAAAGGCCGCGGCTTATGAGGCTCAGGCCGCGGCCGCTTGAAGGCGCAGTTGGATGAAAACTTGCCGCGAGGCCTAGCCAAGGCGCTAAACGAGCTTGTGGCCGTAGACGGCCATGAAGTTGTCCACGTCGCGGACTATGCCAAAGGCGCACCCGACATCGAACTGTTCGAACGCGCCATCGCCGACGGTGTTCAGATCCACATTACCCACGACCACCACCACCGCCGCCCGGTGGAGCGGGAAGCTATTGCCCGGCTCGGGCTAACCGTATTCGTGTTGGCAAAGGGATGGAACCAGCTAACTCACTACGAGAAAGCCGCACGGCTGATCGAGTATTGGCCTCCAATCGCGACCACTTGTCAGCTCGTGAAAAGCGGCGCCATCTTCCGTGTGCCAGTGAGGCGGAGCGGCAAGCTCGAGCCACTTACGAAGCGGTGATGATAAAGCCGGCCTGAGCGTCGAGCGCCCGCCTATGGCCGATCTCGGCTCCAGTTTCACGCAGGTCAAAGGCTCGCGGATGAAGCCACTTGCGACAGTGCGGGGAACAAGGTCTTCCAAAATCAGCGCAGCCACTCACCTACCCTCACGCGCTTCCCGCAGCACCTTCCCGAACACCCCCAGGAACTCCACCGCCGCCTTAGATGGCAGGCGGTCTTCCAAGTGCACGCACTGCACCTTGAACCGCAGCGACGGCGAGAACGGCCGGAACGCGGTGCTCTCGTCGACACTCGCGCGCGCGGTGAACTCGTCCACCACGGCCATGCCGGCGCCGCAGCGGGTCAGCGCGGCGGCGATGTAGAAGGTCTGATTGGACACCACTTCGCGCACGCTGACGTCCAGTCGGCGCAGTTCGCGGGTGAACAGTTCGCCGACCGGGCCGCCGGTGGTCAGGCCGACCATATCGCGGCCGTCCAGCAACTGGATCGATACGGTGTCGCCCACGTCCGGCAGGCTGGCCTTGCGGAACAGCAGCATCAGTTCGCCGGCGTCGAGGTCACGACGTTTCATGCGCGGATGGGTCGGCGGGTCGTAGGCGATGGCGATGTCGCAACTGCGCTCGTAGAGCGCTTCGAACACTTCGTCGTGGTGCAGGGTCTGCACGTCGAAGGTGACCTGCGGGTGCTGCTGGCGGAAGCGCGCGATCGCCAGCGGCGCCAGTTGCAGCCCGAGCGATGGCACCACCGCCAGCCGGATGTGGCCGGTGGACACGTTCTTGAGGTTGCCGACGGTCTTCTGCAACGAGTGGACGCGTTCGAAAACGTCCGCGACCTCGACGAACAGCGCGTGCGCCTGGTCGGTGGGCACCAGCCGGCCGCGCACCAGCCGGAACAGTTCCAGGTCGAGTTGCTGCTGGGTGTGGTGCAGCACCTTGCTGACCGACGGCTGCGAGACATGCAGCGCCCGGGCGGCGGCGCTGATGGAGCCGGTGGTGTAGACGGCGTGGAAGACTTCGATCTGGCGGAAGCGCATGGTCGGTCCCCGATGAGCAGCCGCCATGATCGCCGATTGCGACATGCGGGCTACAGTGCGGCGGCGGTGCCTTCGCGCCGCGGGTCGGCGGCGCCGTGCAGCACGCCGTCGCGCAGCACCACGCCGTGCAGTCCGGAGTTCTCGCCGGAGCCCGATTCCACGTCGACGCCGAGCGTGGACAGCGCCTGCCGCAGCTGCGGGTCGAATTCATCAGCCTCGCCGTTGAAGCGCTCGCCGCGTGCGACCAGGTTGGGCAGGCCGATCGCGCGGTCCAGCGGCAGGTCCCAGAACAGCCAGCCGACCAGCGTCTTGGCGATGTAGGCGGGGATGGCGTTGCCGCCCGGCGAGCCGATCGCGCCGATGAAACGGCCGTCACGGTCGAGCACGATCACGGGCGACATCGACGAGCGCGGGCGCTTGCCGGGTGCGATCGCGTTGGCGGCGGCGCCGCCCGGCGACCACGAGAAGTCAGTCAGCTGGTTGTTCATCAACATGCCGCCGACCACGCGGCCGGAGCCGAAGAACGATTCGATGGTGGTGGTCATCGAGACCGCGTTGCCATCGCCATCGACCACGACGAAGTGACTGGTGCCGCCGGGCTCGTCGGTGGCGTCGCGGGCCAGGACGGGCGCGCCTTCGGGCGTGCCGTGGACCGGTGCCTGCGCGGCTGCGCGCTCGCCGATCATGGCGCGACGGCGGTCGATGTAGGCCGGGTCGAGCAGGCCCTGCACGGGAACGTCTACGAAACGGGGATCGCCGACGTACTGGTCGCGGTCGGCGTACATCAGCCGGCTGGCCTCGGCGAACAACAGCCACGACCGCGGGTCGTCGGGGCCGCGCTCGGCGATATCGGTGCCGTCGAGGATCAGCATCAGTTCCAGCAGGCCGACGCCGCTGGACGGTGGCAGGGGCACGCAGACGATGTAGGCGCGTACCGGACGGCACACCGGTTCGGTGCGTTCAACGCGATAACTGGCGAGGTCGGCCAGCGTCACCTGCGCGCCGTGCGGCGGCTGGCCGAGGCGCTCGACGATGGCTTCGGCCAGCGGGCCGCGCTGCAATGCGGCGGCGCCGTCGCTGGCGATGCGGC